>DASYXA010000138.1:0-10908 GCA_035935465.1 Candidatus Limnocylindria bacterium | reverse complement strand
GCCGTCGGCGGGGGTGTCGGCCGAGGGGTCGGCGGCGCCGGGGTCGCCGTCGCCGGGGTCGCCGTCGCGCCGAGCACGACGATCGTGCCTTTCATCGACGGGTGGACCGAGCAGTGATACGCGAAGGTCCCCGCGGTCGAGAACGAGACGGTCCTGTTCCCGCTCGCCGGGATCGCGCCCGTGTCGAACGCGCCGGTATCGGACGTCGCGGTGTGGTTGAGCGGGTCGTTGTTGATCCAGGTGACGCTCTCGCCCACGTTGATCGTCGCGGTCTGCGGCACGAACGTGAAGTCCTGGATGACCACGCTCCGGCTCGTCGCGAGCGCCGCGCCAGGCGCAAGGGCAAGGGTCGCGATGAGCAGCGCGGCGACGCGGAACGGCCGAGTCAGACGCATACGATAGCCCGCGTGTCCGCGGTCGCCGGTCGCGAGTTCCAGTCGCTCGCGGCCCGCGCCGCCGAGATCGGCCTGCAGCTGACCAGCGCGCAGGTCGCGGTCTGCGAGCGGTACGCCCACGAGCTCATCGCACGCAATACGAGCGTGAACCTCACAGCGATCACCGAGCTCGAGGCGGTCGCGATGAAACATTTCCTCGACGCATTCACCGCGTACGCCGTGCGTGCCTGGACCGGCCGCGAGCGCGTGATCGATGTCGGCAGCGGCGCGGGGTTTCCCGGCCTCGCGCTGCGGATCGCGATGCCGGGGACCACGCTGACGTGCGTGGAATCGGTCGGCAAGAAATCGCGGTTCATCGAGGAGACCGGCGCCCTGCTCGCGCTCGGCGGCGTCGAGGTCCGCAACGAGCGCGCGGAGGCGCTCGCGCATTCCGCCGACCGGCGCGCGGCATATGACGTCGGGACGGCGCGGGCGGTCGGCACGATCGCCGCGTGTGCCGAGTACCTCCTCCCGTTCCTGCGCATCGGCGGAGACGCCATCGTCTGGAAGGGGAAGGTCGATGCGGAGCTCGCCGCCGCGCGCAAGGCCCTGGCCTCGGTCGGTGGCGAGATCGCGTCGATCGTCTCGACGCTGCAGCTCGGCCTCGCGGACGTGCTCCCGGGCCGCAACCTCGTCGTGATGCGCAAGGTGCGTGCGTCGCCCGACCGGTACCCGCGCACCTCGGCCGAAGCGCGGCGCCGCCCATGGTGATCGTGCCGTCCGTCGACGTGCGGAGCGGACGGGTGGGGTTCCGGTCCACCACCGACCTCGCGATCTCACCCCGCGAGCTCGCCGCCGCGTTCGTCGCCGACGGTGCCGACGAGCTCCATCTCGTCGACCTCGATGGCGCCGAGCGCGGCGAGTACGTCAACCTGCCGCTGCTCGCGGAGATCGCGCGCGCGAGCGGCGTGCCGTGCCGGCTCGCGGGTGGCCTCGCGAGCCTGGAGCGCGCGACCGCGGCGCTGAACGACGGCTTCGCGGGCGTCCTGTTCTCATCGGCGGTCTTCGGCGACGAGGCGCTGCTGCGGTCCATCGCGACCATCGCCGATCGCGCGATCGTGGAGATCGAATCGAAGCAGGGTGGCCTCGCGCCGCGGGGTGGCGGCGACGAGCTGCTCGCACGCGCGGCCGGCCGCGACAGCGTGGACGCCGCGATCGCCGCCGTCGACCGGGGGATCCGCGCGCTCTACGTCGTGGATCTGGCGACCGAGGGCGGGTTCGGCGGACCGCCCCTCGCGCTGCTCCGGCGGATCCAGGAGGCGCTCGGCGCGCGCGCGAGCGCGGTGGCCCTGCACACCGGTGGCGGCGTGCGCGATCTGGCGGACATCGCCGCGCTCGCGCGCTTCGGCGCGGCGTCGGTCGTGGTCGGGCGCGCGCTCGCGACGCGGCGTTTCAGCCTGGCCGACGCGAAGGCGGCTGCCGCAGCGTGAAGGTCGCGCTGCTCTCGGACATCCACGCGAACCTCGTCGCGCTCGAGGCCGTCCTCGCGGATCTCCCGCCGGTCGAGGCGATCTGGGTGATGGGGGACACCGTCGGCTATGGGCCGGAGCCCGCCGACACGCTCGCGCTGCTGCGCGAGCGACGCGCCACGCTCATCGCCGGCAATCACGACCGCGCGGTCGCGACCGGTCAGGGGCTCGGACTGTTCAACCCGGCGGCGCGGACGGCGGCGGAGCTGCACCGAGCCTGGCTCGCACCGGAGGATCGCGACTTCCTCGCGGCGCTCCCGCTGACGCTCGAGCCGCGCGCGGCGTACGTCATCTGCCACGGCAGCCCGCGGGATCCGCTGTGGGAGTACGTCTTCGACGCGCGCACGGCGGGATCCGCGATGGCCGGCATCGCCGCGCGATATTGCTGTGTCGGGCACACCCACGTGCCCGCGACCTTCCGTCCGGGCGATGGGAAGGTGATGATCAATCCCGGCAGCGTGGGCCAGCCGCGCGATGGCGATCCGCGCGCGGCCTACGCGCTGCTCGATCCCGCGGCCGGCTCGGTGGATCTCCGCCGGGTCGAGTACGACATCGGTCTGACGCAGGGCCGGATGCGCGACCGCAAGCTGCCCGAGCTGCTCGCCGACCGGCTGCGCTTCGGCCTCTAGCCGCATCCCGCCCTAGGATTCGCCCGATTTGACAGAGAACCGCTCCGGCGAGCCGCCCGACGGACCGACGCGGCCCGAACATCGGCTCGAACGCATCGAGCGCGCCAAGGGCCGGCTCCCGGGTGACACCCGTGTGCGCATCGTCCGCAGCAGCGAGCTTCGACGCCGCAAGGGCTACGTCGAGGCGACCGAGGAGGTCTTCGAGCCGGAGGGCGCGTTCGGTCGCGCGACCGAGAAGGTGCGGACCGTGCTGTTCGGCCGGCGGCTGTCGAGCGAGCAGGAGCACGAGGAGCGGCTGACCAAGGTCACCGGCCTCGCGATCTTCGCCTCCGACAACATCTCGTCATCCGCGTACGCGACGGAGGCGACCATGCACGCCCTGGCCCTGGCCGGTGCCGGTGCGCTCGCGCTCACGATGCCGCTCACGGTCGCCATCGTCGTCATCCTCGCGATCGTCGTCATCTCGTACCTGCAGGTCATCAAGGCGTACCCCAACGGCGGCGGCAGCTATGTCGTCGCCAGCGAGAACCTCGGCCGGCTGCCCGGGCTCGTGGCCGCGGCTGCGCTCCTGGTCGATTACGTCCTCACCGTTTCGGTATCGGTCGCCGGCGGCGTCCTCGCGATCACGAGCGCCCGCCCAGACCTCGATCCCTACAAGGTGACGATCGGCGTCGTGTTCATCGGCCTCCTCACGATCGGCAACCTACGCGGGATCCGCGAGGCCGGCGTGTTGTTCGCGGGACCGACGTACTTCTACGTGCTCAGCGTCTTCGGGGTGCTCGCCATCGGCCTGTACCGGATGCTCATGGGCGACCTGCCCGCCCCCGTCCCGCCACCGGCGGTGGTGCACCAGAGCGAGGCGCTCTCGGCGTTCCTCATCCTGCGCGCGTTCTCATCCGGATCGGTCGCGCTGACCGGCACCGAGGCGGTGGCGAACGGCGTACCCGCGTTCCGGAAGCCGGAGTCGGTCAACGCGCGGATCGTGCTGGTCGCCATGGGGACGCTCTTCGGCACGCTGTTCATCGGGATCAGCTTCCTTTCGACGCACATCGGCCTGCAGCCCGACGCGAGCGAGACCCAGAGCATCCTCTCGATGCTCACGCGCTCGCTCGTCGGGGACGGCTGGTACTTCTACGTCGTCCAGATCGCCACGGCCGTCATCCTCACGCTCGCGGCGAACACGAGCTTCTCCGGATTCCCGCGGCTCGCGTCGATCCTCGCGACGGACCGGTTCATGCCGCGGCAATTCGCGCAGCGCGGCGACCGCCTCGCCTATTCCTTCGGGATCATCGTCCTCGCGGTGCTGTCGGCGATCCTGCTGGCCGTCTACCAGGCCAGCGTCAACGGGCTGATCCCGCTCTACACGATCGGTGTGTTCATCGCGTTCACGCTCTCCCAGGCCGGCCTCGTGCGCCACTGGCTCCGCCAGCGCGGCCGGGGGTGGCGGTTCTCCATCGGCGTGAACGCGCTTGGCGCGGTGGCGACGGGCATCGTCGCCGTCGTGGTCACGATCACGAAATTCGCGCTGGGTGCGTGGCTCGTGCTCGCGGTCATGCCGGTGCTGGTCTACCTGATGTGGCGGGTGCACCGGCACTACCGCAAGATCGAGGACGAGCTGCTCATTCCCCGCGGCGCGCGCGTCGCCCTGCGGGCACGCGCGCCACGGCTCATCGTGCCGATCAGCCGGATCGACAAGGCGGCTCTGCACGCATTGAGCCTGGCCCGCGGCTTGTCGCCGCATGTGACCGCGTTGCACATCTCATTCGACGAGGACGGCGCGCAGGCGTTCAAGGACCGGTGGGCCCGGTCGATCGGGAGCGAGGTCCCGATCGAAGTGATCGTGTCGCCGTATCGCTCGTTGATCGCGCCGATGCTCAGCTATCTGGACGCGATCGACGACCAGGACCACGATCGTCCGATCGTCGTCGTGCTCGCCGAGTTCGTCCCGCGCCACTTCTGGGATGCGGCATTGCACAATCAGACCGCGCTCAGGCTCAAGCTTGCGCTGTTCGCCAGGCCGAACACGAGCGTCATCGATGTGCCGTACCACTTGGGGGACACCGAGGACTTCGAGTCGCACTAGACTCCGCCGCCTGTGAGGCTCACGAACATCCTCGTCCCGCTCGCCGGCACGGCGATCGACCCGGACGTCATCGAGTACGCGATCGCGCTCGGCCGGCCGCACAAGGCCAAGATCACGGCCGTCCACGTCATCGAGGTGAGGTGGAACATGCCGCTCGACGCGGTCCTCGATGCCGAGCTCGAGCGCGGCGAGGAGATCCTCTCGCTCGCGGAGAAGGTCGCGGAGAAGCAGGGCGCGCATGTGACGACCGAGGTCCTGCAGGCCCGCGAAGCGGCGGCGGCCATCGTCGACACCGCGGTCGAGCAGGGTTGCGAGCTGATCATCGTCGGCATGCCGTTCCGGAAGCGTCTCGGCCGGGTCTACGTGGGCCGGACGGTCGAGTCGGTGTACGTGAAAGCGCCGTGCGCGGTGCTCGCGTATCGTCAGGAACAACCCAAGTGAACGTCGTCATCGTGGGATGTGGGCGCACCGGCGCCTTCCTCGCGGAGCTCCTGGACCAGGCGGGCGACACCGTTTCGATCGTGGACATCGAACGGTCCGCCTTCAAGCGCCTGCCCGCCGGCTTCACGGGCACGCCCGTCCTCGGCGACGGGACGGATATGGACATCCTCCGCCAGGCGGGGATCGAGTCCGCCGCCGCGTTCCTATCCCTCACCCAGGGCGACAATCGCAACCTCATGGCCGCGCAGATCGCGAAGAAGATCTTCGGCGTCGCGCAGGCCTTCGCGAAGGTGAACGACCCGATCCGGGCCGCGACCTACCGCGGGCAGGGCCTCTACACGTTCTCGCGCACGACGATCCTCGGGACGCTGCTCCATGCGGTGCTCTCGGGCGACACGTCGCTCGGCCCGAACCTCATGAAGGCCGCGATGAAGCATGACGAGGAGCTCTCGCTCCAGCTCCCCGACGTGAGCCGCTGATGTACTTCGTCGTCGCGGGCGGCGGCGAGGTCGGCTATCACCTGTCGAAGGCCCTGCTGGAAGCGGGGCACGAGGTGATGATCATCGAGCGCGACCGCCGCCGGGCCCTCTGGATCGAGGAGCAGCTCGGCTCCGTGGTCATCAACGCGCCGGCCGACGAGGGGAAGTACCAGATCCAGGCCGGCTGCCAGCGCGCCGACGCGGTGCTCGCCGTCACCGGCGACGACGAGGACAACCTCATCATCAGCCAGCTCGCGAAGCTGAAATGCGGCGCGAACCGCGTGATCGCGCGGGTGAACAACCCGAAGAACGAGATCGTGTTCAAGGCCATGGGGATCGACGAGACGCTGTCGTCGACCCGGGTCCTGATGGGCGTCATCGAGCAGGAGCTTCCGACCGGCGGGTTCATGCCGCTCATGCCGCTTACCCGCTCCGACCTCGAGATCGTGGAGGCCGAGGTCGCGATCGGGTCGCCTGCCGCGGACAAGGCGGTCGACGCCGTCGGGCTGCCGGCCGGCGCGCACATCGGCGCGATCGTCCGGAAGGGCCAGATCCTGCACGCCCACCGCGACACCAAGCTCGAGGCGGGGGACCGCATCATCGTGTTCGCCCCCACCGCCGCCGAGCAGGAGGTCAAGAAAGCCCTGTTCGGCTAGGCGCCGGGACCACAAGAAGATTGACAATGCCATTGGTAGGTCTTATACCAATGCCATGGCGCGTGGAAGCCGACCCGTCTACGTCATCTCGATCGCCGCGAGCCTCGCCGGCTGCCACCCCCGCACGCTGCGGATCTACGAGGAGGAGGGGCTGGTCGACCCGGTCCGGACGGATTCGAACATCCGCCTCTACTCCGATGAGGACCTCCAGCGGGTCCGCGTCATCCGCTACCTCACCCAGCGGCGCGGCGTGAATCTGGCCGGCGTGAAGATGCTCCTGCAGGTCCGCGAAGCGGCCGACCTGCTCCGGGAGCTGGCCGATGCGATCGACGGTGCGGAAACGGAAAGCTCCAGCGCGTCCGCCAGGCCGGGCGTGGCCCGCCCTGGTCGAGCCCCAGAAAAAGGAATGGAGATGTAGAGATGGCCATTGCCCGTATCGCACCGCTCAGCGACTTCGTGTCCCTTCGCGACGCCATGGACCAGCTCTTCCAGGAGAGCTTCATCCGGCCGAACGGCTGGTCGGGCCCTGCCGGACAGATCACGGTGCCGGTCGACCTCTGGGAGACGAAGGACGCGTATCACCTGCGCGCCGACCTGCCCGGCATGACCGCCGACGACATCGCGATCAACGTCACCGGTGACACGATCGCCCTCTCGGGCGAGACCAAGCCCGGGCAGGACGTGACGAACGACGGCTGGCTCCGTCAGGAGCGTCGCGCGGGAAAGTTCCAGCGCGCATTCACGCTGCCGGTGCAGATCGATTCGAACGCGGTCACCGCGACGTTCACGAACGGGGTCCTCGATCTCGTCCTCCCGAAGTCGGAGGCCGTGAAGCCGAAGACCGTGAAGATCACCGCAGGAACAGCGACGTAAGCACGCAAGTACACGTAACGGCGCGTACGGCGGGGCCCGGCTGTGCCGGTCCCCGCCGTGCCCCAGTAGAAAGGGCCGGCCACGAAGCATGACCGAAGACATCCGCACCTACCCCCCGGAGCTCCCCCTCGTCCCCCTGAGGGAGATGGTGGTGTTCCCGAAGATCGTCCAACCTCTCGGGGTCGGGCGCGAGAAGAGTGTGGCCGCCATCAACGCGGCGATGATGGAAGAGAAGCACTACGTCATCTTCGCCGCGCAGAAGGACGCCGAGGTCGACGACGTCACACCCGACCAGATCTACGGCGTCGCGACGATCGCCGAGATCGTTCGCCTCCTCAAGATCCCCGATGGGAGCGCGCAGGTCATCGTCCAGGGCCTCCAGCGGGTGAAGATCACCGGTTTCGCGGAGGATCGGCGGTATTTCCGCGTGACGTTCCAGCCGATCACCGAGATCCCGGGCGAGCCGGTCGAGCGCGAGGCCCTCGTCCGCAGCGTGAAGAGCCTGTTCGGCGACTACGTCGAGAACGGCGGATCGATCGTGCCCGAGGTCGCCATGACCGCGAAGAGCACGGATGACCCGTCGCACTTCGCCGACCTCGTCGCGCAGAGCCAGGATCTCACGATCGAGCAGCGCCAGCAGCTCCTCGAGATGGAGAGCGTCGTCGAGCGGCTCCGGTTCCTCTCCGTCTTCCTCGCGAAGCAGAACGAGATCCTGCAGATGAAGGCGAAGATCCAGAGCGACGTCCAGCAGACCCTCGACAAGACCCAGCGCGAATACATCCTGCGGGAGCAGATGAAGGCGATCCAGAAGGAGCTCGGCGACGACGACGGCACCTCGGAGGTCAACGAGCTTCGCGAGAAGATCGAGGCCGCCGGCATGCCGGACGAGGTCAAGGAGAAGGCCCTCAAGGAGGTCGGGCGGCTCGAGAAGATCCCGCAGGCCTCGCCCGAGCAGGGCGTCATCCGCACGTATGTCGACTGGCTCATCTCGGTGCCGTGGAAGAAGGCGCCCGAGGACGACTGGGACATCGCCGAAGCGGCCCGGATCCTCGACGAGGACCACTACGGCCTGCCGAAGGTCAAGGACCGGATCATCGAGTACATGGCGGTGCGCAAGCTCTCGCACGAGCTGCGCGCCCCGATCCTCTGCTTCGTCGGCCCGCCAGGCGTGGGCAAGACCAGCCTCGGCAAGTCCATCGCCCGCGCGATGGGCCGCAAGTTCATCCGGATGTCGCTCGGCGGCATCCGGGACGAGGCGGAGATCCGCGGTCACCGGCGCACCTACGTCGGCGCGCTCCCGGGCCGCGTGCTCCAGAACATGAAGACGGCGGGCGAGACGAACCCGGTGTTCATGCTCGACGAGATCGACAAGGTCGGCGCGGACTTCCGCGGCGACCCGAGCTCGGCGCTCCTCGAGGTCCTCGACCCCGAGCAGAACAGCACGTTCTCGGACCACTACCTCGAGGTCCCGTATGACCTGTCACGGGTCATCTTCATCACCACGGCGAACGTCGAGGACACGATCATCCCGCCGCTCCGCGACCGGATGGAGATCATCCGGCTCCCCGGCTACACCGAGGACGAGAAGATGCACATCGCGACGGGCTACCTCCTGCCACGCCAGCTGAAGCAGCACGGCCTGGAGAACGGACGGCTCGTCCTCACGGACGCGGCCCTCAAGGACATGGTCCGGCTCTTCACCCGCGAAGCGGGCGTCCGCAACCTCGAGCGTGAGATCGGCACCATCTGCCGCAAGGTCGCGCGTCAGATCGCCGAGAAGAAGACGGAGAGCGTCACGGTCGACGCGCCGGAGCTCTCGACGTACCTCGGCCCCGAGCGGTTCGACTTCGGCCTGGCCGAGGAAGAGGACCAGGTCGGCGCGGTCACCGGTGTGTCGGTGAGCGAAGCCGGAGGTGACGTCCTCACGGTCGAGGCGACGATCATGGACCAGGGCAGCAAGACCGAGGAGTTCGTCCTCACCGGCCAGATCCAGAAGGTCATGGAAGAGTCGGCTCGTGCCGCGCTCAGCTACGTGCGGTCGCACGGGGCCGATCTCGGCATTCCGGCCGGGTTCTTCAAGGACCACGCCATGCACATCCACGTGCCCGCGGGAGCGATCCCGAAGGACGGCCCGTCGGCGGGCGTGACGATGGCGACCGCCATCGTGTCGGCCCTCACCGGTCGCCGTGTACGGCGCGATGTCGCGATGACCGGGGAGATCACGCTCCGCGGCCGCGTCCTGCCGATCGGTGGAGTGAAGGAGAAGCTGCTCGCGGCGCACCGCGCCGGGATCAAGACCTTCATCCTCCCCGAGAAGAACAAGAAGGATCTGGTCGACGTGCCGAAAGAAGTCGTCGAGACGGTCGACATCAAGCCGGTCTCGACCATCGAAGAGGTGTTCAAGGTCGCGCTCCTGCCCGGGCCGAGCATCACGCCGGCCCAGATCGAGGCCGCACGTCCCGCGACGGTCCCTCCGCCGAACTAGTAGGGGGCGACGATGCCCGTCGAATACAAGGACTACTACAAGACCCTCGGGGTCCATACGGACGCGACGGCCGCCGACATCAAGAAGGCGTACCGGAAGTTGGCACGCCAGTACCACCCCGACGTGAACACCTCGGCCGACGCGTCGAAGAAGTTCAAAGAGGTCAACGAGGCGAACGAGGTCCTCAGCGACCCGGACAAGCGCAAGCGCTACGACCAGCTCGGTCCCGACTGGGAGCGCTTCGCCCAGGGCGGCCCGACCGCGGGCCGCCGCGGTGGCGACGGCGGGTTCCAGTGGGTCTACACCGGCCAGCCGGGCGCGAATCCATTCGGGGGTGGCGAGAGCGACTTCTCGGAGTTCTTCAACTCCGTGTTCGGCAACATGGGCGGCTTCGGCCAGGCGGCCGCGGGTAACGGCACGCGGCGCCGCGCGTCGCGCCCACGCGCCGTCGCCACGGACATGGAGTACCCGGTCGAAGTGACGCTCGCCGAGGCGTACAAGGGTGCCGAGCGAACCCTCGAGCTCCACGGGACGGCCGGCCGGACGCGTCGCCTCACGGTGAAGATCCCGGCCGGCGTGAAGGATGGACAGCGCATCCGGCTCGCAGGCCAGGCGCCTGGCGGCGACGACGGCGTGCCGGCGGGCGATCTCTTCCTACAGGTGAAGGTGAAGACCGACCGGCGGTTCGCGCGCGACGGCGATGACCTGCGCCTCGAGCTGCCGGTCGCGCTGCACGAGGCGATGCTCGGCGCGGAGGTCACCGTTCCGACCCTGAAGGGCCGGGTGAGCCTCCGCATCCCTCCCGAGACGCAGAACGGACGCACGATCCGGCTCGCCGGCCAGGGCATGCCGCGGGCCGGCGGTGGACCGGGCGACCTCTACGTGACGGTCAAGGTCGTGCTTCCGACCAAGCTCAGCGACAAGGACCGCGAGGGCCTGCGCGAGCTGGCCGAGCGGCACAAGGGCGACGACGTGCGCGCGCATCTCTTATGAGCGAGCGACGAGGGCTTCGCCCGAGGAGCGAGTCCACCAGCCCTGAGCGCTCATCGAGGTCCGGAGGCGAATGCCGACGGACCGAGATGATAGAGAGAGGAATGACGAAGTCATGATCGATCCGAAGAAGATGACCGAGAAGACCCAGGAGGCGCTGATCTCCTCGCAGCAGGCCGCGCAGGAGGCCGGCCGCTCGCAGCTCGACGTCGAGGAGCTGCTCGCGTCGCTCCTGGCGCAGCAGGGTGGGATCGTGCCGAGCGTCATCGAGGCGCTGGGCGGCTCGCCGCCGCAGCTGCTCGCCGCGATCCAGCAGGAGCTCGCACGCCGGCCGAAGGTGCAGGGCAACGTGCAGCTCTCCGCGTCCGG
>DASYXA010000137.1:0-4452 GCA_035935465.1 Candidatus Limnocylindria bacterium | reverse complement strand
CCCGATCCGGATCGGCGTGAACTTCGGGTCGATCCCCGACAAGGAGCCCGGCGACCTCCGCGATGACGCCCAGCGGATGGTCGATCTCGCGCTCTCGGAGATCCGCATCCTCGAGGAGCTCGACTTCAGCGACATCGTGGTGAGCGTCAAGGCGTTCGAAGTGCCGAAGATGATCGCCGCCTACCGCCGCCTCGCGAAGGCGATCCCGTACCCGCTCCATCTCGGAGTCACCGAGTCGGGCACGCTCCTTTCGGGCTCGGTCCGCTCGACCGCGGGGATGAGCGTCCTCCTCTACGAGGGCATCGGCGACACGATCCGGGTCTCGTTGTCGGAGGACCCGGTCGCGGAGGTGCGCGCCGCGTTCGACATCCTGAAGTCGCTCGAGCTGCGCGACCAGGGCCTCACGCTCGTCGCGTGCCCGTCCTGCGGCCGCGCGGATATCGACCTCATCCCGCTGGCGAAGGTCGCCGAGGAGCGGCTCCGGGCGCTGCCCGTCCCGATGAAGATCGCGGTCATGGGCTGCGAGGTGAACGGGCCGGGCGAGGCGAAGGATGCCGACGTCGGGATCGCCGGCGGCGTGGGGAAGGGCGCGATCTTCCGCAAAGGCAGGGTCGTGGGTGTATACCCTGAGGCCGATTTGATGGACGCCCTGCTCGCGGAGATCGACAAGATCCTGATCGAGAACGGCAAGGAGCCCTACTCGCAGAAGGCGCCGAAGCTTTCGCACGAGGGCCAGCTCACGCCCGGCCGCTCGGTGCCGGCAGGGACACGGACATAGCGCTCAACGTCGACGCCTCATCCGGCGTCGTCCACATCCGCCGGGCGACGATCGCCGACGTCGACTTCCGCAGGTCGGCGTTCTCGCGATTCACCCCCGACGCGTGCACGTTCGTGAACTGCGACTTCCGCGGCCTCACCTTCGACCGCAAGTGGCAGCCGCTCTTCTCGAGCCCGATCCAGAGCGTGTTCAAGGACTGCCGGTTCGACGGGGCCGATCTCTCGAAGGCCGACCCGGGCCAGACCCGCTTCGAGGGCTGCACGTTCGCCGACTCGCACCTCGAGAAATGGCAGGCGACCTGCGCCGAGTTCGTCGACTGCACCTTCGCCGGTGCGATCACGAAGTGCCGCTTCTACGGACGGCCGTGGGGCCTCGCGGCGCAGCACCTCGACCCGCGCCGCGCGACGAACGACTTCCGGGGCAACGACTTCAGCCAGGCCGAGCTCATCGACACCGTCTTCATCCAGGGCATCCACTTCGACCAGCAGACCTGGCCGGGCCTGCCCGACTGGGTGCACATCGACCGGTTCCACCAGCGCTCGCAGCGCGTGCGGGCGATCGTGATGCGCTGGCGGGACCCGGAGCTCAGGCAGGAGGCGCTCGACATGCTCGTGCATCTCCAGACGATGTACGGGGAGCAGACCGAGCTCGTCTACCGGCGGCAGGACCCGCGGCTCAAGTTCTCGAGCGACGCGCAGACCCGGCTCTGGGACGAATTCGCGACCGTGCTGTAGCGCGTCTCGCGTACCATTCGCGGACCTCCGTCGTTCCTAGGGACGATGGACGAGAAAAGGGGAGCGGCAATGCAGGATCGGGCACATACACCGGCGGATAACGCGCTGAACGCACTCCTTGGCCGGGGCTCGGAGTTCGACGGCAAGCTGAACTTCGAAGGCACGGTCCGCATCGACGGGACGTTCACCGGTGAGATCGGCACGAACGACATGCTGATCATCGGCGAGGGCGCCAAGGTCACGGCCGACATCACGTGCGGATCGGTCGTCATCAACGGCGAGGTCACCGGGAACATCAAGGCCACCGAGATGGTCGAGCTGCACAAGCCGGCGAAGGTCAAGGGTGACATCACGACGCCGTCGCTCATGGTCGACAAGGGCGTGCAGTTCGACGGCAACTCCAAGATGGACTCGGCCGGCTCGAACCTCGTGACGCTCAACCGCCGCGAGGGCAGCTAGCCCGACCGTCTAGCGGTCGGAGTCGCCCCGGCCGGCCTGGCGCTCCCGGCGCTCCTGAAGCTCCTGGAGCTCGCGGTCCAGGCGGATCTCGTCGCGGACGGTCTTGCCGTGATGCGGGCAGTGCTGCCACCGGCAGGTGTGCCTCGGCTGCCAGAGGATCACGAGCGCGAACGCGCCGATCCCCAGGAGCTCTGCCAGAAGCTGCGCGGTGAGCTGGTCGGGCTGCATGTCGCCTCCTAGGTCCCCACCGCGCCATGCGCAAAGCGTGCCATCCGGCGATTCGGTGACAATTCGCGGATGCGGATGTCACGGATGTTCGGCCGGACCCTGCGAGACGCTCCCGCGGACGCTCAGACGCCGGGCCACCAGCTCATGCTGCGGGCCGGTATCGCCCGGCCCCTCGCCGCCGGGCTCTACACCTGGCTGCCCCTGGGCTTCCGGGTCGCCAAGAAGGTCGAGCAGGTCATCCGGGAGGAGCAGGACCGGATCGGCGCCCAGGAGATGGAGATGCCCGTCCTGACGCCGGCGGACCTCTGGAAGGCGACCGGCCGCTGGGACCTCCTCGAGCCGATCACCTTCCGGACGAAGGATCACAACGGCCGCGAGTTCATGGTCAGCTACACCCACGAGGAGGCGATCCACCTCCACGCCACGAACGAGATCCAGAGCTACCGCCAGCTGCCGGCGATGGTCTACCACTTCCAATCGAAGGGCCGGGACGAGGTGCGTCCGCGCGCGGGCCTCCTGCGGGTACGTGAGTTCGTGATGAAGGATGCGTACTCGTTCGACATGGACGAGGCGGGCCTTGAGAAGTCGTACGCGGCGCAGCACGCTGCGTACGTGCGGACGTTCCGGCGGCTCGGACTCGACGCGATCAGCGTCGAGTCGGACACCGGCGCGATGGGTGGAGACATCGCCCATGAATTCCAGGTGCTGACCGCGGTCGGCGACGACAGGATCGCCATCTGCCCGACCGGCGATTACAGCGCGAATCTCGAACGGGCGACGCGGCGGATCGATCGCGCGGCCGAGACGCCGACGGCGGAACGCACCGAGATCTCGACGCCCGGCACCACGAGCATCGATGCCCTCGAGTCGTCCCTCAAGCTCCCGGCGAGTGCGTTCTTGAAGACGCTGCTCGTCAAGGACGCCGCCGGCAAGCCGGTCGCGGTCGTGCTGCCCGGCGACCGCAACCTGAATGAGGCGAAGCTCCGCAAGCGCCTCGGCGTCGGGGAGATCCGCTTTGCCCCGGACGCCGACTTCGCGGCCGCCGGCTCGGTCCCCGGCTACATCGGACCGGTCGGACTCGGCGCGCCGACCTTGGTCGACCTGAGCGTCGTCGCCGGCCGCGCGTACGTCGCCGGTGCGAACAAGAAGGACGCCCATCTCAAGGACGTCGCGCTCGGCCGCGACTTCAGCGCGGAGGTCGTCGACCTGCACGACGTCAGCGAAGGCGATGCCTGCCCGAAGTGCGGCGCGCCACTGCGGATCAAGCGCGGCGTCGAGGTGGGGAACATCTTCGCCTTCGGGACCTACTACGCGGCGAAGATGAACGCGACATACCTCGCCCTGGACGGCACGCGCAAGCTCTTCTTCGGTGGCTCGTACGGCATCGGCGTCGGCCGCGCGGTCCAGACGATCATCGAGACGAGCCACGACGACAGGGGGATCATCTGGCCGTTCCCGGTCTCGCCGTACGAGGTCCACGTCGTGGGCCTCCCGATGAACGACGAGACCGTCCGCGCGACCGCCGACGCGTTCGTCGCGGCGCTCGAGGAGAAGGGCGTGCAGGTCCTGTTCGACGACCGGGATGAGTCCGCCGGCGTGAAGTTCGCCGACGCGGACCTCATCGGCATCCCGTACCGCGCGACCGTGAGCCGCCGCTCGCTGAAGGACAAGAGCGTCGAGCTCAAGCCGCGAGCCGCGGCGGAGGCGGAGCTCGTGCCGCAGGACGTCGCGGTGGACCGGATCGTCGACATCGTGCGCCGCGCCCGCGAGGCCGCGGCCCGGTGACGCAGCGGCCGGTCGCGCCGGTCGCGCGCGACGAGGAGCACTCGCTCGAGACAACCCTCCGGCCGCGCCGCCTCTCCGACGACGAGTACATCAACCAGGAGAAGGTGAAGGCGAACCTGCGGATCCTCATCGACGCGGCGAAGGGCCGGAACGAGCCGCTCGAGCACGTCGCGCTCTACGGGCCGCCCGGCGTTGGCAAGACCTCCCTCGCGAACGTCATCGCGCACGAGCTCGGCGTGCCGATCCGCGTGACCAGCGGACCGGCCATGGAGCGGGCCGGCGATCTCGCCGCGATCCTCACGAACCTCGAGCCGGGCAGCATCCTGTTCGTCGACGAGGTGCACCGGTTGCCGCGCATCGTCGAGGAGGTCCTGTATCCCGCGATGGAGGATTTCCACCTCGACATCGTCCTCGGCAAGGGTCCCGGTGCGCGCACGCTCCGCCTCCCGGTGCCGCGCTTCACGCTCG
>DASYXA010000136.1:0-2258 GCA_035935465.1 Candidatus Limnocylindria bacterium | reverse complement strand
CCCCTGAGCTCGGGGAACCGCTCCTCGATCAGGCGTCGCGTGCGACACACCGAGATCGCTCCGAGCGCCAGTGCGGCGGACGACGCGGAATCACGCAGGGCGCTGCCGAGGTCGGGGACTCCGAATTCGCGAAACCGGTCGCGCGAGGCGAACAGGTGCACGAGCGCCTCGAGATCGGCGGGCGAGTTGTTCAACGGCGTGGCCGAGAGCAGTGCCACGCGGCGGCCGGCCGTCAGCCGGGCGAGCGCGTCGTATCGCAGGGTGCGAGGATTGCGGAACGCATGCGCCTCGTCGACGACGAGCAGCGTGCAACGGTCGGGAAGCGACGGCACGCGGCGCGCGAGCGTCGTATGAGAGTGCACCACGAGAGAGACGCCGACGGAGGAAGCCGCGGCGCGCCACTCCGGGGCAGTCGCCGCCGGAACGAACGCCGTGGCGCCCCCGCCACGCGCCCGCTCGAGCGCCGCCAGCGCAAGGCCGATGAACGTCTTGCCGAGACCGACGCCATCGGCGACGAGGACCCCGCCGAATCGCGCGAGTATCCCGCGCGCCCGCAGAACCGCGTCCGCCTGGTGCGGCAACAACCAATCCGGCAACGGCTCGGCGGTGAGCGCTGACTCGACAGGCTCCAGAAGGCCCGCGAGCATCGCGCGCGCGACCGTTTCCGGCGGCCGTACCTGCGCGGATGCGAGCGCGGGGAATAGCGGATCAGCAATCCCGGCCAGCGTTTCGGCGCAGAGCCGAGTCGAGGCGTCCCAGGGCGCCTGCGACGTTCTCCTCGAGCCCGAGCGAAGCCAGGACGTACGCATCGAGGTCATGTTGGCTCCAATCCTGTCCACGTTTCGCTGCACCGCCGATCGCCGCGATCGATCTTACCAGTGATCCGTCGGTGCGAGTGGGGACGGGCAGCTGTCCGACGGCCGTCGCGCTGAAGCGAAACGCGCCTCCGCTCGCCCGCTCCGCGAGCGCGACCGCTGCCGCGCGCATCGGGGCGCTGTTGAGCCAGGCGCTGAGCCAGCAGGCGGCGAACTCGTCGGGAACCGAGACGCCATAGCACGTGTTGAGGGGCACCGGGTCGGCACGGCTCCGCCGCTCGAGCGCGGCCGCTTCGAGACGTCCGGCGATGTCGCGCCAGATCACGAGCCAGCGCGAGCGCAGCAGGTCGGTGCGAAACAGGGACCAGGGCGGCCCGCGCCGGGCGTCCGCGCGGCGGGCCAGCGAGGCCCGGTGAACGGCGATGTACGCCGCGACGGCCGGATCGACATCGCGCAGTGGATTGCCCTGATCGTCGAGCGCAGCGAGCAACCAGGCAGACGGCACGATGGCGAACGGCCGGATGTCCCGTCCCTGGATCGCCGGAACGCGGCAGACGACCGGCAGCTCGTCGGCCTGGTCATTCGAGCGGACAAAGGTCTCATTGGAACCGGTCTTCACGCCGAGCCTGGGCTTGAATAGCGACGTCAGCCGCGGGCCGGCCTGGAGCACGCGACGGATGACGCATGCGGTCTCGCGCGGCAGCACGAGCCACGGAGCGCCGCGCAGCTCGACGTCGAGTTGCAGGTCGCGCTGTGTCGTCAGGCCGCCGATCTCTCCGTCAACTGTGGACGTCAGGACAGTCGCGGGAGCGTCCTGGTCCGGTGGTTCACGCCGCAGCGCGCACAGCATCGGAAAGACGGTCGCGGCGAACCCGCTTGCCGCCGCGTGCGAGCGGTCCTCGATGTGAATGATCGTCGCGCTGTCTCTGAGCAGCGTCCTGAGCGGCGCGGCGTATCCGGCGCGCAGGAGCTTCGCCGGCAGGACGAAGCCGACGACGCCACGGGGCCTGGCCAGCTGGAGCGCTCGCTCGACGAATGCGACCGACAGGTCGGGCAGATGGGAGAAGCCGCGCCGCCCCGGCGCCGCGGCGCGGAACGACCGGTACCGCCGCTCCAGCATCGCGCGAGTTCCGGCCGAGACGCGTTCGCCGCGGACCCACGGCGGATTGCCGACCACGAGGTCGAAGCCGCCCTGCGCGAGGACGCCGCCAAAATGGACGTCGAAGGAGAAGAACGGCAGGGCATCCTCGCTCGAGAGCCGGCGCCGCAGGTCGATCAACTCGCGCCGCCGGCGGCGCCATGCGGCGACGCGGCGGGCACCGGCAACGTCGCGGCCGGCGCGCCGCCCGAACAGGTCACGTCCGGCCGCGCACGCGGCATCGGCGAGCCGCGCGGTGAGCAACTCGATCTCGGCGTCCGCGCTCGCGTGTGCGATGACGCGCT
>DASYXA010000135.1:0-33840 GCA_035935465.1 Candidatus Limnocylindria bacterium | reverse complement strand
GGCTCGGCGAGGTCGTTGGTCGGGCACTCTGGTCGCTCGCGCGCCGGCATCAGGTGCTCTGCGTGAGCCACCTCGCGCAGGTCGCCGCGTACGCCGACGCGCACGTGAAGGTGCGCAAGGAGGTCCGCGGCGGGCGCACCCACGTCGTCGCGGAGCGGCTCGCCGCGCGGGAGAGCGCGAGCGAGCTCGCGGACATGCTCGGCGCCGGCGGTTCGTCGAAGTCGCTGGCCGCCGGCGCGCGCGAGCTCCTGACCGGCGCCGCCGACTGGAAGGCGAAGTCCCCTAGAGCGCGCTGAGCTCCTTCGCCAAGGGCGCGAACGCCTCGACGTGCTCGCCGCGCACGTTGAAGTAGCTCACCCCGAATGCCTCGCGCACCCGGAGCAGCTGCGCGCGCATCTCGGCCAGCGAACCGACGAGGAAGAACGGCGAGCGCTCGATCATCTCCGCCGGCGCGCCCGCCATCCGCTGCGCGAGGTCCGCGATCGCGGCCGGACGGTCGTCGGTCACGGTCATGCCGAACACGAGCGTGTTGAGCTCGACGTCGCGGTCGCCCCACTTCAACAGGAGCCGCCGCACGTACGCGAAGCGGTCCAGCGCCGTCTCCCACGAGTACGCCGCGCGGTCGGGCGCGCCGTCGCGCCGGGTGCGCGGGACCACGCCGACGATGTCCGCTTCCTTCACCGCGAGCGCGAGGATCCGGTCGCCGCCCCCGGCGATGAGGACCGGCGGATGCGGCCGCTGCACCGGCTTCGGGCCGCTGTGGGCCTTGTCGTGGCGGTAGTGCGTGCCGGCGTGGGTCACCTCGTCCTCGGTCCAGAGTCGCTTGAGGAGCGGGACCGCCTCGGCCAGGCGCTCGACCCGCACCCGCGGCGGGTCGTAGGGGATCCCGAGGCTGTGGTTGTCGCGGTCGTGCCAGCCCGCTCCGATCCCGAGCTCCAGCCGGCCGTTCGAGATGACGTCCACGGTGGCGGCCTCGCGCGCGAGGAGCAGCGGATTGCGGAAGTCGTTGTCCAGCACGAGCGTGCCGACGCGCAGGGTCGTCGTGGCCGCCGCGGCGGCGGCGAGGGCCGGGAACGGCGACAGGCCGTTGCCGACGACGTGGTCGGCGATGACGAGGCCGCCGTAGCCGATCGCCTCGAGCCGGCGCGCGAACGCGGCCCAGTCCAGGCCGGCCGGCGGCGTGCCCGCCTGGACGGTGAAGCGGAATCGACGTGGTGCGGGCATCTAGCCGCAGGCTAGCGGCGCGCCGCGAACCGCCCGACCGCGAGCAGCAGCCCCTCGATGATCGCCTCGGGACGTGGAGGGCATCCGGGGATGAACACGTCGACCGGCAGCGCGCTCGCGGCTCCGGCACCGGACGCGTACCCCGGCTCGAACGGCGCCCCGCTCGACGCGCACGCGCCGACGGCGACGACGACCTTCGGCCCCGGCATCGCGTCGTATGTGCGGCGGGCCGCGAGCTCGAGGTTGCGGGTCATCGTCCCGGTGACCAGCAGCACGTCGGCGTGACGGGGGGACGCGACGAAGTCGATACCGAAGCGCTGGAGATCGTGCACCGCGTTCGTCGTCGCGTTGATCTCCCAGTCGCAGCCGTTGCACGAACCGGCATCCAGGTGCCGGACGTGGAGCGAACGCCCGAGCACGTGGCGGGCGCGGTCCGAGAGCTCGCGGCCCGGATCGGGCTGCGCCGGTCGAGGCACCAGGAGCTGATCGCGTGAGCGGCCCGGCTCGGCGAAGGCGATCCCGGCCGCGAGCGCTCCCGGGCCACACGCCGCGATGCACCGGCCGCACGAGATGCAGGCCGCGCGATCCAGGACGAACGCGGTCCCGACGGTGATGGCGCCGGTCGGGCAGGACAGCGCGCAGGCGCCGTTGAGGTCGCAGCGCCGCTCGTCCCACACCGGCAGGCCTCGGTCGACCTGGATCAGCGGGATCTTTGGCCAGGGCGAGGTCGCGCGAGCGCGGCCGATGCGACGCCGCAGCAGGCCGAACATCAGCCGGTCACCGGTCCAGGCACGCGTAGCAGAGCTCGAAGCTCTTGTTGATCAGCGGGAAGTCCGGCAGCAGGTTGCCGGCGACGGCGAACGGGACGACGGCCCAGTTGTACGACGCGGAGCGGACCCGATACCGGTAGATCTCACCGTTCGCGCCGGTCATGACCCAGGTCACGTCCTCGCCCCGAGGCGACTCGACCGCGCTCATCGCCCGCCGCTCCGCCGGCAGCGGCCCGACCGCGACTGCGAGCTCGCTCGGCGCGGTATCCGCGAGCTCGGCGAGGAACGCGCGCACGAGCGCGAGCGACGCGAACGCCTCGTCGACGCGCACGAGCATCCGGGCGCGCACGTCGCCTTCGGACCGCGTCACCGGTCGCACCGCGCCCCGTGCGTACGCCGCATATGGAGCGTCAGCGCGCACATCGCGCGCGACGCCGCTCGCGCGAGCGGTGACGCCGACCGCGCCCAGGGTCTCGGCGAGGTCGCGGCGGAGGACGCCGGCGCCGGCCAGCCGCTCCACGAACGACTCACTGTCAAGGAGCGCATCGACGAACGACCGCAGCTCCGGCTCGACCTCGCCGATGATCCGGGCGATCGTCGATGCCCCCACGCGATCGATGTCGCGCCGCACGCCGCCCGGTGCGGCCACGCCGAAGAGATAGCGATGTCCCGCGACGGCGACGTTCAGCTCCTGCAGGCGCTCCTTCAACACGCCGCCCTGGTAGACCCCGAGCTGGAGCGACGCGCCCGCGCAGAGGTTCGCGATATCTCCGACGTGGTTGTAGAGGCGCTCCAGCTCGAGGAACACGCTGCGCACGAGCAGCGCCCGCCGGCTCGGATCCACGCCGGCGAGCAGCTCGACTGCCTGGCAGAACGCCACGGCGTGGGACACCGAGCAGACGGCGCAGATCCGCTCCGCGAGCACCAGGACGTCTTCGAGCGCACGGCCCTCGGCGCCCTTCTCGATCCCGCGATGGGTGTAGAACAGCCGGGCCTCCAGATCGAGCACAAGCTCCCCCACCCCGCCGAAGCGGAAGTGTCCCGGCTCGATGATCCCGGCGTGGATCGGGCCGACCGGGATCTCCATGACACCCTCGCCCCGCACACCGGTCAGCACCGTGTCGTCGTGCTCGATCCGTGCGGGCACGGTGCGCGCGTCGAAGTCCTTGCGCAGGGGGTGCACCCCATGCGGCCAGTCCGGATGCAGCACGAGCCGGCGCGGGTCCGGATGCCCCTGCGGGTCGATGCCGAAGAGGTCCTTCGCCTCGCGCTCGTACCAGTGCGCCGCCGGGACGGCCGGGGTCACGGACGGGAACGATGGCTGCGCCACGTCGAGCATCGCGCAGACCGTCTCGAGCGCTCCGGATGGGAGCGCGAACGCGTAGTACAGGCCGAAGCCTCGCCCGAGCCGCCGCTCGTCGGTCCCGGTCATCACGACGAGCCGCGCGCCGCGGGCCGCGACCGAAGCGCAGCTCGCACGGAGCTCATCCGGCCGGACCCACGTCTCCATCACGGTGCCATGACCTCGAGCACCCGCGCGACCGCGGCGAACGGTCCGCTCAGCACGGGCGGCAGCCACACGCCGACGAACAGCAGCACCGCGACCGGCGCGCCGAACAGCAGCCACACGGGCCCGGAGCTCGTCGGCCGTGTGTTCCGCGGCGGGTCGCGCAGGACGACCTGGAGGACGTGGAACAGCATCCCGCCGAACACGAGCACCGTCGCTACGAACAGGGCGGCGACGCCGGCGATCGCGGCCGGACGTCCGGCGAGTCCCGCGCGCGCGATGCCGAGCTCGCTGGCGAATGTGCCGAACGGCGGGAGGCCGCTGATCGCCAGGGTCGCGAGCACAAGCCCGAGCGCGGGGGCGCGCGCCACGTCGATCGCGCCACGCAGGCGCGCCAGGCGGAGCGTGCCGTAGCGCTGCCCGATGGCGCCCGCAGCGAAGAACAGCGCGGACTTCCCGAGCGCGTGGTTGAACAGGTGGAACGCGGCGGCGAACAGCGCGAGCGGGCTCCCGATGCCGACCGCGAGCGCGACGATCCCCATGTGCTCGACCGACGAGTACGCGAGCAGGCGCTTGAGATCGTGCTGCACGAGCACGAACGGCACCGCGACGAGCATCGACAGGACGCCGATGCCGATCAGGAGATCGGACGAGAACGTGGTTCCGACCGCTCCGGCGGCGAGCAGGTGGAACCGCAGGACGCCATAGAGCGCGCACGGGAGGAGCGCGCCCGACAGCAGCGCGCTCACCGGCGTCGGGCCTTGGCCGTGCGCGTCGGGGAGCCAGGTGTGCATCGGCGCGAGGCCCGCCTTCGTTCCGAACCCGACGAGGACGAGGACGAACGCCAGCCGCATGAGGCGCGGGTCGAGCGCCGCGGCGCCCGCCCGCAGGCGATCCCACTCCAGCCCCGATCCGGGATCGGTGCCATGGCTCGCGGCGTAGAACGTCAGGACGACGCCGAACAGCGCGAACGCGATGCCGACCGTGCAGAGCATCAGGTATTTCCAGGCCGCCTCGAGGTCACGCCCGCGCCCGAGGAACGCGACGAGGAGCGCGGTGGTGAGCGTCGTGCCTTCGATCGCGACCCACATCGCGCCGACGTTGTTGAGCAGCGGCACCGCGAGCATCGCGAGCACCGACAGCTGGAACCAGATATGGAACCAGTGGACGCGCTCAGGACGCAGGTGGCCCTGCGCGACCTCGTTCCGGAGGTACGACGCCGATCCGATCGTCGCGAGTGCGGCCACGAGCGCGACGATGGCCACGATCAGCGCCGACAGCGCGTCGAGGTAGAGCGCGCCGTCGAGGCCCCGCCGTGGCGGCTCGCTGAATCCCTCCGCCGCGAGGCCGAGCGCGGCGGCGAGCGCGAGCACCGATCCGGCGACGCCGGCCCGCGGCGACCAGCGCGGCGCGATCGCGCAGGCGAGCGCGGTGAGCAGCGGCAGCCCGAGGACGGCGGCGACAAGGATCATCCGCGCAGCTCGCGCAGGGTGTCGGTGTTCACGGTGTCGAAGTGCTCGTTGATGCGGAAGGTGAGGACCGCGAGGACGGACACGGCGACGAGGAGATCGAAGAACACACCGAACTCCACGAACAACGGAAGCCCGAGCGTCGCGGCGAGGCCGGCGAGGAAGATGCCGTTCTCGATCGTGATCAGGCCGATGAGCTGCGAGATCGCCTTCCTCCGAGTGCACATGAGGAGGAGCCCGAGGAGCGTCAGCGACAGGCCGACTGGAAGCGCATTCCGGGACGGGAACGCCGCCATGAGGTCCAGGCGACCGCCGGCGACGAACGCGAGCACGATCAGGCCGAGCGCGCCGAGCAGCGCGGTGCGCGCAGGCAGGACCGGATCCGCCTCCCGCCGGAGGTGCACGCGCCGCAGGATCGCGAACAGCAGTAGCGGGGCGATCGCGGCACGGACCGCGATCGTGAGGCCGGCGACGAGCCACATGTGCTGCGCGCCCGTCGCGACGGCCATCGTCGCCGCGATGGTCGCGAGCAGCGTGGACTGCGCCACGAGCAGCCACACTTCGGTGACCAGCCCGCGGATGGCGACGCTCGCGATGGCACACGACAACAGGGCGAGCGCGAGCCCGTCGACGACATCCGACGCACCGATCACGGGAGGAGCAGCTCCGTCACGAGCGCGAGGGCAGCAAGCGCCGACGCCGTTCCGAGGAGCTCGGGCAGACGAAGGATCCGCAGCTTCGCGTTCGCCGATTCGACGAGGGCCACTGCCAGCCCGAGGACCGCGATCTTCGCGAAGGAGGTCGCGACCGCGAGCGCGCTCTCGGCAGGCCCGCTGGGCGCCGCTCCGGGAGCGAAGAGTGCGACGAGCAGGGCGAACAGCGCGATCTGCTTCAGCTGCGTCGACCAGAGGACGATGCCGAGCGCGCGTCCCGAATACTCGAGGAGCATGCCCTCGTGCAGCATCGTCAGCTCCAGGTGCGTGTCCGGATTGTCCACGGGCACGCGACCGGTCTCCGTGATGACCACGATGGCGAGCGCGACGAACGCGAGGATCTGGCTCGGCGCGATGGCGGCGCTCCCGTGGGTCGCGATCCAGTCGCTCATCGCGCTCAGGTCGGTGGTCCCGGTCCGCATCGCCACCGCGAAGAGCCCGAGCAGCAGGGCCGGCTCCGCGAGCGCGGCGACCGCGACCTCGCGCGATGCGCCGATGCCACCGAAGGCGCTCGCGGTGTCCAGCGCGGCGAGCGCGAGGACGAACCGCGCGAGCGCGAACAGACCGACGAACGCGATCGCGTCACCCCAGAGCGAGAGCGGCGCGGCCCGCCCCGCCGCGGGTACGAGCAGCGCCGCGACCGAGATCGCAGCCGCGCTCGCGGCCGGCGCCCAGCGGAACACCCACGACGCGTGCTCGGGCACGACCATGTCCTTGCGAAGGAGCTTCACGAGATCGGCGTACGGCTGCCACAGCGGCGGACCGGTCCGACCCTGCAGCCACGCCTTCGTCGTTTTGACGAGCCCGCTCAGCGCCGGCGCGAGCGCGACGAGCAGAGCGAGCTGGAGCAGCGACTGTCCGACCGTGGCGACGAGATCGGTCACTGAGCCAGCACGAGGGCAACGATGAGCGCCACGAAGACATAGGCGAGGTAGGTCTGCAGCGATCCGTTCTGCGCGCGGCGGATCACGTGCGACGCGCGCACCAGCGACCCAGTGAGCGCGCCGTAGAGGTATCGCTCGAAGACCGGGGCGATGTGCGAGCGGTAATGGACGGACGCGACGAACCGGCTCTCGCCGTGATGGACGACCTCGATCTCGCGGATCGGCCGGACGATGTCGCGGAACATGAGCCGTAGGGGCTTCGCGAACGCGAGGGCGCTGTACTGGTTGTTCCCACGGATCAGTCCGCCCGAGGCCCACGTCGGCTCGCGGCGCGACCCCACGGGCCCGAGCAGCCGGACCGCGCCGAGCGTCACGACGGCAAGCCCGGCGAGCGCGACGGAGATACCGGGGACGAACAGTCGCGCCGCGATCGGCGTGCCGGCTCCGCCGAGGATCCCGAGCGTCCCGCCCGCCGTTCCCTGCGGAAGGACCGACGCGATGACGCGGGTCACCGGTCCGGCCGCAAGACCGAGGCCCACGCACGCGAGCGCGAGCACGACCATGGCGGTGACCTCGAGCGGGCCGACCTCGCGGGCGCCCGCGGACGCGTCGCTGCGCGGCAGGCCAAGGAAGCTGATCCCGAACGCCTTCACGAAGCACGCGACGGCGAGCGCTCCGGTCAGTGCGAGCGCTCCGCCTGCCAGCAGCGGGAACAGCGCGACCGCCGATGGCGCGAGCCCGCGACCGAGTCCGAGGAGGGCCTGGAACGTCAGCCACTCGCTGGCGAAGCCGTTCAGCGGCGGGAGCGCCGAGATGGCGGCGCTCCCGACAAAGAAGCAGAGCGCGGTCGCCGGCATCCGGTGCACGAGTCCGCCGAGCCGCCCGAGCTCGCGCGATCCGACCGCCCCATCGATCGCGCCTGCCCCGAGGAACAGGAGCGCCTTGAAGACAGCGTGGTTGACCACGTGGAACAGCGCCGCGCTCAGGCCGAGCGCGACGAGGGCGTCGGCGCGGGTGGCGCGCGCGCCGAGCGCGACGCCGGCGCCCAGCAGGATGATGCCGATGTTCTCGACGCTGTGATACGCGAGCAGGCGCTTCAGATCGTGCTGCATCAGGGCGTAGAGCACGCCCAGGATCGCGCTGACCGCGCCGATCACGATGACCAGGGCGCCCCACCAGAGCGGACCCGGCGCGAGCCAGTCGAAGCCGAGCCGAAGGAGGCCGTAGATGCCGAGCTTGATCATGACCCCGGACATGAGCGCGGAGATGGCCGAGGCCGCGACCGGATGCGCGCGGGGCAGCCAGATGTGCAACGGGATCGCGCCGGCCTTCGTGCCGAACCCGATGAGGCCGAGCCCGAAGACGAGACCCGCGACGCGGGCGTCGAGCGCCGGCGCCGCAGCGGTCCACGCGGCGAACTCGAGCGAGCCGGCGCTGTTCGCGAGAAGGAGGAATGCCGCGGTGATGCAGGCAGTCGCCGTATGCGTCATCACGAGGTAGATCCAGGCGGCCCGCCGTACCTCGGGCCGGCGATGGTCGGCAAGGACGAGACCGAACGACGCGAGGGACATCGTCTCCCACGCGATCAGGAAGGTGAAGGCGTCCCCGGCGAGAGCGACACCGATCATCGCGAGCACGAAGAGCCCGTGCAGGAAGCCGCCGCCCGGGAAGCCGACCCGCTCGTGTCGCCGGTGCCCGATCGCGTACAGCGTCACCGGGGCCGCGATCGCGAGGACGAGGACGGCGAAGAACAGCCCGAGGCCGTCGACCCGCCAGCTCAAGGTGAACCCCGTGAGCGCCTCGCTCGCCGTCACTTCGCGCGGCGGCGGCCAGCCGCCCGATCCTCGCGCTGTTGCGCCGCGAGGATGGACCGCATGTCGACAACCTGTTTGCCGAAGACCTGCCGTCCGACGTCGAGGAGCCGGGAGATCAGCGGGTCCTTGATGCGGTAGTACACGGTGCCGTCGGCCCGGCGGCCCTCGACGATCCCGCGGGCCCGCAGGATCCCCAGCTGCTGCGACACGGCAGGCGGCTCCGCATCAAGCTCGCGGAGGAGATCTCGCACGCTCGCCTCCCGGCCGCGAAGGAGCTCGAGGATCCCGATCCGCAGCGGATGACCGAGCGCCTTGAAGAGCTCGGCCTTGAAGCGGTGCAGGGGCTGGTTCATCGTTGGATATGTTATTCAGGAGTTCTGCAATTGGGCAATAGCGAGTTCGTGCCCGGCAGGAAGAGCGTGCGACGGAGAGCAGGCGGAGCAGCCGGAGCAAATCGGCGGCAGGAGGCTACGTACCCGTTAGGCGATGGAACGTGGCAGGGCGAACACGCTGCCGGCACCGGAACTGCCGGGCCTGCGCCTCGGCGAGCGCCGCGCTATCGGCGGTCATCATGATGACCGGGATCCCGGGATGGTCGCGCCGGATGGCGGCGGCGTCGTCCCAGCTGCGGTTCTGGCCGCTCGTGTTGAGCTCCCCGTCCATGATCACGCAGCGTGGCCCCCATCGCTCGAGGGCCGCGGGGATGAGGTCGTGTGTGGCGATGACGATCGGGCGGTAGCCGGCCGGCGTCAGCACGGTGCCGACGACCACGGACAGCTGGGGGTCGTCCTCCACCAGAAGTGCGTTGTGCGCATCCACCGGCGCTCAGGCTGCCGGCCGGCGCTCGCTCTGTCATGACGGTTCCGTGACGCGCCGGCCGACGCCGGATCGACCGGATCCAGGCCGTTTCTACGCCGGCGGGGCGTCGTCCCGGTCCGGCACGAACCGGTATCCGGCCCCCGACACGGTCTCGATGTACCGCGGCTTGTGCCAATCGTTCTGGAGCTTCGCGCGAAGCGCCCTGACGTGCCGGTCGACGACGTTGCTCTCGATCACGAAGTCCGTCCCCCAGAGCGCATCGAGGATCTGCTCGCGCGTGAGCACGCTCCCCGCGTTTGCCGCCAGGAGATACAGGAGGGCCTGCTCGAGCGAGGTGAGGTGCAGCTCGTGGTCGCCTGCCAGAACCTTGCGGTTGAGGACGTCGATCTCGAGGTCGCCGATCCGCAGCCGCGGCACCAGCTCTCCGGCGGTGCCGTGGGTGCGGCGGATCACCGCGCGCGTCCGCGCGACGAGGTCGTCGGGAACGAACGGCACCCCGATGTAATCGTCGGCGCCGCGCTCGAACGCGTCGAGCTTGCCGCGCAGATCGCTGCGGCGCGTGAGCGCGATCACGCCGATCGGGCGGTCCGCGCGCGCCTCGTCGATGAGCTGGATCGCGGCGCCCGCCTCGAGATCGATGTCCACAAGGATGAGGTCCGGGCGCCAATCGGCGATCGCGGTCCGGGCGTCGGCGACGCTGCTGACCGAGCGCCTGGCGTAGTTGCCATGCCGGAGCGTGAGGTCGATCGTGTTCGTGAGCGCGAGGTCGGCGATCGCGGAGAGCACCCGGACGGCCCGTTCGGCGCCCCGCCCGCTGTTCCCCGCGGCGCGGATCTTGGCCATCGGAAATGTTTATCCCTGCGCGTCGTAGATCCGGACGCCCAGCCGGGCGCTCAGAGGCAACGGCCAGCCATGCGGATCCGGCGTGGCCGCGCCGCCGGCCTCGGCGGTGCCCAGCAGCACGAGCAGGCCGGCCGAGCCCGCGGGCATGCCGATCCAGAGGAGCGCGATCGGGACCGGTCCGCCGTCCGCGTCGACCGTGCGGGTCCCGGCGTGCGCCTCGGCGGCGTCGTTGATCCCGGACTCCGTCACCGCAAGGCGGTAGGCCGACGGCGGGCCCTCGGAGCGTTCGGTGATCCGCGGGCTGTAGCGCTTGACCACCTGCCAGCTCGCGACGAGCGGATCGAGCGCCGCGCGCTCCGCGGGGTCGGGGTGTGTGTCACCGTGCAACGCCCGCACCGTCGCCACGTCGCGGCGGTCGTCGATGCTCGTGAGGAGGGGAACGATCGGCTCCTCCCCGGTGGAGAAGCGTGCGACGATCTCCGCCGCTTCGCGGCCGGACGCCGCGTCGTGGAGCCTGAATTCTTCGAGCACCAGGGACTTGATCGGGTCGCTGTCGCACATGGTGAAGACAGTCACGGTCTCGCCGTGGTCCCGCATGACCGCACCGTCATGGCGCCGCGCGCTGGATCGCGCGGCCGGGGGTGGCCGCGCGATCCTCGAGGGCAGGGTCAGCGCACCGTCGGTGGAGCCCTCCGCGAGCGGATGATCAGCACAGCGGCAGCGGCGAGAAGGATCCCGATCAGCGCGATCGGAGCGGTCGGCTCGAGCGTGCTCGTGGAGGGAAGGGTCCGAACGGGCAGGACGGCGCTCGGTGGAGATGGAGGGGCCGTCGGCGCGGCGAGGGGCGTGGGGGTCGCGGTGGCGACCGGGATGGCCGTGGGTGACGCGGTCGGTGACGCGGTCGGTGACGCGGTCGGCGTGGGGGTCGGCGAAGCGGTGACGCTTGGGCCCTCCGGCACGAACGGCGGGACCGGGATGCAGGTTTCCGTCGTGATGACGTTCGTGTCGAGCGTCACGGCGCCATTCCGAGCGAGCGCCCGGCCCGTGATCTTCGCGCCGGTGACGAGCGTGATCGAGGTGAGCGCGAGGATGTTGCCCCGGAAGGTCGTGCCACCGCCGAGGGTGGCCGAGCTACCGACCTTCCAGAAGACGTTGCACGAGCTGGCGCCGTTGATGAGCGCGACACTGCTGTTCGTCGCGGTGGTCAGCGTCGAGGCCATCTGGAAGATGAAGACCGCGTTCGGATCGCCTGCCCCGTTGAGGATCACATTGCCGGTGATCCCGAACGTGCCGGCTGCGGAGGTGTAGACGCCCGGCAGCAGAGTGGATCCGCCGAGCTCCGTGCCGATCGTGCTGGCCGGACCCCGACCGGCCGCGTCGCCGTATGCGGTGACCAGATCGGTCTTCGCGCCCTGGGTGACCGCATCGCCGCCGTGGTTGGTGCCATTGATCAATCCGGGCGGGAATCCCCCGATCGTCGTGGCGGAGCCGAACGATCCGACGTCGCCGTTGATCACGGTCGATCCGGTGTTCGTGACGCCCGAGCCGGCGAGTACCGCGAAGCTCGAGGCGGTCCCGAGCCCGACCGTCGGGCCGGCGGCGGTCGCGGTTCCGACCATCGCGCCGATCGCGAGGATCAAGACGAGCGCGAACGCACCTACGAGCAGCAGAGATCTGTTCATGGTCTTTCCTTTTCGCGCGCAGCGTGGCTCGCGCAGTAAGCGAACAGTTGTCCGTCGGCCCGCGAACCGCATGACCGGACCGTCATGGGTGACGGAACCGTCATCCCGAGGTCCGTCATGCCCGTGGGCGTCGGTAGCATGGCGCCGTGCGGACACCGGAGCGGGATCGCCCGCGGCTGAGCAATACGAGAAGGGCCACGTCTTCCGCGCACGGCCCCGAGAAGCTCATCGCCTTCGACGTGAAGAGGTTCGAGGCATCGGCGGCACGATTCACGTTCCGGTAGGAGGTCCGTGGTAGCAGATCGCGGGGCCGCGAGACCTGGTGACACACGAATACGTCCGGATCGAGGTGGCAGGCCCGTACGCCGCGCGCCATCCAGAAGCCGCACAGAGCGGAGGGCGTTATACCTATTCGAGTATCATCGTCGGGATGCGCGTGAGTCGTCTCCTCCGTGACGCCAGGAAGCGGGCAGCGCTCTCGCAGGCAGGCCTTGCCACGCGGGCCAAGACCTCGCAGTCGGCGGTTGCGCGCTATGAGTCGGGCGTCACGATCCCCAGCCTGCCCACGCTCGAGCGGCTCCTCGCCGCGTGCGGCGGTCGGGTCGTGCTCGGGAACAGCGCATCGGGACCGCGCTCGCGCGAAGATCGACGCACGCAGCGCCTCGGCGCGGTGCTCAACGCGCGGCAGCGCCTCCGTCAGGCGGCGGTCCGACACGGTCTACGCGATGTCCGCGTCTTCGGCTCCGTGGCGCGAGATGAGGCGACCGAAGGGAGCGACATCGACCTGCTGGTGGACCTCGAGCCCGGGCGAACGCTCATCGATCTCATCGGTTTCCAGCAGGAGGCCGAGACGATCCTCGGGGTCAAGGTGGACGCCGTGACGGAACGCCTCCTGAAGCGACGGGTGCGGGCCGGAGCCATCCGAGATGCTCGGCCGTTGTGAAACGCGGCGACCGGGAGCGCATCGAGGACCTCGCCGAGGCGATCGCGGCCATCCACGCCCATCTGCGTCGCCGTGCCCCAAGCGACCTCAAGCGGGACGCGATCCTCTACAACCTCGTGATCGTGGGTGAGGCGGTGAAGGGCCTCGCCGATGAGACGAGAGCGCGACGTCCGGAGATCCCGTGGAAGCAGATCGCCGGACTGAGAGACCTGCTGACGCACGAATACGTCCGGATCGACATGGACGAGATCGACAAGGTCGTCGAGCGCGATCTCGCCCCGCTCGCGGCTGCGGTGCGAGCCTTGCGCCGCAAATCGAGGCGGCGGCGGCGAAGCGTGTAGCCCGTACCGGATTCGAACCGGTGGTCTCTGCCTTGAGAGGGCAGTGTCCTGGGCCGCTAGACGAACGGGCCGGAGTCCCGCCATTCTACGGGTGGTGACGTCCGATCAGCACGTCGCGCCGGGCGTCCGGCGCATCGTGCTCCCTCTCCCGCTCGCGCTTCGGGCGGTGAACGTGTACCTGATCGAGGGCGACCGCGGCTGGTCGCTCGTCGACAGCGGCATGCACACGCCGGAGGCCGAGGCGGCGCTGCGTGCCGGGCTCGCGGATGCGGGCGCCGCGCTGGCCGACATCGGCACCGCGTTCATCACCCATCTCCATCCCGATCACCTCGGGATGGCCGGGACGATCCGCCACGGCGGCGCGCGGCTCCTGATGCACGGGCCCGAGATCCTCCGCGCGCGTGCGACGTGGAGCGCGGATCACCGGCTCATCGACCAGACCTACGCGCTGTTCGATCGGCACGGCATGCCGCGCGACGTCGACGAAGGGATGCGCGCGGCGTGGGTCGCGATGGCCGAGCGGGTCGATCCCTTCGAGCCGATCGGCGCGGTCGCCGACGGCGAGGTCCTCGATCTCGGCGGCCGCGCGCTCACGGTCATCTGGACGCCGGGCCACACCGACCACCACGCGGTGCTGTTCGAGGAGTCGAGCGGCACGCTCATCGCGGGCGACCACGTCCTGCCGCGGATCACATCGAACGTCGGCGTGTACCCCGATGGGCGGCCCGATCCGCTCGGCGATTTCCTCGGCGCGCTCGAGAAGATGAAGACGCTCGGGGTGAAGCGCGTGCTGCCTGCGCACGGCGAGCCGTTCGACGACTGCGCGGGCCGGGTCGACGAGATCCTCGCCCATCATGCGGATCGGCTCGACGCGACGCTCGAGGCCGCGGCCGGCGCACCGCGCAGCGCGTACGCGATCTGCCGGGTGTTGTTCCCGGTGTTGCGGTCAGCGCATGAGGAGCGGTTCGCGCTCGCGGAGACGCTCGCGCACCTGCGCTACCTGGAGCTGCGGGGCCGGGTCCGCGCGGTCGACGGACGACCGATCACCTGGAGCGTCGTGTAGGTCGCGGTCCTATTGACACGACTCGAACGGGTGTTCATGGTGGGGCGATGGCGAGCAGACGCGACCAGCGCCCCTACAACGTCAGCTACTACCGACGTAATCGACAACGGGAGATCGATCGCGTCCTTACGCGGCAGCACGCGACGATCGCCTACCTACGTGACCTCCGTCGCGTGCCGTGCAAGGACTGTGGCCATTCGTTCAAGCCTCACCAAATGGACTTCGATCACCGGGATCCCGCCACCAAGTCATTCGGCTTGACATGGGCCGAAGCACTGCTCAAGTCACGCGCGGCCTTGGCGCGCGAGATCGAGAAGTGCGACGTCGTGTGCGCAAACTGCCACGCGATCCGGACCTATGCACAGCAGGCGGAGCGCTGGGCGCGAAAGCGCGCAGCGGGTCAATTGACGAACACTCGTCGGGCGATGTCGAGACGTCGGCGCTCCGTACCTGTACGGGACTTCCTCTTGCAACTGCGCACCCGGCCGTGCCACGACTGCGGCCGCCTCTTCCCGCCGTACATCATGCAGTTCGACCACCGCGATCCTGCGCAAAAGAAATTCAACGTGGCCAGCTCATGGTGCCGATCAACCGCGAAGATCCTCGAAGAAGCCCAGAAGTGCGATATCGTTTGCCCCAACTGCCATCGCGACCGGAGCTTCGAGCGGCGGCAGGCGAGCGCGGGAGTAGCTCAGTTTGGAAGAGCGACTGCCCTCCAAGTAGTAGGTCGCGGGTTCGAGCCCCGTCTCCCGCTCACGTACGACGTGCACGCGATCGAGCAGCAACGTCTCCTCGAACCGTCGGCCGCATACGCGGCGTGAGCGTCTACATGTGATCACGGATGCCTGACCTCTCGTCCCGGGATCGCGCCGCCGTCCTCAAGCTCCTGCAGGCCGCGCAGGTCGCCTACGCACTGAGCCGCTTCCCGAAAAAGCAGGTGCTCGACGGCGCCGCGGACCAGAAGCGGCTGCGCGACAGCATCGCGGCGACGCGCGCGGCCGCGGCCGATCTCAGCGCGGCGCTGCGCGACCGCACCGACGTCAAGTGGACGGACCTCATCGCGGACGCCGGCGACGACGAAGCCGCCTGGACGATCGCGAAGCGCGTCGTGCCGAGCCTCTTCACCGAGCTCCGGCCGCTCCTCCGAGACGAGCCCGAGGCCGCATTCCTGCCGCAGCCGCCGCCGGCCACTCCGCGGAAGATCCGCCCGGCGTAGCGCCTAAGCCTTCTTCGTCGTCCGCTTGCGTGCGGTCGTCTTCTTCCGGGTGGTCTTCGTCCGCGGCGTGGTCTTCTTCTTCGCGCCGGGCGTCGGATGGATGCGCTCGGGCAGCTCCTTCTTCCCCGTCGAGCGGTTCCACTCCTCGTACTGCTCGTCCGTGATCTTGCCGTCGACCAGGAGCTCCGCGAACTTCCGCCGCTGGGCCTTGCTCTTGAACGGCATCGGCTAAGAGCGCGACCGCGCGGTCTTCGCGGCCTTCTGTGCTCTCGTCTCGCCCTTCGCGGTGCGGGTGCGATTCACCGTCGCGGCGGCGATCCGCTCCGCCGTCTTTTCGGGCCGGCCGCGCTCCTTCTCGTTCTCCTTGATGTGCTCGTACTGGCGCTCGCGCTTCGGGCTCCATGCGGTCTGTGGCATGTAACGCACCTCCGATCCCACCTGCCGTTGCAGGCCGCGTGCTCGCAGGCCACGGCCCCGCCGATACCCTGTAGCGCGGATGGCGGAGCGGGCGACCAAGACGAAGGCCACCTGCGCGACCTGCGGCGGGACGATCCGCGCGAAGGACCGGTTCTGCCCGACCTGCGGAACGCCGATCGCGGCGGCGCAGGCGGCCCGCAGCGCGACCACGAGCGCGTCGCTGCAGGTCACGGCCGAGACCGCCGACGCGCTCCTCGAGCAGCGCAAGGTCGTCACGATCGTCTTCGCCGATCTCTCCGGCTCGACCCCGCTCGCGGAGAAGCTCGACCCCGAGGAGCTGCGCGGCATCCTCGGCAGCTACTTCGGCGCGCTCGCGCGGCAGATCCAGCGCTACGAAGGGACCATCGACAAGTACATCGGCGACGCGGTCATGGCCGTCTTCGGCGCGCCGATCTCGCACGAGGACGACGCCGAGCGCGCGGTCCACGCCGCGCTCGCGATGCAGGCGTCGATCGTGCGGCTCAACGACGACCTCGATCGCACGTACGGCGTGCGGCTCTCGCTGCGCATCGGCGTGAACACCGGCGAGGTCGTCGCGGGACTGCTCGCCGGCGACGTGCAGCGCGCATACACGGTCGTCGGCGACGCGGTGAACACGGCCCAGCGCCTCGAGTCCGCGGCGCCGCTCGGCCAGGTCCTGGTGAGCGAGACGACGCGCCGGCTCGCGATGCACCGCTTCGAGTTCGAGCGGCGCGACCCGATCGTCCTCAAGGGCAAGACCGAGCCGGTCGTCACGTACCGCGTCGTCCGCGAGCTCGACACGACGATCGAGCCCGACGCGACGCGGTTCGTGGGCCGCGCGGAGGAGCTCGCGGTCCTCGGCGACGCGCTGGGTCGCGCGCGCGCCGGCCGGGGGTCGGTCATCTCGATCGTCGGCGAGCCCGGCGTCGGGAAGTCACGGCTCATCGCGGAGTTCCGCAACGCGCTCCCGCCGCAGGTCGACCGGATGACCGCGCGGTGCGCGTCGTACGAGCAGGCGACACCCTATGCGCTCATCGCGGACTTCATCCGCGGCGCGTTCGGCATCCACGCCGCGGATGACGAGACCGCGGCGAGCGCCGCCCTGCAGGAGGGACTCAAGCGGTACGCGGCCGCGGTCGATCCGACGGTCGCGGCCGTCGTGCTCGAGATCATCGGCTACCCGGAGCGGAGCGCGGTCGATCCCGAGCGCAAGCGCGCGCTCCTCGTCGGATTCCTGCGATCGGTCCTGCAGCGCGCGGCGGCACGCGCGCCGTTCCTCCTCGCGGCGGAGGATCTGCACTGGGGCGATGACGCGAGCCTCCGCGTGCTCGAGGAGCTGGTCGGCGACACCGCGACCCTTCCCTGCCTCCTGCTCACCACGAGCCGCACCGGGTGGTCCCCACGCTGGGAGGCGCAGTGCATCGAGCTCGCGCCGTTCGACGACGCGGGTGGCCGCGAGCTCATCGAAGCCGTGGTCCAGATGCCGGTCGAGCCGGCGCTCGCCGACAGCGTGCTCGCGCGGACGGGCGGGAACCCGTTCTTCATCGAGGAGGTCGTCCGCGAGCTCCAGAGCGCGGGGAGCCTCGTCGAGCGGGCCGGCCGGATCGGGGCGGACGCGAAGGCGGCCGAGCGCCTGCCGGCAACGATCACCGAGGTCCTCGAGGCCCGTCTCGACCGCCTCTCGGAGCCCGCCACGCGCGTGGTGCGCCCTGCGGCGGTCATCGGGCGGACGTTCTGGTACCGCGTGCTCGCGCAGCTGCTGCCGGAGGGCTCGGTGAGCGAAGGGCTCGGCATCCTCGAATCCGAGCAGTTCGTCGTCGCGCGCGCGACGACCCCCGAGCTCACGTACGCGTTCCGGCAAGCGCTCATCCGTGACGTCGCGTACCAGGTGCAGCTGATGTCCGTACGCCGGCGCACCCATACGGCGGTCGGCCGGGCGATCGAGACGTTGTTCTCCGACCGGCTCGACGAGTTCATCGATCTGCTCGCGTACCACTACGAGCGCGGCGACGAGCCGGTGCGTGCGCTCCCCTGGCTGATGCGCGCCGCCGACCGCGCGAAGAGCCTGTTCGCGAACGAGGAGGCCCTGGGCCTGTACGCGTCCGCGCTCGAGCGCGCCGCCGACGGCGACGGCCCGTACGACGCGGGCACGGTGCTCGAGCGACGCGGCGACGTGCAGACGCTGATGGGCCGGTACGACGACGCGCTCGCGAGCTTGGCCGCGTCGCGCGAGCGCGGCACGCCGGCGCCGGCGCGGATCGCGCGGCTCGAGCGCCTGTCGGGCGTCGCGCTCGCGAAGAAGGGCGAGTACGACCAGGCCCGCGCGAGCTACCAGCGCGGCCTTGCGATCTTCGGCGGCGCGGACGACGCCGAGGCCTGCCGCGTCGGGCTGCAGCTCGGACAGCTGCTCTGGCGGCGCGGCGATTACGACGGCGCGCGCATCGCGCTGGTGCAGGCGCTCGCGGCCGGCGAACGGCTCGGCGCGGTCGACGTCCTCGCCGAGGGCACCAAGCAGCTCGGCAACGTCGCCTACCTCGAGGGCGACCTGCGGCTCGCAGGCGAGATGTACCGGCGGAGCCAGGGCCAGTACGAGAAGCTCGGGGACACCGCCGGCATCGCCGACATCCACAGCAACCTCGGCGCGCTCGCCGCGCGGCAGGGCCACTGGGACGAGGCGCTCGCCGAGCACGAGACGAGCCTCACGCTGCGCCGGCTCATGGGGAATCCGTGGGGCGTCGGCACGTGCTTGAACAACATCGGCGAGATGCACCGCGCGCGCGGCGACGCCGCGCAGGCGGCCGCCGCGTTCGAGCAGGCGATCGCGACCTGGACGCCGATCGCCTACGCCTCCGGCGTCGCGATCGCGCTCATCGGGCTCGGCGCGGCACGCATCGAGGCGGGCGACGTCGAGGCGGGCACGGCCCACCTGCGCGACGCCGAGCGGCGGTTCGACGCCGTCGGCAGCACGACCTACCACCCCGACATCTACCGCTACCTCGCCGGGGCCGACCTCGCGAACGGCGACCTCGCCGCCGCTAAGGCGAACGCGGAGCGCTCGCTCGCGTTCGCGCGCGCCGCGGGCGCGGCCGCGCAGGCCGGCGCGACCGAGCGCGTCCTCGGGCAGATCGCGCTCGCGCAGGGTGACCGCGCGGACGCCCGGCATCATCTCCAGGAGAGCAAGCGCGTGCTCGAGGAGGCCGGGGACGCGGCGGAGCTCGCGCGGACCGAGGCGGTGCTGCGCTCGGTCTAGTGGACCCTGATGCTCCCGCCACCGAGGACGGCCGGGCCGATGTGATACCGCGGGTGCGCGAGCGAGCCGGCCGCGTCCCAGACCGAGAGCTCGAACGCGTCGGGCGATCCATCGATCGCCACGAGCCGGAACCGCCAGACCGCGGACGAGTCGTCGATGGACGCCGTGCCCTGAAGCTCGGCGCGCCCGCCCGCGATGACCAGCCAATCGAAGGTCTCGCTCTCGAGCTCGAGGTCGGTCGCCTTCGCCTGGAGCTCGAGGTGGCCGGTCGGCCTCAGCGTGCCGGCCGGGTCGCCGTGGTGCTCGCCCCGGTCGCCGGTGTGCTCGCCCCGGTCGCCGGTGTCGCCGGTGCGCCGGTCGGCCGGATACCTGGCGTTGAATCCGAACGTCACCCTGCGCCCGGCCGGCAGCCCGGTCGACCCGGCGGTGGTCATGACCCACCCCCCGCCGGTGACGAACCGCGTCGGGTCGTAGACCGGCAGGGTCGCGGTCGCGGTCGCGAGGCCCGACGTGAACCAGCCACCGACCGCCGCCGTGACGGTGTAGACGCCGGCCGGGAGGGTCGTCGTCACGGAAACGGAGCCATCGGCCGCGACCGGCGCGTTGACGGTCGTGGCGGCGCCGACGTTCGGCTGGAAGGTGAGCTCCGCGATCGCGTGCGTGAGGTCGCCCGGCGCGCCGTCGGCGGCCTGGGTGACCGTCGCCGTGACCAGCACGGCGCCGGCGCGCTGCGGATCGGGCGGCGTCAGCGCGATCGTCGCGTCCTCGGCGGTCCGGATGAACGCGACGGTCGCGGAGCTCGCGCTGAAGCTCCCATTGCCGCCATAGGCGAGCGTCGCGGTGTACGCGCCGGGCGCGAACGGGCCGAAGCTGCGCACGTCGAACCGCGCGATCCCGGAGCCGTCGGTGACCGTGGCGCGCTGCGCGATCACGATCGCGCCGCTGGCGATCGTCGCGGTCACGAGCTCGGAGGTGAGGCCGGCCCCGTTGCCGGTGAGCGTCGCGGCGAGGATCGCGCCGTCGGAGTACTGCGCGGTCACCGGCGCGGCCACGAGGGCGGTCGGGGCGGGCGTGATCGTCACCTCGGGCGCGAGCGATGAGCCGAGGAGCGTCGGATCCTCCTTGAACGCGGCGGTGAACAGGTACGGCGATCCGGCGGGAGCGAAGCTCGCGACGAAATGGGCGGTCGCAAGACCGCCGCCGGATGTGACCGCCCGCACGTGGTGGCCGCCGAAGTTGAAGTCGACCACCTTGCCGTCCACGCCGGTCCCGCCATCCGTGAGCCGGATCGTCGCGGAGACCGTCGACCCGTACGTCACGGTCGACGGCGGCGCGCTGGTGAACGCGAGGGCGCTCTGGTGCTTCGGCGCCTGCGGCGTCGCGGTCGTATCCGGCAGCAGACGGTAATACGCGCCGGTGTTCGACGCGACCGACACGAGCGCGTTGCCGCTCACGGCCTGCACGAACAGCCGGACATAGTCGGGCGAGCCGGTGCTGATGTCGCCGCTCACGTGTTCCGAGTAGCCCGCACCGGTCTCGAGCCGGCGGTCGACGGTCAGGTCGCCGCCGCGCAGCGTGGCCGACGTCCAGCCGCCGACGTGGGTCGTCGGGTCGGGCCCGGTCGTGTACGTGAACAGCACGTCCTCGAGGCCGGCCGCGATCAGCCCGCCGACGCGCGCGTCCACGTGGACGCCGGTCGGCGTGCGGGTCAGCACGACGCTCGTGATCGCGGGCGCGTCGGCGAGGGCCGCTGCGTCCGTACGGCTCGACGTGTACAGCCGGATGTTCAGGTGCGCGGCGTCGTAGAGCCGTGCGGTGCCGGTGACCCCGTCGGTCAGGTACTGGAGCGGGAGGACGACGAGCGACGGGCCGTCGCCGATCTGGTTCAGCGAGAAGAGCCGCAGCGGCGTGTACACGCTCGCGAACGCCGTCGGCAGCTGCCCGCGCTGCTCGATCACCGCCACGTCGGTCCGCGGCAGGATCGGGGAGACCTCGGTGTACCGCGCGCTGACGAGCGCGCCGCCACGGAGCACCGTCGTAGCGGGCACCGCGAGCCGGGTCACGTTGCGGGGCAGGATCGGCTGGAGCGGCGTCACCTGGATGTCGCCGCTCGCGTCGTAGTAGGTGAGGTCGGCCGTCGTGCTCGAGCCGCTCACCGGCACGCCGGTCTGGGTGTGCGGGTTGAGCGCGTAGCTGAGCACGGGCGTCCCGTACTGGAGCCCGGTCGAGTCGCCCGAGGCGAGCGAGAGCGGCGTCGTGCCGGACGCACTGCCCGGACGGAGGACGTCGTAGCGCATCATCGGCAGCCCGTAGAGGGTCGCCTCGCTCGCGGCCTTGACGTCGATCCCCTCCGGCGCGGCGAGCGCCGACAGGTACGCGGCCTTGGCCGACACGAGCGCGTCGCCGATCGCGACGGGGCCGGCGCCGATCCCGAGGGCCTTCGCGGTGTTCGAGAGGATCTTCTCGCTGTACTGGATGAAGTCCGTGTCGGCGTAGCCGTAGCCGGTGCCGCCCACGACGGTCGCGCCGCGGCCGTTGAACGCCTCGGCCCACGCGACGGGCTGCGTGAGGTTCGGGATCGCGTCCTGGTCGACGATGCTGTAGCCGGCGTGGCAGCCCATCGACAGGATGAGGGCGTTGCGGAAGCGCAGGTCGGACGCCGGGAGGTTCGCGACCTCCTCGCTGCCGATGAGCGTCTTGTAGTCGGCCGCGAGGGCGAGGTTGCCCGCGAAGTGGCCGTTGATCGCGTAGACGTCGTAGCTCGTCGAGCCGAACAGCTTCGCCCGCAGATCGTCGGCGGTCCACGCCGTCGGATCGCTCGGCTTCAGTCCGGTCGCCTCGATCAAACCGTCGACCGCGGTGAAGCCCTCCGTCGCGAACGTGGACTTCAGATCCCCGGCGAGGTCGGCGATGAAGTCGTAGCCGGTCGAGAGCGCGCGCTTCGGCGCGGTCATGCCGTTCACGGAATCGAACGCGTCGAGCATCGTGGCCATGTCGCGCGGTGACTCGACCAGCCGGCCGATGCCCTCCTGCGGCAGGTACACGCGGAGGTTGCCCCGCACGATCGGGAACGGCGCGGCGTAGAAGTCCTGCGACAGGAAGAACCGGCTCTTCAGCGCCGCGTTGCTCACGCTCGAGTCGAGCACCGGCACGTGGTACGCGTCCTCGGTGCCGAGGCCCGAGAGGTCCGGCACGCGGCGGAACGGGATCGCGCGATCGCCGCCGGCGATGACGATGTACCGGAGACCGCCGTTCGCGCGGTAGGCGCGCACGACGCCGTTGATCGTGTCGGCCACGGTGTTCGCGGCGAGCGCGCAGCCGGTATGCGCGTCGAGGATCGCGAGACCGGCGGTCACGCCGGCGTCGTTCGCGAAATCGACCACCGTTCCGCCGTGAAGCGCCGCGAAGGCCCGCAGCCGGGTCATGAACTGCGCGACGGTCATCGCCGGCGCGGTCGCGGTCGCCGGCGCGTCGACGAGCCGCGACGAGTTCGTGAGGTAGAGCGTGGACGTCGTCGCGGCGCCGATGCCGGCCGCCAGAGCTGACGCGATCGGGGCGAGCGGAACGTTCGCGCAGGCTCCTGGGAGCGCGCGGGCCGAGATCGTGAACGGCTGCTGGCTCGTCGCCCCATCGTGGCTGAGGACCCGGACGTAGAAGCTGCCGGTGTGCTCCCAGGTGTTCCGGACGATGAGCTCGGGCGAGAGGCCCGCGTGCGCGGAGATGGCGAGGAGGCTCGCCGTCTGCGCGGACGAGTAGGCCGCCGCCGACAGCTCGGCCGGCGAGAGCTCGGCCGGCGAGAGCTCGGCGGGAGATAGCTCGGCTGGGGAGAGCTCCGCCGGGGACAGCTCGGCCGGGGACAGCTCCGCCGGAGAGAGCTCGGCGGGCGAGAGCTCGGCCGGCGAGAGCTCCGCGGGCGACAGCTCCGCGGGGGACAGCTCGGCCGGGGCGATCGCGCGCTGGGTCTGCTGAAGGGCCGCGAGCGTCCCGGACTGGAGCGTATCGGCGGCCTGCTGGATGTCGGTGAACAAGACGAGCGAGCAATCGAACTGGCAGTCGCGGAGGCTCACGATGACCTGCTCGCTCGGAGCGATCGAGAACTTGAACCACGCGTCGCGGGGCGTCGCGATGTAGTCCTGGACCGGGAAGGCGGCGGAGCCGTCGTACTGGAGCGGGTAGGCCGTGAGCCAGGTGCTGTTGTGGAGGTTCGGCACGGTGTTGTCGGGGACGCTCGAGCCGCCCGGGGTCGTGGTCGCTTGCGCGCCGCAGACGACCGTTCCGTCCGCGCTCGTGTAGCGCAGGCCGAACGTCACGCCAGACGCGAGGCCCCGGAACGTGAAGCCGCCGCCCTCGCCGGCGATGGTCGTCGCGACGACGGACGTGCCAGAGAGCAGCTCGACCGTCGCGGCCGGGAGCACGATCGTCCCGCATTTCGCGATGCCGGTCAGGGTGGATCCGCCGAGGACGAAGTCCATGTTCGGCCGGTCCGAGCTGTACGTGTACGTCGTCAGCGGGACGCCGAGGACCCGGCAGAAGCCCTTGCCGCCCGACTGCGCGTCCTGCGCCCAGGTCGCTGGATCGGAGTCGACGCACGAGTACGCGCCCTGCACGAACGCGCTGCCCCAGCGCGGGAAGATCACCCAGTTCGCGTAGCCGGCGGTCACCCCGGTCGTGACGACCGTGGCGCTCAGCGGGCCGACGTCCGTCGGCCCGCGCAGCGTGACCGTCCCGCCGGTGAGCCCGGCGCCCGTGGCGAGGTGATAGGTGTCGATCTCGGTGACGCAGAACGCGCTGTTGTCGATCGTGGTGAAGCTCGGTGGCGTGCCGCCACCGGTGACGCCGCCGGTGTTCCAGTTGTCAAAGAGCGTCACCGATGCCGCGTCCGCGCAGGTCCGCGCGGTCGTCTCCATCCGGAACGGGGTCGCGATGTCCCACCCGGACTGCGTCGAGAGCCCCGGATTCGCCAGATCGTTCCACCAGCGCTCCTGGCCCGCGGGCGTGCGGACGCGCATCCGGTAGTCGTGTCCCGCGGCCAGGTCGACGGTGTAGTAGCCGTCGGCGTTCGTCGTCGTCTCGGCGACGAGCGCGCAGCAGACCGCGCCGTCGTAGATCTGGACCGACGCCCCGGCGATCGATCCGCCCGTCGGCGTGGTCACGCGGCCCGACGCGGCGTACCCCGGATGGAGGAGCGCGGAGATGCCCGAGACGTCGCGGTCGGTGACGACGACGACGCTGGCGCCGATCGCGCTGACCCGGTCGTAGTAGGTCTGCCGCGCGAGGCGCGCCGCGGCCGGCGGGGCGAACGTGACCCAGTAGCTCCCCGGCGGGACCGGGAGGCTGTAGGCGCCGTTCGCGTCGGTGGTGGTCGTCGCCACGAGCGGTCCGAAGCCGGCCCCGTACGCCTGGACGGTCACGTCCGGCACGGCAGCCTCGAACTGGTCGCCGACGAAGCCGTTGATGGAGAGTGGCGTCGGTGCGAGGGTGGCCGCGAGGTTCAGCCGGTTGCCCGGGAGGCGGTCGAACCGGCAGAGGTTCCCGGCCGGACTGCCGCAGACGCCCGTCGTGATCGAGCCGGTGGTGGGATCGCCGACGACGGACGTGACGTTGTCCGTCGGGTTGCCTGGGTACCAGCGCAGCCCGTCCGTCCAGTTGGCGCCGAGCAGGTCGCCGGCCCGCACCCGGATGTTCGTGGTGAACGTGTTCAGTCCGAGGCCGATCGGCACGAGGGCCGGGCTCTCACCGACGACGAGGTATTCGCCATCGATCGGACGGAACACGCGGAGCTGCGCGTAGCAGCCGCACGACACGTCGCTCGGCCCCTCGACGCTCCACGAGACGATGGTCCCGTCCGCCGGCGCGGCGTAGCTCGGCGACGCGGCATCGGTCGCGCTCTGGAACGCGGTGCACGCTTGGCATTGACCGTTGTCCGTCGCCGCGGGGTGCGCCGCGGCCACCCGCCCGAACGTGACGCTCGTGGCGAGCGTCGCGTTCACTCCGAGGACGGTGACGTGACCGTCGTCGATGATCAAGCGGTCCGCCGTCGCCGCCGTCTTGTTGATCCAGTACTGGCTCAGGTACCCCGAGCCGGGAGCCGGGTCGAAGCGCACCGTGTAGGTGCCCGCCGGGACCGCAAGGTCGTACGTGCCGGTGGCGAGGCTCGTGGTCGTCCCGGCGACCGCGCCAGTCGGGTCATGCGCGGTGACCGTCACGCCGGGGACCGCGGCCGTGGTCGCGGTCATCGTCACGCCCGTGATGTGGCCGAGGATCCCGGTGCCGCTGATCGCGACGTGATCGGAGGTGACCCCCGGGTAGTCGATGAAGAACTCGGTCGTGCGGAGGCCGACGGCGGTCGGGTGGAACGTGACGAAGAAGAAGCAGGTGGCGCCGGGCGCGATCGCGGCGCCGCAGGTCGCCTTGCTCGAGGCGAAGTCGCCGCTCTGGGGGCCCTGGTCCACGATCGGCGCGTTCACCAGCGTGACCGTCGACTGGTTGGTGAACTGGAGCGTGATCGAGCCGGTGGTGACGCCTACGACGTGCGTGCTGAAGTCGTAGGCCGACGTGTTCGCGACGAGGTCGTTCGCCGCCGCGGCCTGGGCCGGCAGGCCGAGCAGGGCGCCCGGGAGCTGGCTCACGAGCAGCGCTGCCGCGAGCAAGCCTGTCAGCCAGGCGCGCCGTGCCCTACCCACCCTGTCTCCCTGAGCGCCAAGCGTCCGACCGTGCGACGACTAGTACGCACGGACTAGGACTATAGGCAGGGCGCCGCGGCGCACAACACTTTCAGCCGCACTTTCCCAGCGTGAGCGAGATGACGTTACCGCCTTGCTACCGCCGGCACGGCCCGCACCGGCACGAAGGGCGAGGACGCGGGACCGGCGACCGGCGATCGCCCGGGCGGGCCGGCGCCCGGGAGCGGCTGCATCTCGCGCCACACGATGTCGGACCACCAGGTCGAGCGCGACCTCGACCAGCGCGACCGCGCGGAGCGTGATGGATCGCGGGGAACGGCGGCCAGCGGCAGCGTGCACACTTGATGCGATGGCGGTCAAAGACACCTATCGCGCGGACGACGATCCCCGCGATCCGGTGAGCCACAACGAGGCCGAGCCGCCGTTCTCGTGGCGGGCGGCGCTCGAGATCGTCCAGGCCCTCGCGCTCGCGGTCATCATCTCGGTGATCCTCAACCTGTTCGTCGTGCAGGTCACCGAGGTCCGCCAGCGGAGCATGGAATCCACGCTGCTCCAGGGCGACCGGGTCCTCGTGAGCAAGGTCGACTACCGATTCGGGACCCCGGCGCGCGGCGACATCGTCGTGTTCCAGCCGACGACGGACTCGACGATCCCGTACGTGAAGCGTGTCGCCGCGGTCGCGGGCGACACCGTCGACCTCAGGGACGGCAACCTCTACGTGAACGGCACCAAGACCGACTACCCGGGCGCGCACGGCGTGACGACGCCGCAGTCCCCCGCGCTCGTCTTCCCGCTGAAGATCCCGGCGAGCTCGTTCTTCGCTCTCGGCGACAATCGTCAGGCCTCGAGCGACTCGCGGTCGTTCGGCCCCCAGCCCGACGACCGGATCATCGGCAAGGTCATCCTCCGGTTCTGGCCGTTCGACCGGCTTCGCTTCTTCGAGTGGTGAGCCGCGGCCGCGCCGGACGCGGCCGCGGGCCGCGGTGCTGACGGCTCAGCCGATCCGGCTCCCGAGCTCGCAGTCCGCATCGGGCTCGAGCAGGGTCACGCGCTTCGCCGCGTCGATCGCGCCGAGCGTCAGGACGTCGGAGTCGAACGTCGCGATGCGCCGCGGCGGGAGGTTCGTCACGCACACGACCAGCCGGCCGTGCAGCTGCTCCTTCGTGTACCACGGCGCCAGCGCGGCCGACGACCGTCGCGTGCCGTGCGGACCGAAGTCGATCGTGAGCTTGTAGGAGGGATTGCGCGCGGCCGGGAAGTCGTCGACCGCGACGATGCGCCCGACGCGCATCTCGATCCGGTCGAAGTCCTCCGGCGTGGCCATCCGGTCCGTATCATCGACCTCGTGGCCGACGTGTTCCACCGGCCGACCGGCTGGCGGATCCTCTCCGACCGAGCGGTCTTCGAGCTGACGTGGGACGACGGTCAGGTCTCCGAGTACGCCTGGGAGCCGTTCCGGCGGGCCTGCCCGTGCGCGTACTGCGCCGGCGAGGGGTCCTACCGGGGGAATGTCTCGGCCGAGACGACGTTCTCGGAGCAGCAGACCAGCCTGAAGGAGGTATACGCGGTCGGGCGGTACGGGCTCACCCCGGAGTGGGGCGACGGCCACGACACCGGCATCTACACGTTCAAGATGCTGCGCCGCGCCGCGGGACTCGAATGAAGTTCTTCACCAAGAAGGCGGACCTGCCGGCCGACAAGGCCGAGCGCGTCCCACCGGGCCAGTACCTCACCGAGAAGTGGCCGGTCCTCCACTACGGACCCGTGCCGACCTTCAACCCGAAGACCTGGGACCTCCGCGTCTTCGGCAAGGTGACCAACGAGCTCCGCTGGACCTGGGACGAATTCCAGGCCCTCGACCAGGCGGTGAACACGCAGGTCACCGCGGACATGCACTGCGTCACGACGTGGTCGCGCCTGGATCAGAAGTGGGCGGGCGTGTCGTTCGCGAAGATCGTCGATCTCGCGCAGCCGACCGAGGAGGCGAAGTTCGTCATCGCCCACTCCGAGCACGGCTTCACCGCGAACATCCCGATCGAGTTCTGCCTCCGCGACGACTGCCTCGTCGCGCTGCGGGCGAACGGCGAGCCGCTCACCGCGGAACACGGCCAGCCCGCGCGCCTGGTCGTCCCGCGCCTGTACGCCTGGAAGAGCGCGAAGTGGCTGCGGGGGATCGAGTTCTCGCCCACCGACAAGCCCGGGTTCTGGGAGCGGAACGGCTACAACAACCGCGGTGACCCCTGGAAGGAAGAGCGCTACTGGGGTGACGGCGACTAGCGCCTAGATCACCACGCCACGCCGGGCTCGGGCGCGTCATTGCCGTCGTAGTGGACCGCGATGAACTTGAACAGCGAGGCCGTGTCCACGGTCTGGAGCACGAGCCGCCAGTCCCAGGCGAGCGCCACGACCTTCCCGCCCTGGAGGCCGGCGTACGGCTCGAGCAGGACCTTCACGTACTTCGTCTTCAGGGTGTCGTTGACGAACTGCTTCAGCTGGGTGATCTCGCCCGCGGAGAGGCCGTTGTACGCGATGACGATCCCGCCGTGCTCGAGGTTGTGGGTCGTCACCTCGAACGGCACCTGCTGGTCGTAGACGCCGGCCTTCACCGGCGCCGCCGGAGCGGGCCAGTGCGAGCCGGAGCTCGGCGGGAGCGGGCCCTTGTAGGTGACCGGCGTGCCCGGATTCACGTGGGTGTTCCCCTGATCGGCCTCGTGCACGCCGCGCGCGGGATCGTCCGATGCGACGGCACCCACCGTCGGCGCGGGCGGGGTCGAGGGCAGCGCGGGGCCGACGCTCAGGATGCCGGCCTGGCGCAGGCCGAGCAGCGCGACGACGACCAGCACGATCACGCCCAGGCCGATGAGCAGGTTGCGGCTCCCACCGCCGCCGCCGCGGGGCGCGTGGCCGCTGCGCTTCTCGCGCTGGCGCCGGCGCAGCTCGCGCTCGCGCCGCTCGCGACGCGTGGTGACGGTCATCGCCATCAGTTTACGGTCCCTAGACTGAAACGCAGATGAGCGTGCGGGTGCGATTCGCGCCGTCTCCCACCGGATCGCTGCACATCGGGAGCGTGCGCACGACCCTGTACAACTACTTCCTCGCGCGTAAGGACGCCGCGGGAAGGCTCATCCTCCGCCTCGAGGACACCGACCAGGAGCGTCTCGTCCCGGGCGCGATCGACAGCATCTACGACGGGCTCCACTGGTTCGGGATCCGCTGGGATGAGGGCCCGCGCGAGGGCGGACCGCACGCGCCATACGTCCAGTCCGAGCGGCTGCCGCTGTATCAGGCGAGGGCCCGGGAGCTCGTTGCGGGCGCGGCGGCGTACTTCTGCTTCTGCACGAAGGAGCGGCTCGCCCAGATGCGCGCGGCGCAGCAGGCTCGCGGCGAGATCACCCGCTACGACCGGCACTGCCGCGACATCCCGCCGGCAGATGCGGCCGCTCGCGCGAAGGACGAGCCGCACGTCATCCGCTTGAAGGTGCCCGAGGAGGGCACCGTCGGGATCGACGATCTCGTATACGGCCACATCGAGTGGCCACTGAACGCGATCGAGGATCAGGTCCTGCTGAAGTCGGACGGCTTCCCGACGTACCAGCTCGCCGTCGTGATCGATGACCACGACATGAAGATCGATCCGATCATCCGCGGAGAGGAGTGGCTGCCGTCCACGCCGAAGCATCTCCTGGTGTACCAGGCATTCGGCTGGACGCCGCCGCCGCACGCGCACGTCCCGAACGTGCTCGGCCCCGATGGCAAGAAGCTATCGAAGCGCCATGGAGCGACGCAGGTCGACGAATTCATCCGCGAGGGCTACCTGCCGGAGGCGATGGTCAACTTCCTCGCGCTGATCGGCTGGTCGCCGGGCACCGAGGAAGAGATCTTCACGATCGACGAGCTCGTCACACGATTCCAGATCGAGCAGGTCCACACGGCCGGCGGCAAGTGGGATCGCGACCGGCTCGACTGGTTCAACGGGCAGTGGATCCGGCGGCTCTCGGACGACGAGCTGCTCCGGCGGCTGGACGCGTTCCTGCCCGCGGAGTGGGACCGCGGGCTGGTCCGCCAGGTCGTCCCGTTGATCAAGGAGCGCATGCGGACGCTGGCCGAGGCGAAGGACCAGATCGCGTTCCTGTTCGGCGACCGCCTCGAGCAGGATCGGTCGCTCCTCGTGCCGAAGAAGCGCGAGCCGGGCGACACCGTGACCGCGCTCAGCCGGGCGACCGTGGCGCTGCGTTTCCTCGACCCGTTCGCGCCGGAGCGGATCGAGCAGGCGATCGCCGCGGTCGCGGCGGACGTCGGCTGGACGGTGCGCGACCTCACCATCGCGATCCGCGCCGCGGTCACCGGACGGAAGGTCGGGCCGCCGCTGTACGAGTCGCTCGCCCTGCTCGGGAGAGCGCGCGCGCTCGAACGGCTCGAAGCGGCGCAGGAGCTGATCGGGTAGCGGGAGGGTCAGTCCCAGAAGCTGGAGGCGGGGAGCGGGCGCTGCGCGCGCGAGCGGCGGGGCCGTCCGGCGAGGGGCAGCACGAGGGTGAACGTGGCGCCGAGGCCGCGGCCCTGGCTCGTCGCGGCGAGATCGCCGCCGTGGGCCTCGGCGATGAGCTTGGCGAGGTACAGGCCGAGGCCCATGCCCGGGACGTTCGCCGTGCGCGCGTCGCGGATCCGGCCGTACCGCGTGAACAGGACGGGCAGGTCCTCGGCGCTGAGCCCGACGCCGTGGTCGCGCACGGAGACCCGCGCCTCGTCCGCGTTCGCGGACACGGTCACCATGATCCCCGCGCTGGGCGGCGAGAACTTCAGGGCGTTCTGGAGCAGATGGTCGAACAGCTGGCGCAGCCGCTCCGGATCCGCGAGCACCTGCACCGGCGTCGACGGCGCGACGATCGTCGCGCGGTCGTGCGGCACGCGCTGCTCGGTGATCTCGAGCACGAACGCCGCGAGGTCCACCGGGACCACCGTGAGCTCCATCTTGCGCGTGTCCATCTGATCGAGCGTGAGGAGGTCGTTCGCGAGCCGCGTGAGCCCGCGGGCGTGGCGGCGGACCTGGTCGAACGCGGCGCCCTGCGCGCGGTCGAGCTTCATCGGGTCGGCCAGGAGCGGGACCGCGACGTCGATGCTGACCACCGACTCACGGAGCTGGACGGCCAGGATCATGCGCGCCTGCTCGCGGCGGAGCTCCTCGATGCGCAGTGCCCGCTCGCGGGCGCGGGCGGCCGAGACGACGAGGGCGATGCCGAGGAGGCTCGCGGCGAGAGCGGCCGCGCTGATGCCGGTGCCGATCGTCCGCGTGACGGAGAGGGCCGCGATCGTCCAGGCCGCGGCTCCCGCGATCGCGACGAAGAGCCCGATCTGGCGGTCGAGCCACCAGGCGGCCGCGACCGCGGCGAGGAACATGACCGGCGCGGTCTCGATCGTGCCCGCCGAGAGCCACTTGACGCCCGCGGCGGCCGCGACCGCGACGGTGATGCCGAGAACGAGGCCGAGGCCCCGGGACGGCGGCAGGCGCGGCGGCTCCAGGGCCGGGACGGCCGGGAAGTCCTCGGGCGCCGGGGCCTGCGGCGGCGCCGGAAGCTTGGTCTCGCCGGACGCCGCACGGACCAGGGTCACTCCCAGGTGATGTCGAACTGGACGTAGATCGGAGACGGCGCCTTGATCGGTGCGGCGGACCTGACCGGACCGGTGCCGGCGTTCGCGATCTGCGCGCTACCGACGAGGCTGACGGCGACGACGACTGCGAGGACGATCGCGCGAAGTGTGCGGAACATGGTGTCCCCCTTTCCTATCGTGCCGTGAATCGCACGGCGTCGACTGCGCGCTGGTAGACCGTGAGGTGTTCGAGCTCGCTCGTCGGAGCGACGTTGAGCTCGGCGACGAAGGCCTCGACCACGGCCGGGTCGAATTGCGTGCCCGCGCAGGCCTGGAGCTCGGCGACCGCCGCCTCCGGGGTGATCGCGCGGCGGTACGGGCGGGGCGTGGTCATGGCCTCGTAGGCGTCGGCGACGGCGATGATCATCGCGGCACGCGGGATCGCCTCGCCCCGGAGGGCGTTCGGGTAACCCCGGCCATCGAACCGCTCGTGGTGCGCGAGGATCAGCGGCCGGATGTGGTCGAGCTCCGGCATCTGCGCGAGCAGGCTCGCGCCGATGATCGGGTGGGCGCGGATCTCGGCCCACTCGTGATCGGAGAGCCGGTCCGGCTTCTGAATGATGGCGTCCGAGATGGCGATCTTGCCGAGATCGTGGAACAGCGCGCCGAGCTGGACGGCCTCGACGGCGAGGTGGTCGAGCCCGAGGCGCTTCGCGACCGCGACGGAGCGGTAGATCGTCGCCGCGAGGTGGGCGGTGCCCGTGGCGCTCTTGGCCTCGAGCGATCCGAGGAGCGCGCCGACGATCGAGATGTGGGCCTCCGCGAGGCGGGTGTTCGACTGCTCGAACAGGCGGTTGAGCTCGGTCATCTTCGCGTGCTCCGACCGCATGTCGTTGGAGTGCGAGACGTACAGCTTGAAGGAGTACCAGGCGACGCCGAGCGGCAGGACGAAGACCGCGGCGCCGAAGACGCCGAGGGCCTGGTAGGCGAGGGCCAGCGCCGCGCCGTTCACCGCGGTGGCGAGGTAGTTGACCGGCATCCAGCTGAAGTTCTGGCGCCAGACGGCGACGAACTTCGTGTCCGAGGTGAGCGCGATGACGCCGGCCGTCAGCGTCGAGTTCGCGAGGAAGTACACCGCGGCCGAGGTCGCGACCGCGATGACGGTGCTGGTGAGGTCGGTCGGCGGGGTCTTGCCGCCGACGAGCCCGTAGGTCGTCACGGCCAGGGTCGTCGAGATGGACAGCTGGCCGAAGTTGAAGGCGGCCTTGCGGACCGGCTTGGGCTTCGGCGTGAAGGCGTTCACCGCCGCGACGACCACGTTCACCCAGAGCGCCGCGCCGATGCCGAACAGGACGTACGCCGCGACCTTGACCGCGAAGGACATCGAGATGGCGCTGGAACGGAAGAGCATGACCGGGTTGCGCTGGGCGGCGGCGGCCAGCCCGAGCAGCAAGACGAACATGAGCGGGTCGAGGGTCGCGACGTTCACCCCGAGCGACGCGGCCACGAGGCACCCGGCGCCCACGGCGACCACCGCGAAGATGTAGATGTCCGCGAAGATCTTCTTCATACGCACCCCGTCCCCGTCCATCTAATTCACCAATGTCCAGCCGCCGCTACCGCCGAGCGGTGTGCCCGAGGTCTCCCAGGTGACGTCTTCCCACGTGATGTCCTCCCAGGTGATGTCCTGCCAGGTGAACGCTTCCCAGGTGATGTCCTCCCAGGTGACGTCGTCCCAGGTGATGTTGTCCCAGGTGATGTCGGACCACTTGATGCCGCGAGAGTCGACGCCGCCGTGGAACGAGAGGTCGCGCCAGACGATCGGCTGCCCGTAGAGCTTCGCGTAGACCTGCTGCGCGAACGCGGTGCTCGCGGGGTAGCTCGTGTAGCCGCTCCACGGCGCCCAGCTCGTGAGCGCGGCGTAGGCGTCGACGACGCCGCCGCCCTGCTGCGTGGCGGGCACGCCCGCGAGCGGATGCGCCGTCCCGGCGAGCTGCCGCTTCACGACCCGGGGGGTCGCCCACGGGTAGCGCTCGAGGTACAGCGCCGCGACGCCCGCGACGACCGGCGCGGCCATCGAGGTGCCCGACATCGAGAAGTACTGCGCGTCGGTGGCGCCGGGCGCCGTGATCCGGCGATCCGGGTACGCGGAGTCGATGGTGCTGCCGGCCGCACGGAGGCCGATCATCTTGCGGCCCGGCGCGATGAGGTCCGGCTTCGCGATCCCGTCGAACGCCGTGGGACCCTGCGAGGACCAGATCGCGACGGAGTCGTCGGCGACGGTCGCGGTGGCGTGGTCGTCGGCGGCGCCGACCGAGATGACGAACGGGTCGTTGGCCGGGCTCGTGATGGTGCTCGGGCCGGGCCCCTTGTTGCCGGCGGACACGACGACGGTCAGACCGGCGAAGCTCAGCAGCTCGGCCGCCGAGGCGAGCAGGTCGTCCTGGTAGCCGGTCATCGCGGTCGCGCCGAACGACATGTTGACGACCTTGATGTTGTAGGTCGTCCGGTTCGCGAGGACCCACTGCATGCCGGCGAAGATCCGCGACAGCGTCGCGTGGCCGGTCGAGTCGATGACCCGGACGCTCACGATGT
>DASYXA010000134.1:0-2324 GCA_035935465.1 Candidatus Limnocylindria bacterium | reverse complement strand
GCCGCGGTGAGCGAGCGCCTGCGGCGGACGCGGCCGGAGGCCGCGGTGGGCGAGCGCCTGCGGCGGACGCGGCCGCAGGCCGCGGTGGGAGAGCGCCTGCGGCGGACGCGGCCGCAGGCCGCGGTGAGAAATGATCAGCCGCCAGGGCCTCGAACAGATCGCGCTGGTCCTCGCGGTCGGCAGCGTCCTGTTCGCCGGCCTCGCGGTCCTGCGCCGGCGGCGCAGGCAGGAGCTCCGGCGCGTCGCGATCTCGGCCGGGATCCAGGCCGGCCTCGCCGCGGTGTCGCTCGTCCTGGCGTACACGATCGCGCCGAACATCCCGACCCCACCGGTGCCGTTGACCGCGCGGTTCCTGCAGGACCCGACGCCGGACACGCCCGCGACCGTGGCCCGGGGCAAGGCGCTGTTCCAGGCCAACTGCGCCCTCTGCCACGGGCCGGTCGGCAAGGGTGACGGCGCGCTCGCCCCGACACTGTTCCCCCACCCGGTGAATCTCCAGCTGCACGTACCGCAACACGCGCCGGGCGAGCTCTACTACTGGGTCTCGAACGGGATCCCCGGCACGTCGATGCCCGCGTGGTCGGAGGTCGATCCCGCGACCGCCAAGCCGCGGCTCTCCGACGACGAACGTTGGATGATCATCCGCTACCTCCAGGCGCTCGCGCAAGGAGAGACACCGTGAGCCTGTTCGACATGACCACGCCCTGGTACGAGATCCTGCTCCGCACCGTCGTCGTCTACCTGACCGTGCTCGTCCTCCTGCGCCTCGCCGGCAAGCGCGAGCTCGGGCAGATGACGCCGTTCGACCTCGTCGTGATCCTGGTCATCGCGAACGCCGTGCAGAACGCGATGACCGGCGGCGACAACTCCTTGATCGGCGGGGTCATCGCCGCGACCACCCTGACGGTCGTGAACATCGCCGTCGGCCGCTGGGGCAGCCGGGTCCCGTTCGTCCGCCGGTTGGTGGCGAGCGAGCCGACGCTGCTGCTTCGCGATGGCACGCCGCTCCAGGCGGCGCTCGACCACGAACGGATCGACCTCCAGGAGCTCGAGATGGCCGCGCGGCAGCACGGCATCGCCGATCTCGCGGACGTGACCGCCGCCGTGCTCGAGGAGGACGGCTCGATCAGCATCATCCCGAGGGAGGGCACGAAGGTCCGCCGCACCGCGCGCCGGTTCCGCCAATTCCGCAACCGCTGATCGTCTTCGTCGGTGGCGCCCCGGGCGTCGGGAAGACGACGCTCGCGACCGCGCTCGCGGCGGAGCTCGGTCTGCCGCTCATCGCGAAGGATGCGATCAAGGAGCCGCTGATGGACGTCCTCGGCGCCCCCGACATCGCCGCGTCGCGGCGCATCGGCGAGGCGACCTACGCGGTCTTCTGGGCGATGGCCGACGCGCTCGTGTCCGGCTCGACCCCCTTCGTGCTGGAGAGCAACTTCCACCGGGACACCTCCGCGCCGCACCTGCGCGCGCTCGCGCGTGAGGGCCGCGCGATCTTCGTGCACTGCGTCGCGCCGCTCGAAGTCGTCACGCAGCGCTATGCGGCGCGCGTCCGGCATCCGGGGCACAAGGACGCCGAGCGGCTGGCGGCGTGGGACGGCGATCTCTCCGCGTTCGAGCCGCCTGCCGGCATCCGTTCGCTGCGGGTGGACCTGACCGGCGCGGTCGACGTGCGCGCGCTGGCCGATGCGATCCGAGGGGATGGCGGATCGGCCGGCGCGCCGCCGCATCCCGCTCGCTGAGAGCGCTGATCTCTAGGGGGCCGCCGTCGCGGGGCGCATCCGGCGCCAGACCCAGAGGACGATGAGCGCGCCGAGGATCGAGCCGAGGATGCCGGCTGCGCCGAGCTCCAGGCCGCCGCCGAACAGCAGGTTCAGGATCGTTCCCCGACGAGCGATCCGACGATCCCGAGCACGATCGTGCCGAGCCAGCCCATCGGGTCGGGCCCGGGCATGAGCCAGCGCGCGATCGCGCCGGCGATGAGGCCGATGACGATCCAGCCGATGATGCCCATCTAGAGCTCCACCTGGTCGCGCTCGGGCATGGCCTGCTCCATCTGCTCGGCCTTGCTCGCCTCCATCCGCGATCCGAGCTCCTCGAGCTCGTCCGCCGTGAAGCTCTTGCGCACGAGCGTGAACATCTCGGTCTCCTCTTCCTCGATGTGGTGCTCGACGTTCTCCTTGGTGACCTTGAACTTCGCGCCCCAGTGCTCGTCGTCGAACGGCGTGTCCTTGAGCTGCTCGACGATGTCATCGACGAGGTGGTGCTCCTCGAGCGCCTCCAAGACGATGTCCGTGAGCTCCTTGTCGTCGGTCTCGTGCAGC
>DASYXA010000133.1:0-27556 GCA_035935465.1 Candidatus Limnocylindria bacterium | reverse complement strand
TGGGGCTCGTCGACGATGTCGCGACGACCGGCGCGACGCTGCTCGACGCGGCGGCCGCCGCGCGTGCCTGCGGCGCGCGTGCGGTGCGCGCGTACGTCGTGGCGTTCGACGAGTGAGCCGCCCCGTCGTGCGCGGCGCGCTGCTCGTGCTGCTGTCGTTCGCGAACCTCAACCTCATCTGGTCGCCGGACGTGCTGCCGAACACGCTCTTCGCCTGGACGCTCGTACGCGGCGGCGATCTGCACTACGACGAGTTCGCGACGACCTCGCCGGCCGACGAGCGGCCCGGTCGGATCGACCGGAACGCGTACTTCTTCCGCGACTGCGGCGAGCCGCTTCCGAGCAGCGTCCAGCTTGGGTTCAGCGGGACGCCGTCGCCGCGCAGCGCCGGCGGCCCGCCACCGCCCCGCCCGGGCGGCCACGTGTGCTCGATCTTCCCTCCCGGCGTCGCGATCCTCGCGCTCCCCGTGCTCCTGCCGGCGGTCCTCGTCGGCGTCTCGCCGTCGGACGCGACCGCGCTCCTGCTGCTCGGGCATCTGGTCGCATCCATCCTCGAGGCGATCGTCGCGCTGCTGCTGTGGTCCGTCTTCCGTCGCTTCGTCTCCGCGCGCTGGTCCGTCGCGCTCGTCCTCCTCTACCTGCTCGCGACGAGCGTGCGGACCGTCGCGTCACAGGCGCTCTGGCAGCACGCCGGCGTGCACCTCGGGATCGCGCTCGCGCTCTGGCTCGTCCTGGACGAGCGGCCGGTGGGCGCGCGGCGGGCGTTCCTCGCCGGGCTGGCCGTTGGCGCCGGCACCGTCGTGCGCCAGACCACGGCGATCGTGCTTGCGGGCATCGTCTCGCGCCGCACGTTCAGGCGCGCGCTCGCCGGCTTCGGCATCGGGATCATCCCGCTGCTCGCGTACAACGCGGCCGCGTTCGGCAACGCGTTCGAGCAGGGCTACGGCAGCAAGCCGTTCGACACACCGGTCCTCACCGGTCTGTACGGCCTCCTGCTCTCGCCGAGCCGCGGCCTGTTCGTGTACGCGCCATATCTCCTGTTCGCGCTGGCGCCGCTCGCGTCTGCCTGGCGCACCCCGGGCCGGGTCGCGGCGCGGCTACGCGCGTTCGGGCTCGTCGGGCTCGCGACGCTCGTGCTGTACGCCACGTACACCGAGTGGTGGGGCGGACGCGTGTTCGGCGCGCGGTTCCTCGACGACCTCGCCCCGATCCTGTTCGCCGCGCTCGCCTGGGGGATCGGCCGCGGCCTCCTGGACCGCGCGCTCTGGCGGCGCCTGTTCTGGATCGCCGCGGGCTGGTCGCTGCTCCTGTTCAACGCGGCGGCGCTGGTGTACGACCAGCGCTGGGATACCGAGCCGCTGAATGTGAACTTCCATCCGGAACGGCTCTTCGACTGGAGCGACCCGCAGTGGCTCGCGGTCCTGCGCGCGCTGCCGGGCGGCGGGGTGCGCGCGGCGGTGGCCGTCGCGCTGTCGCTCGTCGTCGTCGCGCTGCTCCTGCGGCTCGAGGGCCTCTGGCCGCGGCGCCTATCGTCCAACGGGTGACCGGCACCGCGTTCCTCCTGTTCTTCGGGCCCGGCGGCGAGAGCGCCGTCGAGGCGCAGCTCGACCGCATCCGCATCGCGATCGGCAGCGGCAGCCTGCGCCGCGCGGCGAGCGCGGGCTTCGGCCCGCTCATCGCGGTCACCGCCGATCCCGCCGGTGCGCGGGCCTTCGCGGCCGCGGGCGCCGAGACGGAGGCGCCGCGCACCGACCCGTTCCACTTCGGCGCCGAGCTCAAACGGATCGTGAACGAGCGGCACATCGATCGCGTGTGCGCCATCGGCGCCGGCGCGGGCGCGCTGCTCGGCGCCGGGGACCTCGCGTCGCTGCGCGACGAGCTCGAGCGCGCACCGGCCCTCGTCCTCTCGAACAACTACTACTCCGCGGACCTCGTCGCGCTCACGCCGACGAGCGCGCTCGACGCGATCGCGCTGCCCGCGACCGACAACCCGCTCCCGCGGCTGCTGCACCAGCAGGCCGGGCTACCCGCCCGCCAGCTGCCGCGCTCGGCCGCGACGCTCCTCGACGTGGACACGCCGCCCGACGCGACCGTCCTCCTGCGCCACCCGCACTGCCCGCCCGAGCTGCTCGCGGTCGGCGCCTTCGAGCCCGAGCTCGGCCCGCGCGTCGACGGGCTGATGACGCTCGTCACGACTCCCGAGCGGGAGCTGCTCGTGGCCGGACGGGTCGGCGCGCCGGTGTGGTCGTACCTCGAGTCGCAGACCGCGTCCCGGGTGCGGATGCTCGCCGAGGAGCGCGGAATGCAGGCGGCGGGCCGCGACGCGTCCGGCGCCGCGCGGACCGCGCTCGGGTTCCTCTACGAGCAGGTCGGCGCGCGCACGTTCTTCGAGCGGATGAAGGAGCTGGGCGACGGCATGCTGTTCGACTCGCGGGTCCTCTTCGCGCACCTCGGCTGGCGGCCCAGCGCGCCGGATCGTTTCAACTCGGACCTCTTCCAGCCGGACACGATCGCGCATGAGGGCGTCCGCGAATTCACGATCGCCGCGCGCGACGCGGGATTCCCGGTACTGCTGGGCGGGCAGACGCTCGTCTCGGGCGTGCTCTGGACGATGGTCGACGCGGCCTGGTCGGACCACCCCGAGCAATGAGGCTGTTCGACCACCACATGCACTCGACGCGATCCGACGGCACCGTCTCGCTCGAGGAGCGGGCCGCGAGCGTCGCGATCCGGCCGCACGGGATCTCCGATCACTACCCCTGGCGCACCGGCATGCGGCGGGACGACGACGTGCTCCGGTACCTGGACGACGCCGCGCGGCTCGGCCTCCAGGTCGGGCTGGAGTACGACCTCGGCGTCGCGCCGCCGCTCCTCCGCTCCACGCACGACGCGCTCGATTACGTCATCGGCTCGGTGCATCAGGTGACGCTCGACGGCGAGCGGATCGGCTACGACCTCGCCGGTGCGCACCTCAAGGGCCGGACGAAGCCGCCGTATGCGGAGGCCGCGCGGTTCGCGGATCCGGCGTTGCAGCGGCGGGTGCTCGAGACACACCTCGCGCTGGTGCGCGAGGGCATCCTCGAGACGGGGATCGACATCGTCGGTCATCCGACGATGTCACCGCTCGCGGCGCTCGGGGACCCTGAAGACGCGTACCCGGTCGAGTGGCAGGAGCAGCTCATCGAGCTCTGCGCCGCGAACGCCGTGGCGCTCGAGATCAATGAGGCGTATCGCGTCCCACACCGCGCGTTCCTCGAGCGGGCGCACGCCCGCGGGATCCGGTTCGCGGTCGGATCGGACACCCACTTCGCCCTGCTGCCGCTCGCGCGTACCGAGGAGATGATCCGCGAGGCCGGGGCCGAGAACGGCCCGTTCCTTGACGGGCGACGCGTTCAGGAAGGCGTGTCGACCGCCACGAGCTCGTAGAGGAGGAGCCCCACCGCCGCGGCGAGGAGCAGATGCACGCCGTTCCCGCCGACGTCCACCGCGAGGGCCACGAACCATGCGGCCACCAGCAGGACGACCGCGATCCAGCGCAGCCGGCGGCCCAGCGCGATGCTCATTGGCCAGAACGGTAGCGCGTACACTTGCGTCTCCTGAGACTCGCCAGGAGGGGAGCCGTGTTCCGGGGTCTTTCCGTCTACACGGGCAACGCCCATCCCGCCTTCGCGCGCGACATCTGCCGCCACCTCGAGATCCCGCTCGGAAAGGCCGAGGTCTTCAAGTTCGCCAACGACGAGATCTTCGTGAAGATCGACGAGAACGCCCGCGAGCACGACGTGTTCATCGTCCAGTCGCTGGTCGGCCCGTCGGTGAGCGACGCCATCATGGAGCTCCTGATCATGATCGACGCGTTCAAGCGCGCGTCGGCCGGCCGCATCACCGCGGTCATGCCGCAGTTCGCCTACGGCCGGAGCGACAAGAAGGACCAGCCGCGGGTCCCGATCACCGCGCGGCTGCTCGCCGACCTCATCAGCGTCGCCGGCGCGGACCGCTTCCTCACGATGGACCTGCACCAGATGCAGATCCAGGGGTTCTTCAGCATCCCGGGCGACGAGCTCTCCGCGCGCGGGCAGATCATCGAGTACCTGCGACCGATCGTCGCCGAGCAGCCCGACGACACGGCGCTCGTCGTGCCCGATCTCGGCTACGCGAACGCGGCCCGGCGGATCGCCGAGATCCTCGCTATCCCGCTCGTCTTCATGCAGAAGACCCATCGCGACAACAGCGGCAAGAGCGAGATCGTCGGGGTCATCGGGGACATCGACCGCAAGCGCGCGATCGTCATCGACGACGAGATCGACCGCGGCACCACGGTCCTCAACACCGTGACGATCCTCCAGCAGCACGGCGTGAAAGAGATCTACGCTGCCTGCACGCATCCGACGTTCTCCGACGATGCGGCCGAGAAGCTGTGCAAGTCCGGGATCAAGGAGCTCATCTGCAGCGACACGGTCCCCCTGAAGCCGTCAGCCCGCAATCTCCCGCAGCTCCGCGTGCTGTCCGTCGCGCCACTGTTCGCGGAAGCGATCCGTCGCATCCACGAAGGCGAGTCGGTCGGCGCGCTGTTCAACCCGCCGGGGATGCAGCTGCCGCTGCAGGTCACCTAGCGGTCGCGACGTGAGCGCGCTCTCCAAGCTGTTCAGCCTCGTCGATAGCAACGAGGCGGAGGTCCGGCGGCTCCGCAAGGTCGTCGATCAGGTGAACGCCCTGAAGGCGCAGACGGCCGCCCTGTCGGACGGCGAGCTCCGCGGCCGCACGGCCCTGTTCCGCGAGCAGCTCGCCGCGGGCAAGATGCTCGACGAGCTCCTGCCTGAGGCGTTCGCCGCCGTGCGAGAGGCCGGCACGCGGACGCTCGGGCAGACCCACTTCGACGTCCAGCTCCTCGGGGGCATCGCGCTCCACCGCGGGCATATCGCGGAGATGAAGACCGGCGAAGGCAAGACCCTCGTCGCGTCGCTCGCGCTCTACCTCAACGCGCTCGAGGGGAAGGGCGCGCACCTCGTCACGACCAACGACTACCTGGCCAAGACCGGCGCGGGCTGGATGGCGCCGATCTATACCGCGCTCGGCATGTCGGTGAGCTACATCGCGCACGACCGGAGCGCGATGTGGGACCCGAGCATCACGCTCGAGGAGCTCGACCCGCGTCACCAGCACTGGCGCGCGGTGTCCCGCCGCGAGGCCTACCAGGCCGACATCACGTACGGCCAGAACAGCGAGTTCGGGTTCGACTATCTGCGCGACAACATGGTCATGGACCTCGCCGAGACCGTGCAGCGCGAGCTGCACTACGGGATCGTCGATGAGGCCGACTCGATCCTCATCGACGAGGCGCGCACGCCGCTCATCATCAGCTCGCAGGCCGAGGACGCCTCGCAGCTGTACTACTCGTTCGCGCGTGTCGCCGCCCGCCTCGGCGAGGGCGAGGACTACATCCTCGAGGAGAAGCACCACGCGGTGACGCTCACCGAGTCCGGCATCGAGAAGGCCGAGCGGCTCCTCAACCGGCCGAATCTGTACGAGGGCGACGTGAGCGCGGTCCACTACCTCGACAACGCCCTCAAGGCGCGGGCGCTCTATCACAAGGACAAGGAGTACATCGTCACTCCGGCCGGCGAGATCGTGATCATCGACGAGTTCACCGGCCGGCAGATGCCCGGACGGCGCTGGAGCGACGGCCTGCACCAGGCGGTCGAGGCCAAGGAAGGCGTGAAGATCCAGCAGGAGACCCGGACGCACGCGACGATCACGATCCAGAACTACTTCCGGATGTACGCGAAGCTCGCCGGGATGACCGGGACCGCCGCCACCGAGGCCGAGGAGCTGTTCAAGGTCTACAAGCTCGAGGTCACCCAGATCCCGACGAACCGGCCGATGGTCCGCCAGGACCTCAAGGATCTCGTGTACCGCACCGAGCAGGGGAAGTGGGACGCGGTCATCGTCGAGGTGACCGAGCGGAACCGGCAGGGCCAGCCCGTGCTCATCGGCACCACGTCGGTCGAAAAGTCCCAGTCGCTCTCCGATGAGCTCTCGCGCCACGGCATCAAGCACGACGTCCTGAACGCCAAGAACCACGAGCGCGAGGCGCTCATCATCGCCGGCGCCGGGCAGCGCGGGGCGGTCACACTCTCCACGAACATGGCCGGCCGCGGGGTGGACATCCTCCTGGGCGACGGCGTGCGCGAGCTCGGCGGACTCCACGTCATCGGCACCGAGCGCCACGAGGCCCGCCGGATCGACAACCAGCTCCGCGGTCGCGCCGGTCGGCAGGGCGACCCCGGCTCGTCCCGGTTCTACGCGTCGCTCGAGGACGAGCTCATCCGGATCTTCGCCTCGGAGCGGATCGCCGGCCTCATGACCCGGCTCGGCTTCGACGACTCCGCGCCGATCGAGTCGGGCATGGTCACCGGCGCGATCACGCAGGCCCAGGTGAAGGTCGAGGGCCGCAACTTCGACATGCGCAAGCGGGCCCTCGAATTCGACGACGTCCTCAACAACCAGCGCAACGTCATCTACGGCGAGCGGCGCAAGATCCTCGCCAAGGGCGACGTGCGCGAGACGGTCCTCGACTACCTGCACGACGCCGCCGCCGACCTGGTGGACGCGAACGTCTCGTCACCCGACCCGGACGACTGGGACCTGCCGACCCTTGCCGCCGCGCTCGGTCCGCTCCTCGGCCGCAGCGAGGAGCTCAGCGCGGCGTCGTTCGCCGGCATCGAGACGCGCGACGACCTCGCGACGAAGGTCGGCGACCTCGTCGACGAGACCTACGAGGCCCGCGAGGAGTCCCTCGGCGAGGAGACCTCGCGCGCGATCGAGCGCTGGCTGCTCCTGCGCACCATCGACACGCACTGGGTCGAGCATCTCACCGCGATGGAGGAGCTGCGCGAGGGCATCTACCTCCGTGGGTACGGCCAGCAGGATCCGCTCATCGCGTACAAGAACGAGGCCCGCGCGTTCTTCGACGAGATGACCGGCAAGATCGCGAACGACGTCGCGCAGACGATCCTGCGGATCTCCGTCCGCACGGCGGCGCAGGCGGAGCAGGACGAGAAGGACAAGGCCGCGGCCGACGCAGCCAAAGCCGCGAACCGCACGGTGACGAGCGGGACGTCGGCGCCGAGCGCGCGGCTCCAGACGAACGCGGCAGGCGTCGCGACGGCGACCGCGCCGTCCAACAAGCTGGGCCGCAACGACCCATGCTGGTGCGGCTCGGGCAAGAAGTACAAGAAGTGCCACGGCCGCTGACCAGATGAGGACGCTGGCTCGCTGATCACGCTGCCCTTCGACCCGAACGTGCACTTCGGACCGTTCCAGCTCGCCTGGCACGGGATCTTCACCGCGGTCGGCATCTTCTTCGGGGTGTGGCTCCCGGTGCGCGTCCTGCGCGGGCGGGTCGGCGAGGACGCGCTCTATGCGGTCGCGACGCCCGCGGTCATCGGCGGGATCATCGGCGCGCGCCTGTTCCACGTGGCCGAGTGCTGGACCGTGTGCGGGGCCGATCTGGCGCCGGGCTACTCCGCGCATCCCGAGCTCATCCCGCAGATCTGGAGCGGCGGGATCTCGATCATGGGCGCGCTCGTCGTCGGCGTCGTGACCGGCTACATCGTCGCGATCCGCCGGGGCGACATCCCGATCGGCGCGACGGCCGATGCCGCCGCGCCGGGGATCGGCCTCGGCATGGCCATCGGCCGCATCGGCGACATCATCAACGGCGAACACCACGCGCTGCCCTGCGCACCGCCCGGGATCTGCGTCGGCTACGACAATCCGAGCACGCTCGGGCAACCGGGGCCGGTCCATCTGGCCGTGGGCTACGAGATGCTGTGGGACCTGGCTGGCATCGCGCTCGCCCTGCTGCTCCGCCGCGCCCTCGCCGGCCGCGTGCCGGAGGGCCGCATCTTCTGGATCTGGCTCGCCTTCCAGTCGCTGGGCCGGTTCCTGATCTCGTTCCTCAGGGTGGATCAGCCCGGGCTGTTCGGGCTGTACCAGGCCCAGCTCATCTCGATCATCCTCATCGCCCTCGCGATCCCGATGGTCGTCTCGCTCTCCCGCATGGCCCGGGCCGCGCGCGCCACGCCGGCCTAGGCGCCGCGGGTGGACCTGCCGTTCGACCCGAACCTGGCGCTCGGGCCGCTTCGGATCTCCTGGCACTCGCTGTTCTCGCTCATCGGCATGGGGGTCGGCAGCTGGGTCAGCTTCCGGCTCGCGCGCCGGCTGGTGAAGGACGAGCGCATCTATCCGTTCGCGATCGCCGTCGTCGTCGGCGGGCTCGTCGCCGCGCGCATCGGCCACATCGCCGACAACTGGCCCTACTACGGCGCGCACCCGGACCAGCTCGCCGCGTTCTGGAACGGCGGCGCCGCCGTCGCGGCCGCGCCGATCGGGTCGGCGATCGGCGGATGGATCGCGGCGCGGCGGCTGCGCCTGCCGGTCGGGTTCATGTTCGACATCACGGTCATCGGCATCGTGCTCGGCGAGGCGATCGGCCGGATCGGCGACATCGTCAACGGCGAGCACCACGCGATCGCGTGCTCGGGCCTTCCGTGGTGCGTTCGGTACACCGATCCGGCGTCATACGGCCAACGGGCCTTCGTCCACCCGGTGGTCGCCTACGACCTGCTGGTCGATCTGGTCATCTTCGCCGTCCTGCTGCGGTACTTCGCCCGCGTCACCGGCCATCCGCCCGAGGGCCGGGTGTTCTGGCTGTACTGCGTGCTGTACGGCGGCTTCCGGTTCGCCACGTCGTTCCTGCGGCTCGACCCGGTCGTCCTCGCGGGCCTGCAGGAGGCTCAATTGCTCGGTCTGGGCTACGTGCTCGCCGGCGTACCGGTGCTCGTCTGGGCCCATCGCCGCGATCGCGGCCGAATGCGGTCGGCGGGTCCCTAGACCAGCTGTTCACCGCGGCGCGACCACTTTCGTATGTCAAACAACGCTCCCGAAGGTGCACAAAGGGCTTCCAACCGGCCGATCCGGCGGGTATCATTTCGTACGAAAACCGGCACAGAACAGGCGTGGGGAGCGGTATCCAAGCGGTGTCCACGGCCCCGGCGACCCCTCCCGGCTGCCCGAACTGCGTCTAGAGAGGACAGTCCCGCATGAAGGAATGGATCGTCTGCGAGGACAACTGCCTGAAGTGCAGCTACGGCGCGACCCTCGACTGCGATGGGGACTGCCCGCGCTGCCCGCGCAACACGTATTGCCCCTGCGTGACCTTCGTGAGCTTCGCCGCGGGCAAGCTGGCCCCGGTGGCCCAGCCCGTGACGACCGCATTCGAACGCCCCCGCAAGCGTTAGTCCGGCCCGGCTGATGGCGATCGACCTCGGCGCACTCGCGTCGCTCCGCGAGCGCATCGACCGGATGGCGGTGTTCCTTTGACCTCGACGACACGCGGCGCGAGATCACCCGACTAGAGGCCGAGGCGTCGGCGCCCGACCTCTGGTCCGATCGTCAGAACGCGCAATCCATCCTCAAGAAGCTCGATGCGGCGCGACGGCGCGTCGATCGCTGGGACGGCTTCCGCGCGCGCGCCGCGGAGATCACCGACATGCTCCCGCTCGCGGACGAGGACGCCGCCATCGCGCACGATCTCGCCACGGATCTCGCGGCACTGCAGCTCGAGGTCGAGCAGGCGAGCCTCGAGGCCCAGCTCGGCGGCCCGTACGACGAGCGGCCGGCGTTCCTCGCGATCAGCGCCGGCGTCGGAGGCACCGACGCCGCGGATTGGGCCGAGATGCTCGTGCGGCTGTACCTCCGCTGGGCCGAGCGCCGCGGTTTCCGCGCGGAGATCCTCGAGAGCACGCCCGGTGAGGAGGCCGGCCTCAAGAGCGCGACGCTCTCGATCGACGGCGAGTACGCGTACGGCTACCTGAAGCACGAGCGCGGCACGCATCGGCTCGTGCGCATCTCGCCGTTCGATTTCCAGAAGCGGCGCCAGACGTCGTTCGCGCTCGTGGACCCGACCCCCCAGGTCGAGACCGAGACCGAGGTGGACATCCGTCCCGACGAGCTGCGCATCGACACGTACCGCAGCACCGGCGCGGGCGGCCAGAACGTGAACAAGACCGAGACGGCCGTCCGCATCACGCACCTGCCGACCGGCATCGTGGCCGCCTCGCAGAACGAGCGGTCACAGCTGCAGAATCGTGATATCGCGATGCGGGTACTTCGCGCGCGGCTCCTCGAGAAGCGCGTGCTCGAGCAGGAGGCCGAGCAGGCGAAGGAGCGAGGCGAGCTGCGCGCTGCCGACTGGGGGAGCCAGATCCGGAGCTATGTCCTCCACCCATACACGCTCGTGAAGGACCACCGCACCGGTGTGGAGATCGGCGACGTCCAGCGGGTGCTCGACGGCGACATCGAGCGATTCATCGAAGCGTCGTTGACCGGCCGGACCGCCTGAACGTGCGGCCGGCCCGGCTGTGCCGGCCCTGGCCGAGCCCCCGTCAGGTGACCGTGCGGCCGGGCCCGGCTGTGCCGGCCCCGGCCGAGCCCCCGTCAACGGTAGTGGCACCGGTCCTGCGGACGAGGCGGGCATAGGCACCCCGGAGGACGACATGAACGCCATCAAAGACCTGAAGCTCGACGATGTGTTCGATGACCTGCGCGCCCAAGCGAGCAAGCGGATCGAAGACCTGCTCGCCGACGGCCGCAAGCAGGCCCGCAAGGCCGGCGGTGGCCACGATGACGCCGCGCTCTTCTCCGCACTCACGCTCGGCGTGGTCGTCGGCGTGATCGTCGGCGCGGCGATCGCGCTCGTCATGACGCCGTTCAGCGGTCAACAGGCGCGCGCGAAGCTGAGCGAGCGCGTGGACAAGCTGCGCTCGGACAACGACACGCCGACCTGGGAACCACCGAGCGCGAGCGGCAACGGCACGGCCGCCGGCTCGTACGAGCCGAGCTACACCCCGCCGAAGCCTGTCAGCTAGTCTCCGCCGGCGGGCGCACGGCCCTCGCGCACGAGCCGCGGGATCCCCGCGGTCTCGACCTCGACCGTGCCGGGCCGCGTGTAGCCGGCCTCGCGCGCGCCGACGTCCAGATGGACGGTGGCCGCGTCCTCGGCTGCCAGGCGCGGCGTCGGGACCGAGGTGAAGGTCGCGACCGACTTCAGGTACCCGTGGCAGCGCTCGCACACGTCCACCCGATCGCGCGAGTCGTCGCTGCGCAGCGTTCCCAGACTCCGGTGATCGTCGTTCCCGCAGTACGGGCAGAGCAGCACGAGCCACGACCACCAGGTCCCGCAGCGCCCGCAGCGCAGGACCCGTCGCTTCTCCGCGCCGACGAGCTCCGCGAGGGCGGGCCACGCCCCGCAGACCGGGCAGTACCCGCGGTCCCACCGGTCGATGTCGGTGAGCGCAGCGCAGCGTGCCGCCGCCTCCCACAGGACCGGCTGGAGCGCGAGCTCGACGAGCTGCGCGAACGCGGTCTCGTCGAGCCCGCCCGCCTGCGCGGCGCGCCCGATCGGGTCGGTCTCGCCATTGAGCGCGGCCTCGAGCAGCGGACCGAGGTCGAGCTCCTCGACCGCGAGTCGCTCCGCGGTCCGCTGTGCCGCGGATCCTTCGGCGCTCGTCTCGCTGAGGTTCCGGGCGAGCCGCCTGAGCTCGGCCGCGACGTCGCCGGCCTCACAGGTGAGTGCGCCCTCGCCGAGGAGCGGCCGGCCCGCGGCGATCGCCTCCGTCGCCATCTCCGCCGTCAGGTCGAGCGCGATATCGGGGACGGTCGCCGCCGCGAGCCCGGCGAGCCGCTCGTCGTGGAACGCCGCGATCGGACCGAGGCCCGCGTCCTCCCTGGCGAGCTCTCGCCAGCGGGCGCGGGCCTCGTCGTATTCGAGCGGGGTCGGGACCGTCTAGCTCTGGACGAAGGAGATCGCGGAGAAGAAGACCGCGTACCGGAACGCGAGCACCCCGACCAGCACGAGGATGCCGATCAGCGAGAGCGACGCGTTCGGGACCGGCACGAGCCGGCGCGGGGCAAGGTAGAGGAGCGGGACGAGGAGCCCGAGCCCGACCGCGCCGATCCAGAACACCGGGCCGACGAGCTCGTGCAGGCTCGCGATGAGCGCGGTGAGGGAGCCGTCCTGCTGGGCGGCCATGCTCGCGAGGAACAGCAGGAGGACGACCGCGCTCACCGTGGCCGCGTAGAACAGCGCCGTGCGCAGGGCGGCCGAGGTGCGGACCGTGCCCATCCGGTCGCTCACGATCAGCGCGACCGCCAGGCCCGAGAGCTCGCTGAAGCAGATGAACAGCGCGCCCATGAGCCACGTGTCCGACCACACCCCCTGATTGGTCACGTTCAAGAGCACGCCGCTGTAGCCGGAGACCACGAGCGCCAAGAGCTCGCCGATCGCGAGGACGACGATGTTGTGGGAGAGCGGCTCGAGCCAGGTGAAGCGCACGCGGCCGCTGTGGTGCAGGGCGTCGGCGAAGGCGATGGCCGCGAATGCGCCGAAGATCACCATCGCCCACGAGCCCCAGTTCATCGGGGAGTTCGAGTTGAACATGAGCGGCCCGCCGCGCTCGACCGCCGCGGGGCTCTTGACGAGCAGGTTGAGGAACCGGCCGGGCTGCCCGAGGTCGACGATGAGCAGCAGCGGCACGACGAGCATCAGCGGGAGCGGGACGAATCCGAGGCGGTGGGCGACGGCCTGGTCGCGCTTGTCGCCGGCGAAGTGGATCAGCCCCATCGCCGCGTACGCGCCCGCTGCGATGCCCGCGATGAACAGCGCGATCGTGATCGGCCACTCCCATTCGGGCGGAAGGACGTATTTGGTGGGCATCAGTCGCCTCCCTCGGCGATGGCATTCTCGGCCATCCGGTTCCGCCGGAACGCGGCGAGGCCGGTCACGCCGAGCACGGCCGCAGAAATGAGCGCGACGCCTGCGGACGGCACGAAGTTCCGCTGCGGCAAGGCCGCGTGCGCCGGAAGCCCGTACACCTCGGGCTTGTCGAGGAGCAGGTAGAAGACATTCAGGCCGCCGACGACCTCGACGTCCTTCACCGCGGTCCCCTTGTTCGGGCCCGCCGTGATCTTGCCGCTGTTCCCGAGGTCCCAGCCGTAGATGTACGCATCGGTCTGGCCGCGGCTGTGGAGCAGCTTCACGCGCTCGTTGGCCATGGCCTGGAGCTCGCCCACCGTGCCGAAGGTCAGCGACGAGGTGGGGCAGGCCTTCGCGCACGCGGTGCCCATCCCGATCTCGAGCCGGTCCTGGCAGAGGATGCATTTGTTCACGCGTCCGGTCCGCTGGTTGAACGCGATGACGCCGAACGGGCACGCGCCGACGCAGTAGCGGCAGCCGATGCACACGTCCTGGTGGATGTCGACGGATCCGAATTGCGTGCGGTACAGCGCGCCGGTCGGGCAGACCTCGAGGCAGCCGGCCTGCACGCAGTGCTTGCACGAGTCGCTCATCATCAGCCAGCGCGGGTCGGAGCGGTCGGCCGTGCTCGGGTCGGGCCCGATCTGCTCGATGAACTTGACGTGCCTCCAGTTCGTGGCGGAGAGATGGACGGTGTTGTCGTAGCTGTTGCCGGTGAACGCCGTGTGATCGCGGACGGCGGCCTCGTTCTCCATCGGGAGATCGTTCCATTCCTTGCACGCGACCTGGCAGGCCTTGCAGCCGGTGCAGATCGACGTGTCGACGAACATCCCACGCAGATCGCTCATGCCCGGGCCCGTCCCTTCTCGATCTGACAGGTGAAGGCCTTGCCTTCGTGGATCGACACGTTCGGATCCGCGACGAACGAGCTCACATTGTTCGCGATGTCGCCGGTTGCGATGCCCTGATAGCCCCAGTGCCACGGCATGCCGACCTGGTGCAGGGTCTGGCCATTCACCACGAGCGGCCTGAGCCGCTTCGTGACGAGGGCCCGGGCCTCGGTGACGCCCCGTTCGCTGGTCACCCGCACGTAGTCCCCGTTGGCGATGCCCTTCTCCTTGGCCAGCTCCGGTGACAGCTCGACGAACAGGTCGGGCATCAGCTCCGCGAGCCAGGGCAGCCAGCGGGTCATCGTCCCGGAGAGGTGGTGCTCGGTGACGCGGTACGTCGTGATGACCGTCGGGAACTGGGTGCCGGCGAACTCGTTGTATTTGTTGCCGGGCACGTCATAGATCTTCGTCAGCGGGTTGCGGTCCTGCTTGTAGAGCAGGTTCTTCACCGGTGACTCCCAGGGCTCGTAGTGCGTCGGGATCGGCCCTTCGACGGTGCCTTCGTACGCGAACAGCCAGCCCTTCCCGTCCTTCTTCAGCAGGAACGGCGAGGCGCCGTCGTGGAACGCGATCCCGATCCCGGTCGGGTTCGCCGGTGTCGAGGGCGCCTTCGTCGGGGCGAAGTCGATGCCGTCGCCCGGGTCGTTCTTCCAGGTCTTCGCCGCGGCGTCCCAGTACGTGTACTTCTTCTTCGCGGACCACGGGTTGCCGGCCGGATCGGCCGAGGCGCGGTTGTACAGCTGATGGCGGTTGGCCGGCCAGGCCCAGCCCCAGTTCGGGCTCACCCAGCCGTCGTTCTTGCCCGGCAGCATCTCGCCCCGATTCACGAGCTGGCCGTTCACGAGCTGGAGCATCCCGGTGTAGATCCAGGCCCCGGCCGCGGTCGAGCCGTCCGCCAGGAGGTTCGCGAAGCTGGGGAGCGGTGCCTTCGTCTTGTAGTCGAAGCCGTTGATCTCCTTGAAGATCTTGAACGCGGACGGCTCGTCCTTGTGGATCCAGTCGGCGACCTCCGCCGGATCCGGCGCGTAGTCGAGGGTCATGTTCTTGATCCCCTCGACGTTCTTCGCCCCCGGCCGGCCGGCGGCGTACAGCTTCTTCAGCCGCAGGCCGAGGTCGTGCCAGAAGAACAGGTCGCTCCGCGCGTCACCCGGCGGATCGGAGGCCTTGTGGTGGTACTGGATCGTGCGCTGGGTCTGGGTCATCGACCCGTCCTTCTCGGCGACGTGCGCCGCCGGGAGGAAGAAGACCTCGGTCTGGATGTCGCCGGGCTTCGCGTCGGCGTGCTTCCAGAAGACCGACGACTCGGTCTCGTAGAAGTCGAGGACGACGAGCCACTTGAGCTTGGACATCGCGTTCCGCTGGAAGGCGGCATTCAGGCTGGTCGCCGGATTCTGCCCGGTGAGGATCATCCCCTGGATCTTGCCCTGGCTCATCTCGACCATCACCGGCAGGTGGCTGTGGTCGCCGGTGATCTTCGGCAGCGTGTCGTAGAAGTAGTCGTTGTCGGCGGTCGCGTTGTCGCCGAACCACGCCTTCAGCTGGCTGATCACGTAGGCCGGCGTGTTCGACCAGAACGATGTCGGCTGCGTCTCGGTGAGGATGTAGTTGAGCAGCGTGTCGTGGCTCTTCGAGGCATCCGGCACGTTCAGGTAGCCGGGGTGGATGTTGTACAGGCTCGCGATGTCGGTCGAGCCCTGGATCGACGCGTGGCCGCGGAGGGCCATGATCCCGCCGCCCGGCCGCCCGATGTTCCCGAGAAGCAGCTGCACGAGGCCGGCGGTCCGGATGAGCTGGACGCCGGTGGTGTGCTGCGTCCAGCCGACGGCGTACACGAACGCGCTGGTCTTGTCCGGTCCGGAGTTCGCGATGAGCGTGTCGGCGACCTTGATGAACAGCTCCTTCGGCGTGCCGCAGATCTTCTCGACCATCTCCGGCGTGTAGCGGGCGTAGTGCCGCTTCAGGATCTGGAACACGGTGTTCGGGTCGGTGAGCGTCTTGTCCTGCAGCGGCTGGCCCGGCAGCCGGTTCGCGATGAGCGCCGCGAAGTTCGCGCCCTTCACCGTTCCGGTGGTCGGTGGGCCACTGGTCCCGACGCCGCCCTCTTTGCCCTGGCCGGGCGCGCCGCCCGCCGGCGGCTCGGGGACCCGTTCAGGGGCTTTGGTGGTCTGGTACTGCCACGTGGCGTGGTCGTACGTGCGATTCGTCGCGTTGTAGCCCGAGAAGAACCCGTCGTTGTCCTCGGTGTCCTTGAAGTTGGCGTTGATGAGCGTCGCGGCGTTGGTGAACGCGACCACGTAGTCGTTGAAGTACTTCTTGTTGGTGAGGATGTAGTTCACCAGCCCGCCGAGGAACGCGATGTCCGTCCCCGAGCGGATCGGCACGTACTGATCGCACATCGCGCTCGTGCGCGTGAACCGCGGGTCGACGTGGATGAGCGTCGCGCCCTTGGCCTTCGCCTTCATCGGCCACTTGAAGCCGCAGGGGTGACACTCGGCCATGTTCGAGCCCATGAACACGATGGCGTCGGAGTTCTGCAGATCCATCTGGAAGGTGGTGCTGCCGCCGCGTCCGAACGAGACCCCCAGACCGGGGACCGTGGCGGAGTGTCATATCCGGGCTTGGTTCTCGATCCGGACGACGCCCATCATCCGGTTCACCTTCGCGATGAGGTAGTTCTCTTCGTTGTCGTTCGTCGCGCCACCGAGGGCGAAGATGCCGGTGGTCTGGTTGATGAGCTTCCCGTTCGCGTCCCGCTCGACGAGCGTCGCGTCGCGTGAGTCCGCGTACAGCTGCGCGATGCGGGTCATCGCCTGATCTCTCGTCATCGGCTCGGCGTCCCAGTCGGCGCCGCCGGGCTTGCGATGCAGGACCTTCGTCGTCCGGAGCGGGTTCACCGCGAGCTGGAACGTCGCCGCGCCCTTCGGGCAGAGGCTGCCGGTGTTGATCGGGCTGTCGGGGTTCCCTTCGATGTTCACGATCGTCGTGCGGCCGCCGTCGCTCTTCGCGCTGACGATGGTGCCGCAGCCGACGGCGCAGTACGGACAGATGCTCGCGGTCTGCTTGGTCCCCTCGAGCTTGCGGCGCGCGGCGCGCTGGCCGGCGAAGGCGAGATCGAAGCCGAGCCCGCCGAGCTCCGCCGCGGCGATGCCGGCGGTCCCGATGCCGGTCAGCTTCAGGAACTGACGCCTCGAGGTCACGGTGTCGATGGCCATCGCACCCTCCCGCGTGATGCGCGAAGCCGCTGGCGGGAAGAATAGCCCCGGCCTAGCCGGATTTCGCGCCGACCTCCCGGATCAGGGGGAGCAGGCGTTCCCGGGCGTTCAGGTCGGGATCGTCCAGGACCCGCTCGAACACGGCGGCGATGACCCGGCCGACCTGCGGGCCGGGGCCGATCCCGAGCTCACGCATGACGTCGGTGCCGTCGACCTCCAGATCGCGCGGGGAGAAGGCCGTGCTGCGCTCGATCTCCCCCTGAACGCGGGTCCAGAGATCCTCGAGGGCGTACATCCGGGGTGCCCGCGCGCCGCTGCCGATGTTGTCCGCGCGCCGGAGGGCGAACAGGTCGGGGATGACCTCGAGCCCGACCTTGCGGATGAACCGCCGGACAGCCGAGCCGGTCCAGTCGCTCTGATACCAGAACATGTGATGCCGGATCAGGTGGGCCACCGCCAGGACGGTGTCCTTCGGGTACTTCCAGCGCCGCAGGACCCGCCGGGCGATCGCCTCGCCGACGAACTCGTGCTGGTGGAAGTGCCCGTCGGCGAACGTCTCGGGCTTTCCCACGTCGTGGAACAGGCCGGCGAGCCGGAGGACGAGGTCGGGCGGCGTCGCGTCCACGGTGATGAGCGAGTGCTCGAACACGTCCTGGGCGACGGCCTTGTCCTGGGGGATCGTCTTGCAGATCTCGAGCTCGGGGCAGAGCACCGCGAGCAGGCCGAGGTCCGAGAGCAGGCGGACCCCCGTGGATGGCCGGTCGGCGAGGAGGATCTTGTTCAGCTCCTGCTGGATCCGCTCGCCGGAGAGCGCGGTCGCGAGCCCCGCGTTCGCGTGGATCGCGTCCGCCGTGCGCGGATCGATCCGCATGCGGAGCACCGTCGCGAAACGGACCGCCCGCAGCATCCGGAGCGCGTCCTCGGCGAACCGCTCGGCCGGCTCGCCGACCGCGCGCACGAGCTTCGCCTCCAGATCGGCGCGGCCGCCGAACGGGTCGACCAGCTCGCCGCCGCTCGGCGTGGGCCGCCAGGCCATCGCGTTCATCGTGAAGTCGCGGCGCGCGAGGTCCTCGTGGAGCGACTCGGTGAATGCGACGTCGTCCGGTCGCCGGTGGTCCGCGTAGTCGCCTTCGATGCGGTAGGTCGTGACCTCGACCTCGTGTGCCCCGCTCGACACGACGACCGTGCCGAACCGGTTCGTGTACAGCGACCGCGCGAAGTGCTTCTGGATCTCATCCGGCCGGGCGCTCGTCGCGACGTCCCAATCCTGCGGGTCGACCCCGCGGAGCGCGTCGCGCACGCAGCCGCCGACGACGAACGCCTCGAAGCCGTTCGCGATGAGGGTGTCGACGACGCGCTCGACGTCCTTCGGGACCGCGAGCGCCAGCGATGCTGAGGTCACGTCACGAAGTCTAGGAAGCGGGCCTCAGATGCCGAGGTAGGCGCGCTGGACGTCCGGCGAATCGAGCAGCTCCTTGCCGGAGCCGGTCTTCACGATGGTGCCGGTCTCGAGGACGTACGCGCGGTGCGCGACCTCGAGCGCCTTGTGCGCGTTCTGCTCGACGAGCAGGATCGGGATGCCCTGCGCGTTGATCTCGCGCACGATCTGGAAGATCGTCTCCACCAGGATCGGCGCGAGACCGAGCGACGGCTCGTCGAGCATGAGGAGCTTCGGCTTCGACATGAGCGCGCGGCCGATCGCGAGCATCTGCTGCTCGCCGCCGGAGAGCGTTCCTGCGAGCTGCGTCGTCCGTTCCTTGAGGCGCGGGAACAGCGCGAACACGCGCTCCATGTCCTTCTGGATCCCGTCCCGGTCGTTGCGGAGGAATGCGCCCATGCGGAGGTTGTCGATGACCTGCATCCGCGGGAACAGCCGGCGGCCCTCGGGGGACTGGCAGATGCCGAGGCCGACGATGTCGTGTGCCGGCATCCTGCTGATGTCCTTCCCGGCGAAGGTGATCGTGCCGCTCGGCGGATGCATGAGTCCCGAGATCGTGCGCAGCGTCGTCGTTTTGCCCGCGCCGTTGCTGCCGATGAGCGCGACGACCTCGCCCTGATCGACGTTGATCGTGACCCCCCGGAGCGCGCGGACGCGCCCGTACAGCGCGTCGACGCCGGCCAGCTCGAGGAGCGGCATCAGCCGCCCTTGCCGAGATACGCTTCGATGACCCGCTGATCCGTACGGATCGTCTCGGGCGGTCCGAGCGCGATGAGCTCGCCATGGTCGAGCACCGCGATATTGCGCGAGATGCCCATGACCACCTTCATGTCGTGCTCGATCAGGAACACCGTGATCCCCTCGGCGAGGATCTTGTCGACCAGGCGCATGAGCTCGACCTTCTCCTGCGGCGTGAAGCCCGCGGCCGGCTCGTCGAGCAGCAGCAGGTGCGGGCGCGTCGCGAGGGCCCGCGCGATCTCGAGCCGGCGCTGCTGGCCGTACGCGAGGTTGCGGGCGTACTCCTCCGCGCGCTGCTCGATCCCCACGAAGCGAAGGAGGTCCATCGCCCGCTCGGTGATCGCCTGCTCCTCGTGCCGCTCGTACGGCGTCTTGAACAACGAGTCCCAGAGCTTGCTGTGGGTGCGGCAGTGCTGCCCGACCCGGACGTTGTCGAGCGCGCTCATGTACTCGAACAGCCGGATGTTCTGGAACGTCCGGGCGATCCCGAGCGCGGCGGCCTGATGCGGCTTCGAGCCCGCGATGTCCCGGCCCTCGAAGCGCACCTGGCCCTCGGTGGGCGGGAAGATGCCGGTGATCGAGTTGAACAGGGTCGTCTTGCCGGCGCCGTTCGGGCCGATGAGCGCGAACACCTCGCCGCGCTTCACGTCGAACGACACGTCGTCCACGGCGACGAGGCCGCCGAAGCGCTTCGTCACGTGCTCGATCTTCAGGATGAGGTCCTCGCCCGCGCTCATGCCGTCGTCTCCGCGTTCACGTCCTCGATCGTCTGGTCCTCCGGGCTGCCTGTGGTGAGCTCCTGCTTGCGGACGCGGCTCGGAATGAGGCCCTGCGGCCGCAGCAGCATCGTGAGGACGAGCACGATGCCGAACAGGAGGAACTTCAGCCGCTGGACCTCCTGGCCGATCCCCGGCCACTCGCCATTCGGCGGCACGAGCCCGCTCAGGCCGAGATTCCGGGCCCAGTCCTCGGCCAGCGGCGGCAGCGCGGGCAGGAACAGGAACGTGATCGCGTAGATGAGGATCGAGCCGACGATCACGCCCGGGATGTTCCCCATGCCCCCGAGGACGATCATCACGAGGATGGTGATCGAGACCGAGAAGTCGAAGTTCTCCGGGCTCACCAGCGACAGCTTCGCGCCGTAGAACGCGCCGGCGAAGCCGGAGAACGCCGCGCCGATCGCGAACGCCAGCAGCTTGATCCGCACGGTGTTCACGCCCATCGCCGCCGCGGCGACCTCGTCCTCGCGCACCGCCATCCAGGCCCGCCCGACGCGCGAGCGGCGCAGATTGTTGACCAGCACGACGCAACCGACGACGAGCAGGACCATGATCACGTAGAAGCCGGTCGGGGCCACGATCTTGAATGACTGGATGACCTGCAACGGATCCCCGGACCAGGGTCCGCTCAGCCAGACCGGCAGCACCGGCTTGTCGAGGGCCGAGATCCCGTTCACGCCGTGGGTCCAGGCCGAGAGGTTCCGGAACACCCGCGGCACGATCTCACCGAACCCGAGCGTGACGATCGCCAGGTAGTCGCCCCGCAGCCGCAGGGTCGGCGCGCCCAGCACGAGGCCGAACGCCGCGGCCACGAACAGCGCGATGAACAGCGCGATCCAGAACGGCAGGTGCACAGCCGTGCCGATCGGCGTCGACGCGAGGTGCTCCGACGCGATGAAGGCATAGGTGTACGCGCCGATCGCGAAGAACGCGGCGTAGCCCAGGTCGAGCAGGCCGGCGAACCCGACCACGACGTTCAGCCCGATCGCGAGGAGGATGTACACGCCGGCGTCGGCCGAGACGCTGATCCAGAAGTCGCCGTTGCCGCCGGTCGACGCCTGGGCCCAGATCGGGATCGCGATGGCGCCGATCGCGAGCAGCGCGTAGACGACCGGGTTGGGATCGACGCGCGGGTCCGTTTCCCAGACCTTGCGGATCGTCCGGAGCACGATCACTTCTCCGGTACCCGCATCCCGAGGATCCCGGTCGGCCGGAAGACCAGGACCAGCACGAGGATCGCGAAGATGAGCACCTGCGTCCAGGCGGTGTCGAAGTAGCCGTCGGAGAGCGACTGGATCATCCCGATGACCAGACCGCCGAGGGCCGCGCCCTGGATGTTGCCGATGCCGCCGAACACCGCGGCGGTGAACGCGACGAGACCGGCGGTGAAGCCCTGATCGAACGTGATGGTGTTGTAGTAGAGGCCGAAGATCATCCCGCCGGCGCCGGCGAGCAGCGCGCCGATGAAGAACGTCGCGGCGATCGTGCGGTTGATGTCGATGCCCATGAGCTCGGCGGCGTCGCGGTCCTGGGCCGTCGCGCGCATCGCCTTGCCCAGCTTCGTGCGCTCGACGAACAGGCTCAGGGCCACCATCAGCACGACGGCGATGGCGGTGACCGCGAGGTCCTTGAACGCGATGGTCGGACCGTTCGGGCCGCCGAGGGCGAATCCCGCGCTCGGGAGGACGTTCGGGTAGTGGAGATTGAACGGCCCGCGCCAGAGGAACATCACGCCCTCGAGGATGAACGACATGCCGACGGCCGTGATGAGCGGCGCGAGCCGCGGCGCATGGCGCAGCGGGCGGTACGCGACACGCTCGATGGTCACGTTCACGACCGCGCACGAGACCATCGAGATGACCAGGATCGCGAGCAGCGGCAGGATCAGGCCCGCTCCGGTCAGGCTGCCGCCCTCGGTGATCCCGAAGATCGGGAGCAGCCAGAGCGAGATGAAGCCGCCCAGGGTGAAGACGTCGCCGTGGGCGAAGTTGATGAGCTCGACGATGCCGTAGACCATCGTGTACCCGAGCGCGATGAGCGCGAAGATCGACCCGTTGGCGAGGCCGTACACGAGGATCTGGACGAAATAGGCCGGGCCGAGGGTCACGACCCGCGTCGCGAGGATGACGAGCGCGATCGCGATGAGCACCAGCAACGTGGCGTTGAGGAGCTTGCCGTGGGTCCCGGCCAGGAGCCGGGCGCGGGCGTTCGCGACGGTCGAGACCACTACGCCTTCCTCCGCTGTCCGAGCGCTCGGCGAGGAACGCTAGGTGCTGAAGGAGGGGGCGTCACCGCCCCCTCCTTCGATCGTCGTCGCTACTTGCCGACGCTGAACTGGCTCTGGAACACCCACGTCGCCGGGGTGCCCTTCGAGGCCCAGAACGCCATGGTCGCGGAGGTCGGGTCGCCGTTCTGGTCGAACGAGTAGGTCCCGACCGTGCCCTTGAGATTGCTGGTCGCCTGGACCGCGTCGATCACCTGCTGCCGGCTCGGCACCTTGCCGCCGTTGGCGTCGATCGCGCGCTTGACCGCGTCGAGGAGGATGAACGCGCAGTCGTAGGCCGGGAAGGTGTACGCACCGAGGTCAGAGGCCTTGGGGTACGCCTGCTTGAACGCCGCGACCGTGGTGGCCGCGTCGGGGTTCTGCGCCGCGTCGCCGGCCGCGTTGGTGAAGAACATGTTCGCGGTGTTGCTGCCGGCGTCCTTGAGGCACTGGTCGTCACCGATGCCGTCCGGGCCGGTGAACGGGACGTCGAGGATGCCGGTCATCTGGCTGCGGACGATGCAGGCCTTGGTGGCGGAGGTGGCGCCGGCGTAGATCACCTGCGCGCCCTTGGCCTTGGCCTCGTTGATGAACGGCTTGAAGTCGTTCGTGGTCTTCCAGTCGAAGTCGGAGCGGTTCGTGAGCGTGCCGCCCTTGGCGGTGAGGCGCTTCACGAAGTTGTCGGCCACGCCCTTGCCGAAGGTCTCGTTGTCAGAGAACACCGCGACCTTGGTCAGCTTGAGCGTGTTGAGGATGTAGTCCGCCATCGCCGGGCCCTGGACCGTGTCCGGCGCCGCGATGCGGAAGTAGTTGTTCTTACCGGTCGGGCGGAGCGCCGACGGCTGGGGGCTGCAGTACGGGAACGTCTGGGTCAGGCACTCGGCCGTGTTCGAGGGGCTCATCATCGCGAGCGGCCCCTGGTTCGCGATCGGGATCTCGGCCTGGGCGACGTTCGAGTTGAACGGCCCGACCATCGCCAGGACCTTGGGGTCCGAGAGCATCTGCTGGACGTTCTGGGCGCCCTTCTGCGGGTTGTGCACGCCGTTCACGGTGTCGTCGAACGGCTTGAAGGTGATCTTGATGCCCTTGTACGTGGTGAGCTGTGACAGCGCGAACGCCACGCCGTTCTGGGTCGGCAGGCCGCTCGAGGCGTCCGCGCCGGAGGTCGGCAGGTCGCTCGCGATGATGATCTCGCCCGCGGCCGCTGGCGCGGTCGTCGCGGCCGCTGCCGCCGTGGTCGCCGCGGGTGCGGTGGTCGCCGCGCCTGTGCCGCCGCCGCCGCAGGCGGCCGCAACGAGCGCGGTCGCCGTCAGGACGGAAGCAATGGTCAGCCAGCGCTTCTGCATAGGTCCTCCCTCGCCATGTGGGTGCGCCGAAGCCGGCCTCCCCATCCGTGGGCCTGTGGCCCCGTGACGAACGAGCGTACGAGCACCCCCTAGGCTCGTCAACGAAATGACCGTGCGGCTCCTGCGCGCCGCGGACCTCGAAAAGGTCTGTCCGATGAGCCATGCGATCGACGCCGTCGCACGTGGTTTCGCGGCACTATCCACCGGTCAGGCCACCGTGCCGGTGCGTCTGTCGGTGCCGCTCCGGCACGACGGCGTCGCGCTCACGATGCCCGCCGCGCTCCGCGACGCCTCCTGTTATTCGGTCAAAGTCGTGAGCGTGGCGCCGCGGAACACGCTGGCCGGGCGTCCTGTGGTCATGGCGACGGTCCTCCTCGGCGATGCGGCGACCGGCGAGATCCTCGCGCTCATCGACGGGACCGCGCTCACCGCGCTCCGGACCGGCGCGGCCGGTGGTGTGGCTGCCCGCGCGTTGAGCCGGGCGGGTGCCACGCGGGTCGCGCTGTTCGGCGCCGGCGCCCAGGCGCGGACGCAGCTCCTGGCCCTCGCGGCGGTCCGGCCGATCGCCGAGGTCCGCCTGGTCGCCCGCGACCCTGCCCACGCGGCCGCGCTGCGCGCGTGGGCCGCCCACGAGCGCGCGCTCGCGTCCGTCGCGATCCAGCCGGCCAGGCCGCACGACGCGGTGACCGGAGCGGACATCGTCGTGACGGCGACGAGCAGCCCGACGCCGGTGTTCCAGGGCGCATGGCTCGGGGACGGCGTACACGTCACGGCCGTCGGCTCGTTCACCCCGCGGATGCGCGAGCTCGACGAGGAGACCCTGCGCGGCGCGCGCCTCGTGGTCGACCAGCGGGCGGCCGCGCTGGCCGAGGCCGGCGAGCTGGTGGGCCGGCGCGCCGAGGAGCTCGTGGAGCTCGGCGAGATCGTCGCCGGACGCGCGCCGGGGCGCTCGAACGATCGCGAGCGCACGGTGTTCAAGAGCGTCGGCAGCGCGATCCAGGATCTCGCCGTCGCGTCGATCGCGTACGAGCGCGCACGCGAGGCCGGGATCGGCGAGGAGATCGTGTTCCCATGAGGCTGCGGGCCCTCGGCGTCACCGGCATCGTCGCGTGCCTGGCGGCGCTCGCGTGGTACCTCGGGTCGCCGCTGTTCATCCGCACGACGGTGAACGAGGCGTTCCCGACCGAGGGGCCCATCGCCGCGTCCGCGAGCGCCGCGGTGGCGACGGCGGCGGGATCGCTCACGCTCGCGTCTGGTGAGCTCGGCTACGTGGATGCCCTGCACAACGGCACTGGCCGCGTCCTCCTCGTGCGGGGCGGCGATGCGGTCGTGCTCCGGTTCGAGAACGTGGCGATGACGAATGCGCCCGACGTCCACGTGTACCTCTCGCGTGAGACTGGCGGGACGTGGAGCGAGGCGACGAGCGTCTACCTCGGTCCATTGAAGGCGACGAACGGCTCCTTCAATTACACCGTCCCGGCGGAGGCCAACACGTCCTTGTACCGGAGCGTCGTTGTCTGGTGCCGACAGTTCTCGGTGCTCATCACCTGGGCGGACCTGCACTGATGCCGCCGAAGAAGAAGCCCTATGTCCCGAAGGTCACGCCCGCGCTCCGCGCGCGGGCGCGAAAGATCCTCGCCCGGCTCGAGACGGCCTATCCGGACTGGGGCCCGACGCTCGAGTTCAGCAGCCCGCTCGAGCTGCTCGTGGCGACGATCCTCGCCGCGCAAGCGCGCGACGAGCGGATCAACGAGGTCACCCGGACCGTCGTCTTCCCGAAGTACCGGACGGCTGCCGACTACGTCGGCGTCGGGATGGCCGAGCTCCAGCGTGACCTCAAGCCGACCGGGTTCTTCCGCCAGAAGGCCAAGGCGGTCAAGGGAGCGGCGCTCGGCCTGGTCGAGCGGTTCGGCGGCGAGGTCCCCGGCGACATGGACGGACTCACCTCGCTCCACGGCGTCGGCCGGAAGACCGCGTCGATCGTCCTCGCGAACGCGTTCGGCGTCCCGGCCATCGCGGTCGACCGCCACGTCGCCCGGGTCGCCACCCGGCTGGCCCTCAGCCGCCCCGGACCTGCCGCCGACAAGATCGAATGGGACCTCCGGGCGGTCTTCCCGGAGCGCGAGTGGGTCAAGGCGACCTGGAACTTGATCCTCCACGGACGCCGGATCTGCAATCCGACCCCCCAGTGCCCGATCTGCCCGGTCATCGACCTCTGCCCCTATCCGAGGAAGACGAAGGCTCCTAGCTCCGCGTCGCGAGCCAGCCCCCGAGTGACGAGAGGCCGAGCAGCAGCGCGTCGCTGACGATGATCGTGAGCGTGTCGCCAAGGATGTTCGACACCTGCGGCTCGCCGGCGCTCGCGGCGACCGACGCGATGACGATCGTGAGCGCGCCCACGATCGCGCCATGGAAGAGCCCGTCGCGCCGCGCGATCCGTCCCGCGAGGTAGCCGCCGGCGAGGACACCGAGCAGGCCCGCGAGGGCCGGAAAACCGAGCAAAAGGCCACCGACTGCGACCAGAACTGACAGCGCGACGCCACATCCGGTGGCGAAGGCGTCGAGCGTCGGGACGGTGTTCCGGTTCATCGGCCCGAAGCGTACGTCGCACAAAAAGAAACCGATCCGCTCAGGCCTAGAGCGGATCGGCGAGGTCGCGAAAGGTGCCGGAACGGTTTCACGAAAGAGCGACGACTTTCGTCGTCGCTATCTGTTCAAAGAGCTACTTCTTCTTCGAGGACTTCTTCTTGGCCGTCTTCTTGGCGGCCTTCTTCTTCGCTGGCATTGGAGATCACCCCCTTCTGGCCACGAATGTTGGTTATCTAGACATATCCACTCCAGGAATGTCAATAGCTAGCGGGGTGCGTCGTGCTCCATCCGGAGGCGGGCGACGATGCGCGTTCGGAGGTCCGACGGCGCCACATCCTCGTGGCAGCAGTCGCGAACGCGGGCCAGGAAGCGGTCTTCGACGACGAACTGGTCCTCGCACCCGCCGCAATCGTCGAGGTGCGTGCGCACAGCGGTGAGCTCGACGGGCGACAGCTCGCGGTCCAGATAGGAATACAGCTTCTCCAGGCAGTCGTTGCAGTCCACCGTCCCCTCCTAGTCCGCCGGCCTCGGCATCGCGCGCGCGGCAACGATGCCACGCTCGCGCGCGACGTCGTAGAGGCGCTTCTGGAGGAACTTCCGTCCGCGGTGCAGCCGGCTCATCACGGTCCCGATCGGGATGTCGAGCAGCTCGGCGATCTCCTTGTACGAGAAGCCCTCGACATCCAGCAGGAGCGTCGTACGGAACTTCTCGGGCAGGGCCTCGAGGGCGTCCTTCACCTCGCTCGAGAGCGTGCCGTCGATGAGCTCGGCCTCGGGGTCGGGCGACGACGAGCCCGGGCTCACGTCGCGCATGTGGCGGTACAGGATCGACTCCTCGACGTCGTCGAGCTCGGTCGTCTCCGGCCGGGCGGCCTTCCGTCGGTACTGGTTGATGAAGGTGTTCGTGAGGATCCGGAACAGCCAGGCCTTGAGGTTCGTACCGGCGGTGAACTGGTGCCGGAAGCGGAACGCCCGGATGTAGGTCTCTTGGACGAGGTCCTCAGCCTCGGCTTCCGAGCGGGTCATGCGGAGCGCCGTCCGGTACAGAGCGTCCAGGAAGGAGAGGGCCTCGGTCTCGAAGGGATCGGTCGCCATGGGCTCACTCTAGGGGAACAATCCGCGGGATCCGGCGCATTCCGCGGCTAGCATCCGGCGGTCATGAGCAGCGTGGACGAGGAGCGGGGCGAGCGGCTTCGCAGCGTCGATCTGACCAGCGGCCTCGACCGCGTCGCGCTCGCCCGCTTGGCCGCGTACATGGATCCGATCTCCGTGCGGGCGGGCGACACGATCATCACCGAGGGCGAGACCGGCGATGCGCTGTACATCGTGGTGCGTGGCACGTTCGCCGTGCTCGCCGGACCGGACGCGGAGCGGCTCAACACGATCGGCCCCGGGCACTACATGGGCGAGCTCGCGCTCCTGGTGGATGAGCCGCGTTCGGCGACGATCCGCGCCGACACCGACGGCGAGGTCCTGCGTCTCGACCGC
>DASYXA010000132.1:0-2300 GCA_035935465.1 Candidatus Limnocylindria bacterium | reverse complement strand
CGCACGCCGAGCGCTGCTCGCGACGGAGGCTGAGCACGGTACCGTCTGGACGAGCCGCGCTGCGTCCACACGCCATGCCGTGACCCAGGCGACGGCGGTCGCGGACCTCGCCGCACTGGTGCGCGCCGGCCGGCTGGCCATCGTCGGTCGCGGGCGCGCGCGAACCTACGTGGCGGTGCGACCCACCGCCCGCTCATAGAGCTCGTCACCGAGGCGCAGCGGACGGCCGCTGCCGCCATATCGCTCCATCGAGAGCTCCGCGAGCACCGACAGCGCGATCTCCGGCGGCGTCCGGCCGCCCAGGTCGAGCCCGACCGGCGCGTGCACGGAGCGGATGCGGTCCTCGGGCAGGCCCTCCTCGCGGAGCATCCGCTCGATGAGGATCGTCTTGCGCTTGCTCCCGAGGAGCCCGACGTACCGCGCCTTCGTCTGGATCGCCGCGCGCAGGCACTGCGCGTCGAGCTTGTGGCCGCGGGTCGCGACCACGATGAACGCGTTCCAGCCGATCGGGAGCGTGCCGAGCGCGTCGACCATGTCGGCGCGCACGACCTCGACGCCGTCGGGGAACCGCTCCTGCGACGCGAACGCCGGCCGGTCGTCGATCACGGTCACGTCGTAGTCGAGCCCCTGCGCGAGCTTCGCGAGCGCGAGGCCGACGTGCCCGGCGCCGACGACGACGAGGTGCGGCTTCGCGACGATCGGCTCGACCAGCAGCTCGCGGTCCTCGCCGAGCGGCGCGGTGCGCGCGGTGCCGGCCTGCAACGCCTCGGCCGCGATCGTGTGCGCGCGCGCATCGAGCGCCGCGTCGCCGAGCGTTCCGCCCGAGCCGCCGCTCTGCTCGACGTAGAGGCGCCCGGCGGGGATGAGCTCGCGCCCTTCCTTCCGCAGCAGCGTCGCGAGCGCGATCGGCGTGCCGGTCGACGACGCGGCGAGCACGTCGGCCAAAAGATCGCGATCGCCGACCGTGAGCGCGCCGGCGGCCGGCTCGATGTGGATCCACATCGTCCCGCCGCAGACGAGGCCCGTGTCCCAGGCGAGCTCCTCGGTGAGCTCGTACTCCCGGAGCGACGAGCCGCCCTCGGCGATGATGCGCTTCGCTTCCGCGAACGCGTCGCCCTCGACGCAGCCGCCGCCGAGCGTGCCGTACGTGCGGCCGAGGTCGTCGATGAGCATCTTCGCCCCCACGACCTGCGGGGTCGACCCGACGGTCCGTACGACCGTCGCGACCGCGAACGGCCTGCCGTCGCGCTCGAGCTCCGCCATGCGCGCGTACAGCTCTCTCACTGGGATAAGTCTGCCACCCGGTCGACATCCCGCACGACGCCGCGGTCCGGCACGTCCACGTCGACGCGCAGGTCGGCATGGCGCTTCAGAACGTCATGGAGGGTGATCGTCGGCGCGGCGGCGCGGATCTCGTCGCGGAGCGATGGCGGCAGGATGACCGGGTGGCCGCGCTTGCCCTGGTAGCGGGGAGACACGATGGCCGGCCGCGACGCGAAGACATCGAGCAGGATCGCGACGGTGCCGCTCTGGACGAACGGCATGTCCGCGGGCAGCACCACGAGCGCGTCTCCCTCGGACTCCGCCAGGCCGGCCTGCAGTGACGAGAACATCCCGCGCGACGGGTCGGCGTTGACGACCGGCCAGACCCGCGGATCGCTGAACGCGTTCACGTCGCGCTTCAGATCGTCCGCGTCGGGGGCCACGACGACGATCACCTGATCCACGCCGCCGTTGAGGAGGGCCCCGATCGTGCGATCGAGGAGCGGCTCGCCGTCGACCGGCGTCAGGAGCTTCTTGCCGCCGAACCGCTCGGCGCTGCCGGCCGCGGGGACGACCGCGACGGTCCGCATCAGCTGTCCCGAAGGGACGCGAGCGCGCGCCGCGCGAAGACCGGCACGGTCTTCTTGCGCTGCGCGATCGTGCCCGACGTGTTGTCCAGCGGCCGCGCGATCTTGTGCGCGGCATCGGCCGCCGCGGCGATCGCGTCGTCGTCGAGCTTGGACCCGACGAGGGCCGCGGCCGCGGCATCGACGAGCAGCGGCCGCGACCCGACCGCGGTCAGCGCCAGGCGGGCCTCGCGGACGACGCCGCCGTCCAGGCGGACGGCGGCGGCCAGCCCCACGATCGGGAAATCGAACGACCCGCGGTCGCGGAGCTTCAGGTACGTGCTGCGCCAGCCGTCCGTCGGCGGGAGGATGATCTCGGTCACGATGTCGTCGCGGCCGATGGCGAGGTGGCTGATCCCGTCCTCGCGGTACAGCTCGGCCAGCGGCACGACGCGCTCGCCCGCCGCGTTG
>DASYXA010000131.1:0-19036 GCA_035935465.1 Candidatus Limnocylindria bacterium | reverse complement strand
CGGCGCTCGGCGGGCGCGAGGTTCACCGTCACGCGCCGGAGCGGGAATTCGAACCCGGCGTTGCGGATCGCCGCCCGGACCCGCTCCCGCGCTTCCTGCACCGCGGTGTCAGGGAGGCCGACGATCGCGAAGTGCGGGAGGCCGTTGGCGACGTCGACCTCGACGGTGACGAGCGCGGTCTCGAGGCCCCAGAGGGCGCAGCCGATGGTCCGCGCGACCGCCCCCACCGCGCCGACGGTCCGTCAGAGCGGGCGAGCGGCCGATAGGACCCCTGGCCCTGACCCCCGTACCGGCCATTGACCGGGCCGCGCGGCGGCGCGTAGGGTGAGCCTCGGCGACCGAATCCGGGTGCAGCGGAGGTCGGAGCCCTGGGGGAGCGCGACGGGTTGATCGAGGCACACACGGCGAACGAGCTGGACGCGCTGCTACATGGCGCGGCGACGCTGAGCCGCGCGGGCAACCGGATCGCCGCGATCGCGACGCTGCTCTCCGCCGTCGCCATCGCCCCTGACGACCGCACCGCGCATCGCCGCCTGGCCGCGGCGTACGCGGTCGCCGGCGACCGCGACAGCGCCCGCGGCGAGTACGACCGCTTCATCGCGCGTCTGGAGTCGCGCGGGGCGCAGGACCTGGCGAGCATCGAGCGCGCCTACGCGGCCGTCCTGCTCGTCCCGCGCGAGAGCGTGCCGCTCGCGATCGCGGCGCCGGTGCGCAGGCAGCTCACGCGCGACCAGACCCTCGCGCTGCGCCGGGTCGGCGTCGCGGTGGTCGCGATCGCCGCCACGGTCGGGGTCATGCTCGCCGCCGGGGCGCAGATCTTCGCGAGCGGCGGTCCGCTCTAGCCGCGATCCGCGACCTCGATGAGCTCGACCGTCGTGCCCGCGCGATCCACCGTCACCGCCGCGACGACCAACCGGATCCGCCCACGTACGCCGTGCTCGCCGGCCCAGGCGAGCGCCAGCCCGTGCAGCCGCGCGAGCTTGCGCGCATCGACCGCCTCGTACGCGCTCACGAAGGACGATCGGCGGCGCGTCTTCACCTCGACGAACAGGTACCCGCGCCGATCGACGCCGACCAGGTCGAGCTCGCCGTAGCGCGTTCGGGCATTGCGCGCGACGATGCGGACGCCCTGGCGCTCGAGCACGCGGGCGGCAGCGGCCTCGCCGAGATCACCGAGGAGCCGCCGCGCGTCGGGCACGCAGGCGAGATCGGGCGCGGGTTGCTACGCCGGGGTGAGATCCTTGCCGAACACGATCCAGGCCGGCTGCTTGGCGAACCCGAGGGCCTCGTTGATCGCGAGCATCGGCCGGTTGATCGACGCGTTCCAGGTCCGGATCTCGCGCAACCCCTGGTGCGTCGCGTAGTCGACGGTCTTGAGCTTCAACGCCATCGCGATGCCCTTGCCGCGCTCGTCGCGCAGGACGGCGGTGAGGTGCTGATAGATCACGCCGGGGTCGGTGCCTTCCCTCCCCATCGATGACTCGCCGACATACCGGCCGGCGCGGATCGCGAGGAAGTGGGCCTCGGGCAGCGCCATCGGTGAACGGAGCACCTCGCGCTCGAAGCGCTCGAACGGTGAGGGCGTCGGCGGGTCGATGGACGGTACGTCGAGCCGCGCCTCCTCGTGAAGGACCCAGGCCTTCCGCACGGCGTCCGGATCGGTCGTCAGCTCCTCGGCCAGCGTCGTGATCCGCACGCCCGCGGCGGCGGCGCGCCGGGGCGCGGCGGCGAACGGCGCGGGATCGAACGACGCAAGGTCGAGCCGGGACTCCCAGTCGCGGCGAAGCTCGACCGCGCCGATCCGCTCGGCGAACGCGAGGCTCGCGCTGTCGGACTCCTTCATCGAGTTGCGGATCCGGCGCGCGCCCCGCGACCGGAGCGCGGCGACGGTGTCCCCGTAGAGCGTCGTGCCGATCCCGCGACGGCGGGCCGCCGGCTTCACGACGAGCTCGAGCTGGTAGTTGTCGGCCACGAACTGGCCGCGCGAATGGGACGCGTCGCAGTATCCGACGGGTGCGCCCGCCTCCTCGGCGATCACGCGGCGCTCGAAGAAGCCTTCGGGTCTCCAGTCCGCGTCCCAGTGGCGCACCTCTTCGACGGTCCAGCCGTACTCGGGGTACGCCTCGTTCGCGAGCGCGACGTAGGCCGGGTAGTCGGCGTCCGCGAAGGGGCGCAACGTCACCGCGGGCCGCTGGACGGTGGTCATGGGGATCGCACGATATCGGCGCCGGCGGGCCGAGTCACCGTCAACTCGGCTACACGTCAGGCCGAGGCGACGTCGAGCTCCAGCTGCTCGCCGAGCAGCATGATCTTCACGGTCCCGAAATCCTGGCGGTGGAACGGCGTGACCCCGAGCGCGCGGAGCGCCGCGCGATGGTCGATGGTCGGATAGCCGCAGTTGTGCTCCCAGCCGTAGCCCGGGTAGCGCGCCGCGAGCTTCTCCATGAGCCGGTCACGCGTCACCTTCGCGATGATCGAGGCCGCCGCGATCGCGAAGCACGTGCGGTCGCCCTTCACGATCTCGGTGTGCTTGCCCGGCGCGAACGCGGGGTCGAGGATCTTGCGCCCGTCCACGAGGACGTGGTCGTACTCGCCGATCTGTCGGAGCGCGCGCTGCATCGCGACGTGGCTCGCGTGGTAGATGTTGAGCCGGTGGATCTCCGCGACCGAGGCGGCGCCGATGCCGACCTTCGCGACGCGCGCGCGGATCTCCGGAACGAGCTCCTCGCGCTCCTTTCGGGTCAGCAGCTTGGAATCACGGACGGCGCGGATGAGCCGGACGTCGGGCGTGACGAGGCACGCGGCCGCGACCACCGGACCGGCGAGCGTGGCCATGCCGACCTCGTCGACGCCGGCGACGCGGAACAGCCCCTGGTCCCAGAGCGCCTTCTCGTGGCGGAGCGATGGCACGCCTCGATTATCGCGGGCGACTCCCCTAGCGGGGGCTCAGCGCCGCTTCTCGCGCAGCGTGGCGGCCTTGCCGACCCGCTCGCGGAGGAAGTAGAGCGTCGCGCGACGGGCGTGGCCGTGGCGGACGACCTCGATCTTGTCGAGCCGCGGGGAGTGGACCAGGAACGTGCGCTCGACGCCGACGCCGCTCGCGATCCGGCGGACGGTGATCTGGGCGTTCGCCCCACCTCCGCGGACGCGGATGACGGTTCCTTCGTAGGCCTGGAGCCGCTCCTTGTTCCCTTCGACGACGCGCACGGATAGACGGACGGTGTCTCCGGGCCGGACCTCGGGGAGGTCGGCCTTCAGCTGTTCGGAGGCAAGCGTCTTCAAGACGTCGTTCATCGGCATAACGGTCGTGCTCACGGGGTCAGCGAAGTGTAGCTCATTTGCCGGCCTTCTTCAGCCGGTCGAGGATCGTCACATGTGACACGCCGTAGTGCCGCGCGAGCTCGCGGACCGTCAGCCCGGTCGCCCGCATGCGCGCGACCTCGGCGGCGGTCGGCCCGCGTTGGGCGCTGCGCGCGGCGCGGAGGCGAACGCCCGCCGCGCGCAATCGCGCGCGTACGGTCGCCGGCGAGATGCCGAACCGCGCGGCGATCCGATACGAGCCGACCCCGGACCGATAGGCCGCGATGAGATCGGCGTCGAGCACCGGCGTCTTCGCGGCCGGCCGCGGCAGCCGCGCTCGCTCGGCCGGCGTGAGGTCGGCCCGCTCGAGGAGGTCCGGCCTGCGCTCGGCGGTGCGCCGGATCGCCTCGGCGCGCCGCCACTTCGCGATCGACGGGTGATCGCCCGACACGAGCACCGCGGGGACCTTGCGGCCCTCGAACTCGGGCGGCCGGGTGTACTGCGGGCCCTCGAGGAGTCCGCTGGTGTGCGACTCCTCGCGCAAGGACGCGGCATCGATGACGCCCGGCAAGAGGCGCGCGACCGCGTCGATGACGACCATCGCCGGGAGCTCGCCGCCGGTCACGACGTAGTCGCCGATCGACAGCTCCTCGTCGACATCGCTCTCGATGACCCGCTCGTCGACGCCCTCGTAATGCCCGGCGACGAGCACGAGGTGCTCGAGGGACGCCAGCCGGCGCGCCGCGGCCTCGTCGAACAGCGCGCCCTGCGCGGAGAGGAGGACCACGTGGCCGGCGCGGCCCTTCAGCGCGCGGATCGCCGGCGCGAGGGGCTCGGGCGTGAACACCATGCCCGCACCGCCGCCGTAGGGCACGTCGTCGACGGCGCGGTGGCGATCGCCGGCCCAGCCCCGCAGGTCGTGGAACGCGAGGTCCAGCGTCCCCGCGGCGCGCGCGCGCGCGACGATGCTCTCGGCGAACGGGCTCTCGAACATCTTCGGGAAGAGCGTGAGGACATCGATCTTCACCTAGAGCTCCTCCTGCGGTGCGACGACGACGCGGCCGCCCGCGACGTCGACCTCGCGCACGACCGACTCGATCGCCGGTACGAGGAGCTCGCCGCCCTGCGCGCGCGCGACGACGAGCACGTCGGTCTCGCCGGCGCGCAGGAGCTCGCTCACGGTGCCGATCGGATTCCCCGTCGGCGTCTCCGCACGCAGCCCGACCAGGTCGGCCCAGAGGTACCGGCCCTTCGTCGCGCGCCGCGCCTCGGCGACGGTCACCCGGAGCGAGCGGCCACGCAGCGGCTCGGCGTCGGGCCGCGCGGCGTAGCCGTCGAAGCCGACGATCGGCTCCGCCGGCGTGCCGCGGACAGAGCGGATGGTGAGCGGTCCGAGGCCTTCGCAGTCCAGCGTCGCGCCGACGCGAAACCGGTCGGCCACATCGCTGCGGGGATCGACGCGGACCTCGCCGCGCACGCCGTGCGGCACTTTGATCACGCCGACGACGAGGGATGCGGGCTCGCTAGTCGATCTCGAGGTTGACCTTGGTCCCGTCACGTGTGGCCATCACCTTGAGCAGGGCGCGGATCGCCTTCGCGATGCGGCCGCCTCGGCCGATGACCTTCCCGACGTCGGCTTCCGCCACCTGCAGATGCAGCTTGAGGAAATCGCCGTCCTGCTCTTCCTTCACCACGACGCCGGCGGGGTCGTCGACGAGCGCCTTCGCCACGTGTTCGATGAGCGCGGCTTCCTTGCTCACCGTGCGACGGGCGGGACGTCGGCGTCCGGGATGCCGCTCCGCACAAGGAGCGCGCGGGCGGTCGCGGTCGGCTTCGCGCCGTTCTTGATCCAGTGGCGCACCCGCGCGTCGTCGAGCACGAGCGCGCCCTCTTCGGTGCGGGGGTTGTAGTGACCGAGGATCTCGATGAACTTGCCATCACGAGGCGAGCGCGAGTCGGCGACGACGACCCGATACGTCGGGGCCTTCGTCTTGCCGGTGCGCCGCAGGCGGATATGCACAGCCAAAGTCAGACGTTCCTCCATGAAGGTTGTGCGCGGGAAGAACAGAAGTATACCGGACGAGCCCCTAAATGGACATCGTGCGGGGCCCGGTGGCGGCGAGCAGCGCGTCGATCCGGTCGCGATGGCGCCCGGCCAGGGGATCGCTCCAAAATGCGCGGGCCTTGTCGAGCTGGGCACGCGCGTCGTCCGCGCGGCCATGCCGAAGGAGGAAGCGCCCGTAGTGCTCGCGAGTCTCCGCCAGACCATCCCCCATCCCACTCGGCTCCATCGTCGCGACCGCCTCACGGAACAGCGCGTCCGCGGCCGCGAGGTCGCCGTCGGCCTCACGGACCTCCGCGACCGCGACGGCGGCGATGAACCGGGACTCGAGATCGCTCGGCATTGCGATCGCCCGAGCGGCCTCGGCGTGCGCACGCGCAGCCGCACGGTCGCCAAGGTGCACGAGCGCCCGCGCAAGGCGCGCCTCCACTTCCGGGATCTGGCCGCGCTGGCCCCTCCGCGTGAAGAGGTCGACTGCTTCGGCGAGGACGTCGCGGGCCCCGGCGTCGTCGCCGAGTTCGATCATCGCCTCGCCCATCTCCCAGGCCGTTAACGCGATGAAGCCCGGTTCCCCGAGCTCCCGGAACAGCGCGTTGGCGATCCGCGCCTCACCGACGCCCGTGGCGTAGTCTCCCTGGCCGTCGGCCCGGCCCGCGCGGGCGTAGTGATCGATCGCGCGGAAGTGCTTCGACTTGTACGGGAGCGCCGCGATCGCCTCCTCGACGAAGCTGGCCGTCGCCGTGAGGTCCCCCTGGTAGAGCGCGGTCTTGCCGAGCCAGTACAGGATGGCCCCGGCTCGCTTCGACCCGCTCCGCTTCACGTGCTCGTGCGCCTCCTCGAGCAGGCGGCGCATCTCGTCGATCTCCGCCGCGTAGTACCGGTCGAAGGCCCTGGCCCACATGACGTCGGCGATGAGATCGGGATCACCGGCCTGCCGTGCGGCCTCGAGGGCCTCGTCGAGGACCGGGCGGACCCTCTCGGGTCCTGCCTCGTCCTGGGTGAGCCTGGCGCGCAGGAGCAGCAGCTCGGGTAGGACCTTGTTCGGCGCGGCAGTCTTGGCGACGTCGATCGCCGCGTCCACTTCAGCGACCGCCGGTCGGGAGGTCGCGAGCAGGTCGCGACCGAGGACGATGCGTCCGGCGATCTCGGCGTTCTCGACCCCCGTCGCGGTGATCACCTCCCCGACAACGCGGGCGCGCTGGTAGAGATTGAGCGCCGCGTGCACGTCGATACGGTTGTAGGCGCTGCGGGCGGCCTCGAGCAGCAGGTCGAGCCCGCGGCGGCCGAGATCCGCGGCGGCCGACGGGCGCAGCTCGCGCGCGAGCAGGAACGCCTGCTCGGCGTGGAAGGCGACGATGTCGGCGATCTCATGCCGGCGATCGCCGAGGCTCGTCTCCAGCCAGCGGCCGTAGCGGTCGTGCAGCCGTGATCGCTCGGCCTTCGGCACGGTCGAGTACGCGACGTCCCGAATGAGGACGTGCTTGAAGCGGAACACGCGACCGGAGCCGAGTGCGCGCTCGTCGGCCTCGACGAGAAGATCGCGGCGGATCGCATCCCGAAGGAGTTCGGCATCCGGTGCCGCGCCGTCCCCGAGGGCAGCCAACGCATCGGTCGAAAACAACCGCCCGGCCAACGACGCACGCTGGAGCAGCGCCTTCACGTCGGGCGCGACGCGATCGAGACGGGCCGCGATGAGTCCCTGTAGCGTCGGCGGCACCTCGACCGTCGTGATGGAGGCGTCGGCGACCCATCGGCCGTCGCGCTTCTCGATGCGCCCGCTCTCCATGAGCATCCGGAGGAACTCCTCGACGTAGAGCGGGTTGCCCTCGGCGCGGGTGACGACGTCGCTGCGCACCTGCTCCGGCAGGTCGTCGATCGCGAGCAGCTCGGCGATGAGCCGGCGGGTGTCGTCCGAGCCCAGCGGCGAGAGCGTGACGGCAGTCGCGTTCGCCGCCGCACTTCCCCACGCCGGCCGCAGCTCGCGGAAGTCCGGACGGGCGAGGCACAGCAGGAGGAGCGGTGCCCGCGACCACTCGGCCAGGTCCTCGATGAGGTCGAGCAGGCCGGGCTCCGCCCAGTGGACGTCCTCGAACACGAGGACGAGCGGCGCCGACGCCGCGCGGCGCTCGAGGTAGCGCCGCAATCCGAAGGCGAGCTCCTCGCGCAGCTGATCTGGCCGGACCTCGGGCAACGCCTCGTCGGCACGCTCGATCCCGGCCAACACGCTGACGCGTTTCGCGACGCTATCCGCGTCCTCCACGTCGTCCCCGAAGGCTTCGCGGGCCGCGCTCCGGATCTTCTCGATCGCGACGTCGCGCGGATCTGCGATACCGATCCCCGCGTCGGCGCGGACGATGAGCTGGACCGCGTAGTACGTGATGCCCTCGCCGTACGGGAGGCAGCGGCCCCCGCGAACGCGGTCGCTGCCGATCGCGTCGAAGAACTCCGCCGTGAGCCGAGACTTCCCCGCGCCGGCCGGACCATAGACCGTCAGCAGGTGCGGCCGCCCGTCCTTCGCCACCCGCTCGTACGCCTGCACGAGGGTGCGGAGCTCGTGGTCGCGCCCGATGAGCGGAGCGTGCAGACCCGGCAGTCCGCGGTGCTGCTCGGGCACGTCGCCGATCACGCTCTCCGCGGGCCACGCCGCGATCTTCCCGATGCCCTTCGCCTCGACCTCGCGCGCCGCGCCGTACGTGACGCCGCCCGCGGTGAGGCGCTTCGTGAGGTGGCCGACGACGATCTCGCCCGGCGCCGCGGCCTGCTGGAGGCGCGCCGCGGCATTCACGGCGGCTCCGGTCACGAGGAACTGCGCCGTCTCGCCGGAGCCGGCCACTGCCTCGCCGGTGTTGATCCCGATCCGGACGCGAAGGGCGGGGGCGTCGACGTCGCGGGCACCGGTGATCTTGTCGCGCAGAGCGAAGGCAGCGCGCACCGCGCGATCCGGATCATCGTCGTGCGCGGCCGGAACGCCGAAGACGGCCATGATCGCGTCGCCGATGAACTTCTCGACCGTCCCGCCATGTGCCCGCAGGATCTCGCTGGCCGACTCGAATGCCTCGCCGAGCGATGCGCGCACGACCTCAGGATCGTGACTCAGGCCCATCTCGGTCGAACCGACGATGTCCGCGAAGAGGACGGTGACGAGCTTTCGCTCTTCGGGCATGCGCGGAGCGTATGACCCTGACTGACCCCGCGCCAGAGGGTCACATCGGCATGCCGGGTAGCCGGGGCAGCTTGCCGCGCTTGGCCATCGCGCCGAATTGCTTCATGAGGGTCTGCATCTCCTTGAACTGTTTGAGGAGCGCGTTCACCTCGGACACGGTGACCCCGGAGCCGTTCGCGATGCGCTTGCGCCGTGAGCCGTTCAGGATCGAGGGGTCCTGCCGCTCGGCCATCGTCATCGACGAGATGATCGCCTCGATCGTCCGCATCTGGCGCTCGGCCTGCTGCGGGTCCGGCAGCTGCTTCGCGAGGCCGCCCATGCCCGGCATCATCTTCAGCAGGTCGCCGATCGGGCCCATCTTCTTCACCTGCTGGAGCTGCTTGTAGAAGTCCTCGAACGTGAAGCGCGCCTCGAGGAGCTTCTTCGCCTGCGCCTCGGCTTCCTTCTCGTCGACGTGCTCCTGCGCGCGCTCGACGAGCGTGAGAATGTCCCCCATTCCCAGGATCCGCGTCGCGAGGCGATCGGGATGGAAGACCTCGAGCCCGTCGAGCTTCTCGCTCGTACCCAGGAACTTCACCGGCACCCCGGTCGCGGCGCGGATCGAGAGCGCCGCGCCACCGCGCGCGTCGCTGTCGACCTTCGTGAGGACGAGGCCCGTGATCGGCAGCCGGGCCTTGAACGCGGTCGCCGCCTCGACGGCATCCTGGCCGGTCATCGCGTCGACCGCGAGCAGCACCTCCTGCGGCGCCGCGGCGCGGACGATCGCCTCGACCTCCAGCATCATCGCCTCGTCGACGTGCAGCCGGCCGGCGGTGTCCACGATCACGGTGTCGCGGCCCTCGCCGGCCGCGCCCTCGATCGCCGCTGCGACGGCGTCGGCGACCCGCTCGGCGCTCACGGTGCGCACGGGGACGCCGAGCGACTTCCCGAGCGACTGCAGCTGATCGACCGCCGCGGGCCGGTGGACATCGGCGGCGACGAGCAGCGGGTGGCGGCCCTGCTTCCGAAGCAGATTCGCGAGCTTCGCGACCGTCGTGGTCTTGCCGGATCCCTGGAGGCCGACGAGGGCGATGACCGTCGGCGGCCGGTCCCCGCGCGCGAGCGGCGCCGCCTCGCCACCCAGCATCTCGACGAGCGCGTCGTGGACGATCTTCACGACCATCTGCGCACCGGTCACGCTTTGGAGGACGTTCTCCCCGATGGCGCGCTCGCGGACGGTCGCGACGAGCTGGCGGACGATCTTGAAGTTCACGTCCGCTTCGAGGAGGGCGACGCGCACGTCCCGGAGCGCCTCGTCGAGGTCGGCGTCGGTGACGCGTGCGCGGCCCTGAAGCTTCGCGAAGGTCGCGGTCAGGCGGTCGGAGAGCTGCTCGAACACCCCGTCAAGGCTAGCGCCGCGGCGGTGCTACCGGCCGAGCGCCTTCTTCGCCTTGCGCGCGTCCTTCACGCCGAAGGCGATCGTCGACGAGCGCTTCCCAGTGCCGACCAGGTACGCCGAATCGACGTTCACGCGGCCGGTCCCGAGGCGCTTCGCGACGCGCGCGAGCGTCCCGGGCTTGTCGGCCATCCGGACCTCGAGCAGCTTGCGGTCGGTCGCGACGCGGAGATTGGCCTTCTTGAGCGCGCGGCGGGCCTTCGCGGCATCCTTGTCCGCGACGACGACGTGGACGAGGCCCTTGCCGCCGATCGTGGCGCCGGAGAAGCTGGTGATGTTCACGCCCGCGTCACCCAGCGCGCCGGAGATCGCCGCGAGCTGGCCGGCCTTGTTGGGGACCTTGATCGTGAGCTCGGTCGTCATGTCATTCCTCCCTATCGGTGTGCGCTGCCGCATTGTCCCGCCCGTGTCCAGCGCTAGGCGTAGCGGATCCGCGAGCGCTCGTACCACTCCCCTGCGGCCTCATGCAGCGTGACGCGCTCGACGCGCACCGTGCCGCCGAGCGGCCGGCCACCCTCGAACAGCCGGCGCGCGTCCGGCTCGGCGGTCACGAGCGTCGCGTGCGTGAGGAACAGCTCATCGGCCAGGCGCAGCGCGACGAGCTCGCCCGCGAGCGATGGCCCGCCCTCGCAGAGGAGGAAGCGCACGCCGCGCTCGCGAAGCGCCGCGACGAGCCGCGCGAGATCGACGTCCGTCTCGCCGAACGCCACGACCTCGGCGCCGGCCCCGCGTACCGCCGCGACCGCGGCGGGCGCCGCGGTCGCCGTCGTCGCGACGAGCCGCGCGCCGGGATGCGCGAAGAACCGGTTCCCGAGCGGCAGGTCGCAGCTGCGCGACACGACGACCGCCATCGGCTGGCGCTCGCGGCCCTTGACCGCCGGCGTGAACGGGTCCACCCGCAGCGTGCCCGCGCCGATCAGCACGGCGTCCGCGAGCGAGCGGAGGTGGAACATGAGCAGTCGGTCGGTGCGGGTGCCGATCTCGGCGCGGCCCTGAAAGCTCACGCGGCCATCCGCCGTCATGACGAAGTTCAGCGCGACGTGCGGCCGCCCGTCGTGTTCGGGCGGATCCAGAAGATCGCGGTGGAGCGCGCCGATCTCGTCGGCGCCGGCCGCCCCGAGCCGGGTGAGCTCAGGCATGCGCGGCCAGCAGCGCGTCCACGAACACGCGCGGATCCATCGGCACGAGATCGCCGGCCTGCTCCCCGACCCCAAGGAGCTTCACGGGCAGCCTGAGCTCGTCGGCGATGGCGAACACGGCGCCGCCCTTGGCGGTGCCGTCGAGCTTCGTGATCACGATGCCGGTCACCTGCGCCGTCTCGGTGAACTGGCGGGCCTGGCTGATCGCGTTCTGTCCCGCGGTCCCATCGAGCACGAGCAGCACCTCGTCCGGTGCTCCGGCGCGCGCCCGGCCGGCCACCTTCACGATCTTGCCGAGCTCGTCCATCAGGTGGCCTTTCGTGTGGAGGCGGCCCGCGGTATCTGCGATCACGGTCGTGTTGCCGCGCGCGGCGCCGGCCTGGATCGCGTCGAACACGACGGCCGCGGGATCGCCGTCGGGCGTCCCGCTCACGATCGGGACGTCGACCCGCCTCGCCCACTCCTCGAGCTGCTCGATCGCCGCGGCCCGGAAGGTGTCCGCCGCCGCGAGCAGCGGCTTCTCGCCGCCGTCGCGCAGCCGCTTCGCGAGCTTCGCCGCGGTCGTCGTCTTCCCGCTCCCATTCACGCCGACGACCAGGATCACGCGCGGCCGGCCGGCGCCGTCCTTCAGGCGACGGTCACCCGGCTCGAGGACCGCGACGAGCGCCTCGCGGAGCGCGGCGAGGACCTTCGGCACGGTGTCGGCCTTCCGGTCGGCGACGACGTCGCGCACCTGGAGCATGACCGAGTCGACGAGCGAGACCGAGATGTCGGAGCGGATCAAAGCCTCCTCCAGCCCATCGAGCCACTCTGGCGTGACGGGCTGCTCGGCCGTCCTCCCGAACAGCCGGGACAGGAACCCGCCGCGGGTCTTCGCGAGGCCGCCCTCGATGCTCACGGCCTTCAGTCTGACGACTGCTAGCGTGACGCGCCGTGAACGCTGACGTGGCCGAGCGGGTCGCGCTGGACGACGAGCCCGAGTGCGAGGGGTTCGAGCGGGTCGATCGCGGCGACGTCCGCTACAAGCTCGGACCGGACGCGCTGCCCTGGAGCAACGGAGTCGCGTACGCCCGCTGGCGCCCTGAGGAGGTCGCGACGCGCGCGAAGGAGATCATCGACATCTTCCGCTCGCGCAATGTCCGATTCACCTGGCAGATCGGCCCGAACACCGACGCGGTCGGTCTGTCGAGCGTCCTCGCCGCCAACGGTCTCCAGCGCGAGATCGACGCGCTGCTCTTGACGTCGAAGATCCCGATCCGCGGACGGCTCCCCGAACATGACCTGCGTCTGGTCGAGGAGCACGACGAGCGGACCGCCGCCGACGCGATCCGCACCGACCGCGACCGGAGCCCCGACGAGGTACGCGCGCGGCTCGAGGCGCGGATGCGCTACCTGACCTGTCCGGACCGCCGGGGCGGCGGGGTCGTCGCGTACCGCCGCGACCTCGCGGTCGGGTACGGCGCCTGGCGCTACGGCTCCGACGGCGAGACGGTGCTCCTGCACACCGCGTCGACGTTGCGGCCCCATCGCCGGACCGGCGTCTACACCGCGATCCTCGGGTGGCGGCTCGACCGCGCGGTGCGGGAGGGCAAGACGATCGCGGTCGTCGTGGCAGAGCGCGCGACGTCGGCGCCGATCCTCATGCGCAAGGGCTTCCGCGAGCTGGGCGCGCTCCAGATCTGGATGGCCGTTTAGCCGACCGCGCGATCGTCCACGTCGGCCAGGCGCATCGAGAGCACCTTCGAGCTGCCGCCCTCGTCCATGGAGACCCCGTAGAGCGTGTCGGCGGCCTCGATGGTCTTGCGGTTGTGGGTCACGACGATGAACTGGGTCCGATCGGTGAGCTCGCGCAGCGCCTCGGTGAACCGGCCGACGTTGCGCTCGTCGAGCGCCGCGTCGACCTCGTCGAGCACGCAGAACGGCGCCGGCTTCACCCGGAGGATCGCGAGCAGCAGCGCGGTCGCGGTGAGCGCACGCTCCCCGCCGGACAGCTGCGCGAGGGAGCCGATGCGCTTCCCCGGCGGACGCGCGTAGATGTCGATGCCCGGTTCATCGTCGCTATCGCTCCCGGGGGCCCCTGCCCCCGCGTCACTGGTCCGCAGCGACGCCTGGCCACCGTCGAACAGCCGCTTGAAGAACACGCCGAACTCGCGGTCCACGGCCTGGAACGTCGCGCTGAACTGCTCGGCGATCGTGGACGCCAGGTCGTCGGCCAGCGAGCGCAGGTCCGCCATCGCCTTGTCGAGATCGGCGCGCTGCTCGGCGAGGAATCGGTGCCGCTCGCCGACCTCGCCGAGCTCGGCCGCCGCGAGCGGGTTCACCGGCTCGAGCGCGATGAGCTTCCGCCGCAGGCGCTGGAGGTCGCGCGGCGCGTTCGCCTTCTCGTGCTCCGTCGGCTCTTCATCGACCTCGATCGACTCGGGGTCCGGCAGCGGCTCGTCGTCGGGCAGGCCGAGCTCCGCGCGCACCTGCTCCTCGAGCAGGCTGAGCGCGCCGGATGCCCGCTCCTCCTCGACGCCGACCTTCGACCGCTCGCCGCGCAGCTCCGCGAGACGCTCGCGGGCCTTCGCGAGACGCTGCTCGGACTCGCGCCGCGATCCCTCCGCCGCGAGCGACCGCTCGCGCGCGATCTCCGCCGACCGCGCGGCCTCCTTCGCGTCCGCGGCGGCCCGCCCCAGATCCTCCTGCGCCGCCGCGAGGCGACCCTTCGCATCGCGCTCCTGCTCGATGAGCGCGCGCAGGCGCGCGTCCTCCTCGGCGATCCGCCTCTCGGTCGAGCCGACCTGTTCGTCGAGCGCGTCGCGCAGGCGGACGAGCGAGGACCGCCGCTCCTCGCTCGTGGCGGCGTCGAGCCGGGCGTCCTCTGCGCGCTTCGTCGTCGCGCCGTGCGCCTCGAGCGCCTGCCGCTCGTCGCGCTGCGTCGCGGTGAGCGCCGCCGCCGCCGTGGCCGTCGCGCGCTTGGCCGCGTCACGATCCGTGCCGAGCCGCTCACGCCTGGCGATGAGCTCGCCGCGCTCGCGCTCCACCGCGACGGCTCGCGCTTCCCCGGCGCGCACGAGATCGCGGACATCGGCTTCGGTCGCCGCCAGGGCATCGGCCGCGACCTCGAGCCGGCCGCGCTCGCGCTGCGCGTCAGCGAGCTTCGCGTCCGCGTCCGCGAGTCGCTCGGCCGCGACCTCGCGCTCCAGCCCGAGCTGCACGAGCGCGCGCTCGGATGCATTCAGCTCCTCGCTGAGCCGGCGGTGCATCGCGGCGAGCCGCTCGGTAGCCTGAAGCTCCGCGGCCGCGCGGTCATCGGGCATCCGGAGCGCACCCGGGGTCACGACCATGCCGTCGAGCGTGACGACGATCCCGTCGCGCATCGTGGCCGCCGCGCGGTACGCGGCCGGACGACCGGCGACGAAGACGTTCCGGAACAGCGCGCCCGCGACCGCCTGGACGTCGCCGTCGAGCGTGAGGTGGTCGACGAGCCGGGTGCAGCCCTCCGGCACCGGCAGGTCGCCGCGGTCGTTCGGCACCAGGACGGTGACCCGCGTCGCGGTCTCAAGATCGGCGAGCGCGTGCGCGTCGCTCGGGAAGGCGATCGCGTCGCCGAGGACCGCGCGGACCGCGAGCCGGAGCCGCGCGGGGACCTCGAGACGCTCGTGCAGCCAGCGCAGGCCCTTCGGCAGCGTGGCCGGAGCGCCACCGGTCCGGCGGGCCTCGAGCTCCTCGGCCGCGCGCGCGACCGCCTCGCGCAGCGCGGTCGTCTGACCGCGGAGGAGCGCGAGGTCGCCATCGACGCGCTGCACGTCGTTGCGGGCCGCGCCCGCGCGCTCGGCGACGCCTTCGGTGATCCGGCCGGCGTCCGTGGCGGCCGCCCGGGCGCGCTCGAGATCGCGGGCGATCCGCGCGCGCTCGCGCTCACGGTCGGCGCGCTCGGCAGCCAGCCCTGCGGCCTGCTTCGCGAGCTCCTCGTCGCGGATGAGCAACGCGCGATCCTCGTCCGCCAGCCGGATCTCCTCGCCTTCGCGGAGGACGTGGGCCCGCTCCGTCTCGACGCGGGCGGCCTGCGCCTCAGCGAGCGCGATACGGGTCCGGGACATCTCCTCCTCCGCGGCCCGCGCGGCGTCCGCGGACTCGCGCGCCCGGCGGGCGGCCTCGGAGGCCTCGTTCTCGACGGTCGCGCGGCGTTCACGCAGGGCGGCGACCTCCGCCGGAAGTGAGGCGAGCGTCGCGCGGCTGTGGTCGCGCTCGCTCGCGACGGCCTCGAGACTCGCGGCGAGCGCCGCGATCCGCTCGCGGAGCGACGATTCGGTGCCTGCTGCGTCGAGGGCCGCCAGGCGGAGGCGCTCCTCCTCTGCGCGCGCGTGCCGCAGCTCTTCGTCCGTACCGGTGGCGAGCCCCTCCGTCTCGGCGACGTAGTCGGCGAGCCGCTCGATCTCCCGGTCGATGCCGACCAGCCGCGCGACCAGGTCGTTGCGCTGCGACGCCGTCACGCCGAACGAGCTGCGGTACCAGCGCAGCGCGCGCCGGCGCAGGTCGTTCCGGAGGGTCTCGTACTCGGTCCACTTCGCGGCCTGCTCCGTCAGGAGCTGGACCCGGGGGCCGATCTCGCGGAGGATGTCCACGACCCGGACGAGCTCGACCTCGGCGTGCTTCAACCGCTGCAGCGCATCCTCGCGGCGCATCTGGAGCCGGCGCGTGCCAGCGGCTTCCTCGATCACGGTGCGGCGGTCCGACGGTCGTAGGGCGAGGACCTGATCCACGAGCCCCTGGCCGATGACCACGAACGGGTTGTCCGCGAGGTTCGCGCCGCCGAGCAGGTCCTGCAGATCGCGCAACCGGACCCGCGAACGGTTCACGAGATACTCGGCCTCGCCGTTCTTGTAGAGCCGGCGGCCGACCTCGATCTCGTTGAACTCGATCGGCAGACGCCGGGACGAGTTGTCGAGCTGGAGGATCGCCTCGGCCATCCCGAGTCCGCGGCGCGTCTCGCTCCCCGCGAAGATCAGCTCTTCGTTCTTCTTCGCGCGGAGGATGCGCGCGTTGTTCTCGCCGAGGGCCCAGCGGATCGCGTCGGCCACGTTGCTCTTCCCCGAACCGTTTGGCCCGATGATCGCGGTGATCCCGGGCGCGAACTCGAGATGCGTGCGACCGACAAAGCTCTTGAAGCCGGTCATGGTGAGGGTCTTCAGCACCGCGTTCGCTCCTGAGGGGTTGCCGCCCTCGATCACGGTGAGCTCGTCGGTCATCGGGCCGCCGCGTCGAGGAGCGCCGCGGCGGCGTTCTCCTGCGCCTCGCGCTTCGATCGGCCGGCGCCGCGCGCACGGAGCTCGCCGACGCGCACGTCGACCTGGAATTCGCGCGCGTGCTCAGGCCCGCTCGTCTCGGCGACGTCGTACGACGGGAGCGGCAGTCCCTGGCCCTGGGCCCACTCCTGCAGCACGGTCTTCGGCGACCGTCTCGGCTGCTCCGCGGCAGCGACGATCGTGTCGTGCATCGTGCGCAGCACGAACTCGCGCGCGGCGTCGAATCCGCCATCGACGTAGATCGCACCGAGCACCGACTCGTAGAGGCTCGCACCGAGCCCGACCCGCTGCCGGCCGCCGGTCTCAGCCTCGCCGCGCCCGAGGCGCGCGCGCTCCGGGAGGCCGAGCCGCTGGGCGAGCTGGGCGAGCGGCGGTCCCGACACGAGCTGCGCGCGCAGCGCCGTGAGCTCGCCTTCGGTGGCCTCCGGGCGGCTTCGATAGAGGAGCTCGCCGATCACGAGATCCACCACCGCGTCGCCCAGGAACTCGAGCCGCTCGAAGTCCTCACCCTCGTCGGACAGGTGCTCGTGCAGGTACGAGCTGTGAGTGAGCGCCGCACCGAGCAGCGCCGGATCCCGGAACCGATATCCGCCGATCTCGTCGTCCGCCATGACCCCTTTCGAATGCGAAGAGGCAGCGGCCGTATGCCGCTGCCTCCCCTGGTCGCCGATTCGCTTCGTCCGCGTGAGCGTCAGGCCACGTGTTCCTCGATGTACTCCTGAGCGTCGCCCACGCTCTTGATCTTCTCGGCATCTTCGTCCGAGATCTCCATCCCGAACTCTTCCTCGAGGCTCATGATGAGCTCGACGAGATCGAGGGAGTCAGCGTTGAGGTCATCGACGAACGAGGCCTCGGGCTTCACATCGGCTTCGTCGACGCCGAGCTGCTCGACGACGATCTTCTTCAGGCGCTCGTACGTCTTTTGGTCCGCCAACAGCGCAAACCTCCCTGCCAACTTCCACGCCCGCCGGCTTCGCCCCCGGCGTCCGGCCAAAGTGTCGGGCTAGGCACGCTTGCCCGTCAATCGGCGCCCCCGGTCCGACCGCCGATGGCCGTCGCGAGGACGCCATTCACGAACTTCGGCGCGGCCTCGGAGCCGAACAGCTTCGCCAGCTCGACCGCCTCGTCGATGATCACGCCGGCCGGGGCATCGCCCGAGATCCGCAGCTCGAACAGCGCGATGCGCAGGACGTTCTTGTCGATCCTGGCCATCTGCTCGATCGGCCACTCCGGGGCGAGGGTCGCGATCTCCGCGTCGAGCTCCTTGCGGTGCTCGAGCACCCCATCGATCAGCTCCCAGGCGAAACTCGCGGCCTCTTCCGTCAATCCGGCACGGAACGAGCCGCGGGTCCAGGTGTCCTTCGCGTCGCCGCGGTTGAAGTCGATCTCGAACAGGGTCTGGAGGGCCACCCGGCGCGCGGGATGACGTCCGGCGCGCTCGACGCGCTTCATGCCGCACCGCTCTTGCTCTGCTCGGCGAGCACCGCGATGAGCCCCTGCGAGACCGACCGCTCGGCCACGCCGATGGCATGGCGCAGCATGTTCGCGCGCGCCCGGCCGTGGGTCACCACCGAGACGCCGTTCACGCCGAGGAGCGGCGCCGAGGCGTACTCGTCGTAGTCGAGCCGATGGCGGAGCTTGCGGACCCCGCCGAGCGCGAACGCGTACGCGATCTTGCCGAGCACGCCGCCGAAGATGTCATTGCGGATCCCTTCGCGGAACACGTCGACGACGCCCTCCATGCCCTTCGCGAGGACGTTCCCGGTGAAGCCGTCGCAGACCACGATGTCCGTCGTGCCGCGGAGCGGGTCGCGCCCCTCGACATTGCCGAAGAAGTTGATGTCCGACGCGCCCGCGAGCAGCGCATGGGCCTCCTGCTGGACGCGGCCACCCTTCTCGGATTCCTCGCCCACGTTCATGAGCCCCACCGTCGGGTTCGTCACGCCGTGCACGCGCTCGAGGAACCGCGACGCCATCCGCGCGTACTGCAGCAGGTTCGCCGCCTCGGCGTCCATCGTCGCGCCGGCGTCGATGAGGCACGCGGGCTTCCCCTTCGTCGTCGGGAGCATCCCGCAGAGCGCCGGCCGGTCGATGCCGCGGATGCGTCCGAGCCCGAGGAGCGCCGCGGCCATCGTCGCGCCGGTGTTCCCCGCGCTCACGACCGCGTCGGCCTCACCGCGCTTCACGAGCGCCGTGGCGACGCCGATGGACGTGTCGGCGCGCCGGCGCAGCGCGCTCGACGGGTGCTCGTGCATCTCGACGACGTCGCGCGCGTCGACGACCGTGATGCCCGGACGCGGCGCGGTACCGAGCGCCGCGCGCACGGTCTCTTCGCGGCCGACGAGGACGATGTCCGCGGCGCCGCCCTCCGCCCGGTACAGCAACGCGCCCCGGACGATCTCGTCCGGGGCGTGGTCACCACCCATCGCGTCGACCGCGATGCGCATCAGATCAGGTGCTGCTGGGCTGGCGCTTCTTCGCGCGGATCTTGATCACCTGGCGGCCGCGGTACATGCCGCAGTGCGGGCAGGCTTGGTGCGACGGCTTCGGGCTCTTGCACTGCGGGCAGGGCACGAGGTTCGCGGCCCGGAGGCGAAGGTGGCTGCGGCGGTCGCCCTGCGCGGCGTGCGGGGTCCGCTTTTTCGG
>DASYXA010000130.1:0-18471 GCA_035935465.1 Candidatus Limnocylindria bacterium | reverse complement strand
GGAGCGTGGTCCACGTCTCTTCGCGGGTCTTCACGCCACGCTCGGTCGTCGTCTCGAGCTCGGCCATGAGCTTCTTGGCCCTGTCGTGGTCGGCTGTGAGCAGCGCGAGCGCGTCCATGGGCGGATCCTCCATCCTGTTCTGCCCGCGGCGACGCAAGTGGCTTGCCACCGTTGAGCGCTCGTTGAGCGTGCCGGCGGCTTCTGTGAGCGGCGGTTGACCGCAACGTCGTTACACCGGGGCAGTGGGCCACCCGGACCGGGTCGACCGCCTTCGTGTAACGACCGCGTGCCTCGGGTCGGGGAGGTCGGCACGAAGCCCCCGCTGACCGGCGACAGCCCGAGCGATCTCGACCTCCTGGAGCGGCACCCCGAGCGCGGCCAGCGACCGGGCGACCGCTACGTCCGGATCGTTCGCCCGAGCCGAAGCACGTTCACCCGGCGCGGACCGGGTCACCTGGTCGCGGGGGACGACATCCTCGCGCCGCGATCCGGGTTCGGCCGCGCGGCAGGCCGCCTCCGGGTGGCGCTCTTCGGCCGCCGGATCCCCACGGCGAACGAGATCCACGAGCGGATCGACATCTTCAAAGGACTCGCGGTGTTCGCGTCCGACAACATCTCCTCGTCCGCGTACGCGACCGAGGAGATCATGCGCGTGCTCACGCTCGCCGGGGTCGGTGCGCTCACGCTGACCATGCCGATCACGCTTGCGATCGTCGGGGTCCTCGCGATCGTCGTCGCCAGCTATCAGCAGACGATCCGTGCGTATCCGAACGGCGGCGGGTCCTACATCGTCGCGAGCGACAACCTCGGTCCGGCCGCCGGACTCACCGCGGCGGCGGCGTTGCTGACCGACTACGTGCTCACGGTGTCCGTGTCGATCGCCGCGGGCGTCGCCGCGCTCACGTCGATCTGGCCGGCGCTCTACGACGAGCGGGTGCTGCTCGGCGTCGCCTTCGTCGTGCTGCTCTGCCTCGGGAACCTGCGCGGCATCCGCGAGAGCGCCACGCTGTTCTCCATCCCCACGTACGCCTACCTCGTCGCGATCTTCGGCCTCCTCGGCTACGGGCTCTGGCGCCTGGTGGCCGGCGATCTGCCGGCGTACCAGGCGCCGGCAGCGTGGCGGCCGGTCGAAGGCGCCGAGGCGGTGGGCTTGATCCTCATCCTCCGCGCGTTCGCCTCGGGATCCGTCGCGCTCACCGGGACGGAGGCGGTGTCGAACGGCGTCCCCGCGTTCAAGCCGCCGGAGTGGCGGCGCGCGCAGGTCGTGCTCATCCTGATGGGCGCGTCGTTCGGCGCGATCTTCGTCGGGATGTCGCTGCTGGCCGGCCGCATCGGGATCCTGCCGGACCCGACGGAACAGACGACGGTGGTGAGCCAGCTCACAGCGCTGCTGGTCGGCGAGGGCACGCCGTACCACTACTTCGTGCAGCTCTCGACCGCGCTGCTCCTCGTGCTCGCGGCGAACACGGCCTACGCCGACTTCCCGCGACTCTCGAGCATCCTCGCCCGCGACGGCTTCATGCCGCGCCAGTTCGGCCATCGCGGCGACCGGCTGGCGTTCACGATCGGGATCGTGGTGCTCTCGGTCCTCGCGGCGATCCTCATCGTCGCGTTCGAAGGGAGCGTGACCAGCCTCATCCCGCTGTACACGATCGGCGTGTTCGTCGCGTTCACCCTCAGCCAGAGCGGGATGGTCCGGCACTGGTGGCGGCTGCGGGCGGCCGAGCGCGGCTGGCGGCGGCGAGCGGCGTTCAACGGGATCGGCGCGATCGCCACCGGGGTCGTCGCCGTGGTGGTGGCGGTCGCGAAGTTCGCGCTCGGGGCGTGGATGATCCTCATCCTCATCCCGGCGCTCATCGCGCTGATGTGGAGCGTGTATCGGCACTACCGCGCCGTGAGCGACGCGCTCGCGGTCGACCCCGCCGATCGCGTCGTCGCCCTGCGGACGCCGCGGGTCATCGTCCCGGTGAGCCGGATCGACCGCGCGACGCTCAGTGCGCTGGCGTTCGCCCGCGCGGTCGCGGCCGATGCGATCGCGGTGCACGTGAGCGATGGCCCCGAGGAAGCGGCGGACATGCGGCGCCGGTGGGACCGCCTCGAGAGCGGCGTGGCCCTGGCGATCGTGGAGTCGCCCTACCGGGTGCTGATGCCGCCGCTCCTGGCGTACATCGACGCCGTCGAGCGCCAGGACCCCGAGCGGCCGGTGACCGTGGTGCTCTCCGAGTTCGTCCCCCACCACGTGTGGGAGTACGCGCTGCACAACCAGACGGCGCTGCGCCTCAAGCTGCGGCTGTTCTTCCGGCGGAACACGGTCGTCATGGACGTCCCCTACCACCTCGACGAGGCGCACCGGGACTAGCATTCAGCGCATTCGACGGCGTCAGTGGCTCGGGTATCCCGCGGCGTTGGGCGCGGTCGCGATGGTCACGCTGTTCATCGGGACCGTCCTCGACGGCGCGCACTTCGCGAACGCAGCGATGCTCTACCTCGTCGCGGTCCTCGCGAGCGCCACCGCCTTCGGCCGCGGTCCCGCGGTCGTCGCCTCGATCGCGGCGTTCGGGTCCTTCGACTGGTGGTTCGTCGAGCCACTGCACCAGCTCACCGTCGCCGATCCGAAGCAGTACGTGTCGCTCCTGCTGTTCCTCCTCGTGGCGATCGTCACGAGCCAGCTCGCCGCGGAGCAGCGCTCGCGGACCGCGCAAGCCCTGGAACGCGAGCGCGAGGCCGTCGTCCTGGCCGACATCGCCGTCCTGACGGCCGCACCGGACCTCGGATCGTCGCTCGACGCGGCGGCGGCCCGCATCCAGCAGGAGCTCGATGTCGCCGCGGTCGGCATCCTCCTGCGGGGACGGCCGCCGGTCATCGCCCCGTTCTCGGCGGACGTCGAGCGGTTGTTCCGCGGCGCAGCGGCGGCGCCCGCGAACGCGCTCAGTCCGAGCCTCGCCGCGAGCGCGACCGCGCCGGGGCGGACCGGCCGCTGGGTGCGCGTCGTGTCGCCGGTGCCGCGCGAGGAGCGAGCCCGGCGGCGACTGCACAGCGTCGCGATCGACGCCGGGGGCGCGTCGGCGGGCAGCCTGGTCGTGCTTCGCCGGGCCGGCGCTCCCGCGTTCCGCGCACCCGACGACCGCCTGCTCTCCGCCACCGCGGCGCAGATCGGTCTGGCCGTCGACCGCGCTCGGCTGCGCGACGAGGCGACCGAGGGCGAGGTGTCGCGGCGGAGCGACGAGCTGAAGACCGCGCTGCTCGGGGCGGTGTCGCACGAGCTTCGCACGCCGCTCGCGTCGATCATGGCCTCGGCCGGCAGCCTCCGGCAGCGCGACGTGCGTTGGAGCGACGCCGAGCGCGAGGAGTTCCATGGCTCGATCGAGCAGGAGGTCCGGCGCCTCGATCGCCTCGTGGGAGAGCTGCTCGACCTCTCGCGCATCGACGCCGGCCATCTGGTCCTGCGGCGCGAGTACCACCCGATCGACGCGCTCATCCTCGACGTCGTCGGGCGCCTGCGCGCCGTGACGAGCGCGCACGAGCTCCGCGTCGACGTGCCGGACGACCTGCCGCCGGTGTCGGTGGACTACCTCCGCATCGATCAGGTGCTCTCGAACCTCATCGAGAACGCGGCGCGGTACGCGCCGGCCGGCTCGCTCATCGAGGTGTCCGCTCGAGCGGCGGACGGCCGGCTGCGGATCGAGGTGACCGACGAGGGCCCCGGGATCGCGCCGGGGGATCGCGAGCGGGTCTTCGCGCCGTTCCACCGGTTGCCGCGCGGCGAGCGCGCCCCGACGAAGGGGGCCGGGCTGGGCCTCGCGATCGCCCGGCGGCTCGTCGAGGCCCACGGTGGACGGATCCAGGTCGAGCCGGCGCCGGGTCGTGGCGCGCGCTTCGTCGTCACGCTACCGCTCGATGCGGCGCCCGTGCCGGGGTGAGCGAGGGCCGCGCGCGGATCCTCGTCGTCGATGACGAGCCAGGCATGGTGCGCACCCTGCGCACGAACCTGCGCGGGCACGGCTTCGACGTCGACACGGCGGAGAACGTCCGCGACGCGATCGCCGAGTACGACCGCGGACGTCCGGATGTCGTGCTGCTCGACCTCGGACTGCCCGACACGGACGGCCTCGCGCTGATCCGCACCATCCGCGATCGCGCATCGACCCCGATCCTGGTGGTGTCCGCCCGGGACGACGACCGCGACAAGGTGAGCGCCCTGGATCTCGGTGCCGACGACTACCTGACCAAGCCGTTCAGCGTCGACGAGCTCCTCGCGCGCATCCGCGTCGCGCTCCGCCACGTCGCGCGCCCGGCCAGCGGCACGGAGGCGGTGTTCGAGTCCGGCGACCTGCGGGTCGACTTCGGCCGCCGCGAGGTGCGGGTCGGATCGCGCGCCGTCCGCCTGACGCCGACCGAGTACGACCTGTTGAAGGCGCTCATCAGCCATCCCGACCGGGTGATGACGTTCTCGCTGCTGCTGCGGCAGGTCTGGGGTCCCGGATACGCGTCGGAGGGCCACTACCTGCATGTCTACGTCGCGCGGCTGCGCAAGAAGCTCGAGGACGACCCGCAGGCGCCGCGGTGGATCCAGAGCGAACCGGGCGTCGGCTACCGGTTCCGCGCGGAGGGAGGCTAGGCCGGGCTCGATCCGGTGATCGTCACCCGCGAGACCTTCATCGCCGGCGCGAGGCAGACGATGGAGCCCATCCCGTTGGTGCTCCACCAGTCGCGGACGAGGCGCTGCGGCCCGAGGAGATCGATGCCGCCGAAGAGGTCGAGGGCGCTCATCGTGTACCGGACGTTCGCCAGCGCCCGCGTGATCTTCCCGTCCTCGATGAGGAACGTGCCGTCGCGGGTCGTGCCGGTCATCGTCGCGCGCTTCGGGTCCGGGGTGTTCGTGTAGTGGAAGCGCGTGATCAGGATCCCTCGCCGGACGGCGCCGATGAGCTCCGTGCGCGTCGCGGTCCCGCCGGCCATCACGAGATTGCCCGCGTGGCCGCCGTGCCCGTAGCGCGCCGGGTCGGCGGCGTGTCCCGTCGACGACGCGCCGGCGGCCTTCGCGGACCACCGGTCGTGGACCGGGCCTTTCGCGACGCCTCGCTCGACGAGCGTCACGCGCTGCCTCGGCGTGCCCTCGGGGTCGAACGGGATCGCGAGCTGTCCGGGATGGAGCGCGTCGTCGTGCAGGGTGAATCGCGGGCCGGTCACCGGCTGCCCGATCGCGCCGGCCATGAACGAGCGCCCTTCACGCACGGCCTGACCCGAGAGCCCGGTGATCGACACGATCCGCAGGATCTCGGCGACCGCGTCCTCCTCGAACACCGCCTCGTAGTCGCCGGGTACCAGCTGCGTCCGATCGCGGTCGAGGTCGCACTTCTCGATCGCCCGCGCGGCGATGCGGTCGGGGTCGAGCTCGCTCGCGCGATGCGACAGGTCGTCGGCGTAGCCGCTGCCGCCGTGATCGCCGAGCACGAGCGCGCGGAGGTAGGCGACCGTCGCGGGCGCGTACGCGGCGACGCCGTTCGTGTTCGCCACGGCGTCCTCGGTGACGTCGATGCTGTGCGTGCCGGCCGCGCGGAAGCCCGCCGCCGAGGCGGCCTTGCAGATCCGGCCGATGCCGCGCGCCTGATCCGCCGCGCCGACGCCGGCCGTCGCGGCGTCGAACGCGATGGGCCGGCGGTACTGCGCCGGCGACGCGAGGCCCGGCCAGTCGAGGTTCGGCGTCTGGAGCCGCGCCAGCTCCGCCGCGCGCTTCAGCAGGTCGCGCAGGTCGGCCGGCTCGAGCGAGTTGCCCGACGTCGTTCCGATGGCCGAATCCACGATGGCCCGCGCGTGCACGTGCGTCTCGTCGGACACGGCGTTCTGGTGGATCGACGAATGGGCGTACCGCGTGATCGCCGCGCGGCGGCGATGGACCCGGAGGTCGGCCTCCGCGAGGCCGCTCTCCTTCAACGCCGCGTGCAGCGGCGCGAGCAGCGCGTCCGGGCCCCGCATCAGTCGATCACGCCCGTACCTCGATCGGCCGGTCGCGGAAGCGCGCGTGGGCCGCGCCGTGACCGACGCGCATGAGCTGGAGCGGCTCGCCCTTCGCGCAGCTGAGGAAGCCATGCAGCTCCCAGTCGTCGGCGACGCCGTCGCACGAGCCCCAGAAGTCGGGCGTGAGGGATTGGAACGCGACCCCGCGGACGTATTCCCCGACCTCGCCGTTCCGGATCACGCGCGCGACCTGGGTCGAGAAGTGGAAGTTCTGGCGCTTGTCGTCGAGCGAATACGACGCCGGCGACTCCAGCAGCAGACCGTCGTCGATCCCGCGCAGCAGGTCCGCGTACGTCGCGTCGCCCGGCTCGAGGCTCACGTTCACCATCCGCACGATCGGGAAGTGCTGCCAGCCTTCGGCGCGCGCGCAGCCGCCGCTGCGCTCGAGGCCGAGCGCGCCCGCGGTCTCGCGCGAGGAGAGGTAGCCGGTGAAGATGCCCCGCTCGACGAGCGGCGTGCGCGTCGCCGGGACGCCGTCGTCGTCCCAGCCGAACGTGCCCATCCCGCCCGGGACCGTCGCGTCCGCGGTCAGGCTGACGTATGGCGAGCCGTAGCGGAGCGTCCCGCGATCGGGCGGCCACATGAACGTCGTGCCCGCGAACGCGACCTCGTGCTCCAGGACGCGGTCCGACTCCGTGGGATGTCCACAGGACTCATGGACGAGCAGCGCGAGGAACGGCTGATCGATGAGCAGGGTCGTGGGCTTCTCGGTCGCGGGCCCGGCCGCGAGCACCGCCTCGACGTCGCGCGCGAACGTGCGCGCGTGCGCGATCACATCGAACTGCTCGACGTACTCCCAGCCGGCCTGGCGCACGTTGCGCATGTCGTTGCGCGTCGCCGGCTTGGAGCCTGCCGTCGCCGCCGTGACGTTCAATCCGGCGCCGCACTCGATGATCTCCTGGCGCACGTCGGTGCCCTCGCTCGTCACCAGCCGCTTGCGGGTCCGGTAGGACGCGACCGATACGCGGCGCAGCTTCGCGTTCGGCGTGGAGAGGATCGCGTCGGCGGCCCGGAGCAGGTCGATCCGCTCCCGCACCGGCACGCTGAATGGGTCGCGCCGCACCGGAGTGCGGTACTCGCCGAGCTGCGGCGCCTGTTCCGCGAGAACGACGTGTCGCTGCCGCACCGTGGCCGCCGCCTCGGCGCGCGCGATCGCCTCCCGGAACAGCGGCACGACGACCGACTCGCCGCCGACACGGTCCGACGCCGCGAAGCCCCACGCCCCCTTGTAGAGCACCCGGACGCCGATGCCGCGATCCCCGTCGCGGTCCACGCTCTCGATCTGCCCGTCCTTCACGGAGACGGACTCGCTCTCGCGCTCGACGTAGCGCGCATCCGCGTAGGTCGCGCCGCTCGCCGCGGCCCAGCCGACCGCGTTCGAGAGGCGACTATCTTCGAGCACGCGTTCAGGCTAGACTTCGACGAAACGGCGCGCGTTCCGGCTGAAGCGTCCGAGTCGAGCTGCTCGCGGACATCGTGTCCCTGTCATGGGATCCGGTGGTCGGGGAGAAAGATCGAGCGGATCATTCGAACGAGTCGGGTGGAACGCGGAGCGCCTGCATAACGGAGAAAACCCTTGCCCGACGTCGCCCTCCTCATCGACTGGGAGAACGTCTATTACACCCTGCGGCAGCACACCGAAGGCCCGCTGCCATCCTCGCTGTCCATCCTTCAGGCGATCCTGCAGAAAGCGGCCGAGTTCGGTCCGGTCCGCGTGAAGCAGGCGATCTTCGGATCCGAGGTCGTCTCGCAGGACGAGACGCTGCTCATGGCGCTCGAGTTCACCGGCATGGAGCCGGTCGCGGTCGCGCAGCGCATGAGCGGCCGCCTGCTGAAGGGCCGCTCCGACGCGGTCCTCATCACCCGCACGATGAAGCTCCTGTACAAGGACCGGCCGGACATCGACGTCTGGTTCATCGTCTCCGGCGACCGCGACCTCAACGCGCTCTGCAAGGCGCTCAAGGACGAGGACAAGGCCGTCTACCTGATCGCCGGGGACAAGGCCCTCGCGAACGAGCTGCGCGACTCGCCGTACCTCCGCGACGGCGTCTTCCTCCTCGAGGACCTCATCCCGGAGGCGCGCTGGACGCGCAGCGGCATCTTGCGCACCGACGACACCCAGGCCGGCAAGGACGACGCACCCCGTCCGCGCGGCCGCGGCACCCGCGGCGGCGTCGGCCGGGGCCGTGGTGGCGCGCCGGTACGCGTCGCCGCTCCGGCGAGCATCCCGGCGGTCGTGCCGACCGGCTCGCCCGAGTCGGAGAAGGAGCAGCGCCGCCTCGCGGTCCTGCTCCTGGACCAGCTCGTCGCGCTCCGCGCGGATCAGATGCCGCGCGGCGACTTCGTGCGGAGCGTCGTGCCGCTCTCCCACAAGGAAGCGTCGAGCGTGCTCGACCAGCGCATCGACTTCGGCATCGCGCAGCACCACATCAAGGCCGAGCAGCCCGCGCGCACCCGGCTCAAGGACAAGCAGCTCCTCTCGCTCGAGTTCGGCGACCCGCTCGTCGCCGAGACGCTGTTCCACCTCGTCCGCGTCCTGCGACGCATCGACTCGGTGACGAGCAAGGACACGCGCCGCATCCCCGCGGTCGAGGCGGTGCTCGATCCGCTGTCTCGCGCTGACCAGCCGGGCGGTCTCGCGAAGGGCAAGGCCCAGCGGCGGATGCTCCTCGAGACGCTGTTCAACATCGCCGAAGAGCGCGGCGCCATCGCGACCGAGCAGGTCACGCGTGACGGCCGCAACGTCACGATGTGCTGGCTCGCCGAGGGCCACCCGCTGGTGAAGTACGCACGCCAGCCGAGCGCGGCGATCGTGCACCTCTTCAACTTCGTCGGCAGCACCCGGGCGAAGGACGACGCGGCCGACTGGGTGAACACCGCGCTGTTCAGCGAGCTCCTCTCGCGCGTCGAGGGCGATGCCCTCGAGTCGAACATGCGCCGCGCCGTCGAGACCGGGATCATGAAGCCGGAGGAGCACGGCCGGAAGGCCGGCTACGCCATGGACCGCGCACACGCCGATGCGCGCGCGATGCTCGGCGAGTTCGCCCGCCTGAACGGCGAAGGCCACGAGGACGAGCCCGTTCGCGCGCGCGAAGCGGGGGCCGAGGCCGAGCCCGAGGACCGTGACGAGCCCTTCGGTGGCGATGCGCCGACGGCGCAGGGAGCCGACGCGGCCCCCGCGCCGTCGGGCGAGGCCGTCGCGGCGAAGCCCCGCCGCCGCAGGGGACGCCGAGGCGGACGCGGACGGCACAAGCCGCCGGCCGCCGCGGCAAGCTAGACCTCCAGGTCCACCGCCAGCAGCTGCTCCGCGGCAGCCCGGATCCGCGCGGCCACCGGGACGTGGTCCGGGTGGCTCGCGTACGCCGCGAGCCCGGCGAGATCGTCGAACGTCTCGACCAGGACGTGCGTGTAGCCCAGCGCCCGCGCGGGGGTCAGGTTCCCGCCCACCTCGAGCGAGCGGAGCGACGGCACCGTGGCGGCGAGGCCACGGATCGCGGTGACGATCGACTCGCGCTCCTCCGGCGGCACGGAGTCCCTGAACGACCAGAGCACCACATGTCGGATCACGGCGCGATGATGGCACGCTCGTAACGGTCACGTGACGGCGGGCGTCGTGGCATCGTCGCTGCGGTGAGCAGGACATGAGCGGAGCCCGCGCCCGCCTGGTGCTCATCGTCGAGGACGATGCGACGACCGGGGACCTGCTCGCGACGGCGATCAACGACGAGCGCGGCTACCGGGCCGTGCGGGTGGAGAACGCGGACCAGGCGCTCGACGCGCTGGCCGCGATCGATCCCGACCTGCTCGTCCTCGACATCCATCTACCCGGGATGTCGGGCCTCGAGCTCTACGACCGCGTGCGGTCCAGTGCCCGCTTCCGGTCGCTCCCGGTCGTGTTCGAGACCGGCGCCGGCCGCGAGCACGCGCAGGCGCTGCGCGAGCGCGGGATCGCCACCTACATCAAGAAGCCGTTCGACCTGGACGAGCTCGTGCGGTTCGTGAAGCGCCTCGTCCCACCGCGGAACGGCAACGCCAGGCCGGCTGCGGGCTAGGCCTTCTTGGCGAGCCGCTCTTCCATGCTCGACTGCACCCGGTCCTTGGTGAGCTGGGAGCTCTCGACGAGATCGCGGAACCCCTCGGCGTCGAGCTCGAGCACCTCGCTCGGCGCGGTCGCCCGGACCGTCGCGTTGCGCGGCGTGCCGCTCAGCAGGCCGATCTCGCCGAAGAAATCGCCGGCCTTGAGCGTCGAGATCTCGCGCTCGCCGGCAGGCCCGTTCTGGCGCACGCTCGCGGCGCCCTTGGTGAGGATGAAGAACGAGTTCGCCGGGTCACCCTCGCGGATGATCGTCTGGCCGGCGAGGAAGCGCTTGGCCCGCATCCGCTCGACCTCGCGCTCGAGCGTCTCGCTCGGCACGTCGGGGAAGCTCTTGCGCATGTGCTTCAGCTCCTCGATGTAGCGCTCGGCGTGCAGCACCGCGGTGGTCGCGTCGCCGACCGCGGTGGTCACCTGCTTGGCGAGCTGCGCGCGCGTGTCGCCGCACGCGTAGACGCCGGGGATGTTCGTGCGCATGTACTGGTCGGTGAGCAGGTATCCGTTCTCATCGTGATCGATGTGCTCCTCGAACAGCCAGCGGCCCACCGGCTTGAAGCCGACGAACACGAACACGCCGCCCACCGGGATCCGCTCGACCGCGCCCTGGCGCTCGACGTCGACCCAGCGCACCTGGGTGTCGCCGCCGATCTCCTTCACCGTCGCGGGCGTCACGGCGGTCACGTTGTCCATCCCGAGCAGCCGGTCCTGGAGGATCTGCTGCGCGCGGAACTCGTTCCGGCGGTGGATCACGCGGAGATTCTTGGCGAACCGGGTGAGGAACAGGCCCTCCTGGAACGCGGAGTCGCCGCCGCCGACCACGGCGAGGTCCTCCCCCTTGAAGAACGCCCCATCGCACACCGCGCAGTACGACACGCCCCGGCCGTGGAACTCGGATTCGCCCGGGACCTCGAGCTTCGTCGGCTCGCCGCCGACGGTGACGATCACGGCGTACGCGCGGTGGACCGTGCCGTCGTCCAGCTCGACGACCTTCCGGTCGCCGTCGCTCCGGACCGTCTTGACCGGCGAGTACCGCTCGATCTTGAGCCCGAACTTGGTCGCATGGGCGGCCATCTTCTCGGCCAGCTCACGGCCGGTGATCGACTCCTCGCCCGGCCAGTCCTCGATCAGGTCCGTATTCAGGAGCTCGCCACCGACGTCCTTCGCCTCGAACAGCACCGTGTGCATGTTCGCGCGGGCGGCGTACAGGCCGGCGGTGAGGCCCGCCGGGCCTCCGCCGATGATGATCAGGTCATAGTCGGACATGGGTAGACGACACTAGAACAGGTATGGACCCCACTTCTATTCGTTACCTGGCACTCGGCGACTCGTTCACCATCGGCACCGGCACCACTCCCGAGAAAGCCTTCCCCGCGCTCCTCGCCGGGAGGTGGCGCGCCGCCGGGCGATCGGTCGAGCTGCTCAACCCCGCGGTGAACGGCTACACGACCGACGACCTGATCGCCAAAGAGCTTCCCCACGTCCCGGTGTTCAAGCCGACGCTCGTCACGCTGCTCATCGGGGCGAACGACATCGTGCGCGGCGGCAGCGACGACAAGCGCTACCGCGGGCAGCTCCGCCGGATCTACGCGCAGCTGCGCGAGGACGGCGTGCCCGCGAGCGCGGTGGTCGGGCTCCCGCAGCCGGAGTGGTCGCGCTCGCCGGCCGCGTCGCCGTACGGCACGACGGAGGCCCTGCTGGTCCGCATCGCGCACTTCAACGCGATCGCGATGGAGGAGGCGGAGAACGCGGGGGCGCGCTACGTCGATCTGTACCCGCTGATGCGCCGTCAGGCCGCGGCGGACATGCTCGCGACCGACGGATTGCACCCGAACGCCGAGGCCCATGCGGCCTGGGCGAGCGCGCTCGCGGAAAAGCTCGCGCCCTAGCTGGACTCCGCTAGGTCCGCGCGGTCATCGGGATCGCCGCGCCGGTGACGCCCGATGCCGCGTCGCTCGTGAGGAACAGGATGAGCGCCGCGGCCTCCGCCGGCTGGACCCAGGTCGTGGGATCCGCCTTCGGCAGGTTCGCGCGGTTCAGCGGATGGTCGATGGTCGCGGGCAGGATCACGTTCACCGTGACGCCCTGGTCCTTGGTCTCCGCGGCGAGCGCCTCGGTCCAGCGCACGAGGGCGCCCTTCGCCATGGCGTAGCCGGCGGTGTTGCGGCCGCCCTTCAGTGCCGCGAGCGCGGCGACCGAGACGATCCGCCCGTACGCCCGCGCCCGCATCGGCACGAGGCAGGCGGCCGCGGGCACGACCACCGACGCGACGTTCTGCTCCCAGAGCGAGCCGATGCGCTCGATGTCGTCCGCCGGTCCGGTGCCGAATCCGCCGGCAAGGCCGGCAAGCACGTCGAGGCGGCCCCACGCGCGCAGCACACGCTCGACGAACGCGTCCATCGATGCGCGACGGGCGAGGTCGGCCTCGCCGATGAGCAGCCTCGGATCGCCATCGGTCCCGGCGAACGGGCCGAGCGCGTCGCGCAACGCCGTCCCTTTCGCCACGTCGCGGACGGGGATCGCGACGTGCGCGCCCGCCTCGAGGTATGCGCGCACGACGACCTGCCCCAGGTTGCCCGTCGCGCCCGTGACGACCACGCTGCGCCGCTCATAGGTGAGACGACCGGACAGGGTCACCCACCTAGACTAGTCACGGATGACCCTCCTCGAGCGCATCCAGACCCCCGCCGATCTCCGCGCCCTCGACCATGAGGAGCTCGCGCAGCTCTGCCGGGAGATCCGCGAGCACACCGTCGTCGCGGTGCAGAAGACGGGCGGCCACATCAGCTCGAGCCTCGGCGCGACCGAGCTCACGGTCGCGCTCCACCGGGTGTTCGACTCGCCGCGCGACAAGCTCGTCTGGGACACCGGCCACCAGGGCTACGTGCACAAGCTCCTCACCGGACGGCGCGAGCGCTTCGCCACCCTCAGGCAGTTCGGCGGCATCTCCGGCTTCCTGGTGCGCACCGAGTCGGAGCACGACCAGTTCGGCGCCGGACACGCCGGCACGTCCATCTCGGCGGCCCAGGGCATGGCCGTCGCGCGCGACCTCCTGGGCCGCGACGAGCACGTCGTCGCGATCATCGGCGACGGGGCGCTCACCGCGGGCATGGCCTGGGAGGCGCTCAACGACATCGGCGCGCGGCGGACGCGGCTGATCGTCGTCCTCAATGACAACGGGATGAGCATCGCGCCGAACGTCGGCGCGGTCTCACGCATGCTCGAGACCGTGCGGACCGCCGCGCCGTACCGCGAGCTCAAGCACGTCGCGCGCTCGGTCCTGGATCACCTGCCCGCGGGCGATCTCGCCGAAGAGGCCCGGCGCCGGCTGTTCAACTCGCTGAAGGCGATCTTCATGCCGAACATCCTGTTCGAGCAATTCGGGTTCACCTACTTCGGGCCGGTGAACGGCCATGACCTCGAGGCCGTCGAGGGCGTGCTGAAGAAGGCGCGCGACTTCGACGACGGTCCGGTGTTCGTGCACGTCCACACCGAGAAGGGCCACGGCTACGGCCCGGCCGAAGAGGACAACCAGAAGTGGCACGGCGTGTCCGCGACCGGCGCGGCCCCCGCCGCGGCGCCGCAGTACACCAAGGTCTTCGCCGACGCGGTCGCGGAGACGATGCGCCGCGAGACCGCGGTCGTCGCGATCACCGCGGCGATGCCCGCCGGCACGGGGCTGGCGCCGCTGTTCAAGGAATTCCCGGCCCGCCTGTTCGACGTCGGCATCTGCGAGCAGCACGCGGTCACGTTCGCGGCGGGCCTCGCCACACAGGGGATCGTCCCGATCGTCGCGATCTACTCGACCTTCCTCCAGCGCGGCTTCGACCAGGTCGTCCACGACGTCGCGATCCAGGAGCTGCCGGTCGTCTTCGCGATGGACCGCGGCGGGATCGTCGGCGACGACGGCCGCACCCACCAGGGTCTGTTCGACATCGCGTACCTGCGGCCGCTCCCGGGGATCGTGCTCATGGCGCCGAAGGACGAGGCCGAGCTGCGCCAGATGGTCTGGACCGCGGTCCGCTACGCCCAGAACGGCGGCGGCCCGATCGCGTTCCGGTACCCGCGCGGCACGGGCACCGGCGCGTCACTCGACGCGCCGCTCGCCGACCTTGAGATCGGCGGCTCCGAGACGCTACGCGAGGGCGCCGACGTCGCGATCCTGGCGTACGGCACGCTGACGGGGGCCGCGCTCGGCGCGGCCGAGCTGCTCGCGGCCGCGGGGATCGGGGCGACCGTCGTCAACGCGCGGTTCGCGAAGCCGCTGGACGTCGACCGCTTCCTCGCGCTCGGCGCCCGGATCGGCCGGATCCTCACGGTCGAGGAGCACGTCGTGGCCGGCGGCTTCGGCTCCGCCGTCAGCGAGCTCTTCGTCGAGCGCGGCGCGAAGGTCGAGCTCGAGATCCTGGGCGTCCCCGACGAGTGGGTCGACCACGGCGCGCAGAAGCTCTGGCGCAAGCACTTCGGCCTCGACGCCGAGGGGATCGCCGCGGCCGTGCGGCGCCGCTGGCCACGGCTCGCCCGCGCTGTCGACGAGCGCGAAAGCGCCGGCTGACCCCGTCCGCGTCGTCTTCCTGGACGACGGCGGCGTCCTGAACGACAACGAGCGTCGCGCCCCGGAGTGGCGGCGGCTGCTCGGCGAATTCTTCGCTCCGCGTCTCGGGGGCACCCCGGAGGCCTGGGGCGAGGCCAACCGCCTGGTGTTCGCGGACATCGTCCGGGACTGGGAGCTCCTCCAGGAGCGCGGCGAAGAGATCCGCGCCGACTGGTGGCCGTCGCAGGATCCCCGCTGGCTCGCCGGCATGTGCGAGCGCGTCGGCGTGCCGGTGCCCGCCGACGTCGACGGCACGGTGCGGGCGAGCCACGCGCACGTGCTGGCGCACATCCGGTGCGCGTATCCCGATGCGACTCCGGCGGTGCGTGCGCTGCACGCGATCGGCGTCAGGCTGCACCTCGCGTCCGGCGGCCATACCGACGAGCTCGAGCCCTACCTTCGGCGGATGGGCATCCGGGAGCTCATCGCCGGCCGTACGGCGTCGACCTGCTGGGCGTGACCAAGACCGGACCGCGCTACTACGAACGGATCGCCGCCGACTCCGGTGTCGATCCGCGCGCTGCGATCGTCGTGGACGACTCGGCGAACGCGCTCGACTGGGCCGCAGCCACGGGCTTCCGCGCCGTCCACCTGGACCGCGCGGGCGCAGGCTCGCGCTTCACGCGGATCGCGACCCTTGACGAGCTCGTCCCGCTCCTAGCCGCGGAGCGGTAGCTCGGCCCGCCGGGGACCTGAGCCGAGCGCCGCCGAGACGGCGGCGGTGAGCTGCTCGATGTCGAACGGCTTCTCGAGCACCGTGACGTCCAGCAGCGCGAGCTTCCCGCGCGCGGCTCCGAGGGATCCGATCGCGGCCGAGCAGATGATCACGGGGATCGCGCGCGTCGCCGGATCGAGCGTGAGGATGTCGAGCTGTCGCCAGCCGGCGGTCTCGCCGTGGAGGAACAGGTCGAGGATCACGAGGTCGGCGTTCGCGTGGGCGACGTCCCCGAACGCATCAGCTGAGGCGCGGACCTCATGGCCCTCGGCCTCGAGGGCGGCGGCCATCACCGAACGGGTGTCGTCATCGTCCTCGATGAGGACGATGCGACTCCGGCTCAGTGGTCGTCCGCCGGCGCGGGGCTGGAGCTCCGCTCTTGCGCGTCCCCCGGGCGGTGCGTCGGCTCGGGCGTTCGCGACGGCCGCGCCGAGCCCGCTGGCTGATGCCGCTGATCGCCGCCGTCGGTCGGCTCGGGTGAACGGGAGGGCTCGAGCGTCCGCGTCGGCTGCGGCGACCGCGCGCGGTCCGGCCGCCCGGACGGATCGGCGGTGCGCGCCGGACGGTCGGAGGCGTGGAGCTTGTCGGCCTCCTCCTTCGCCCGCTCGAGGCCCTGCTGCGCGCCAGCGGGAGCGGTCTTCTCGAGCGCTTCGATGACGGCCTCGTGCTTCTGGTGCGCGGCGTCGACGACGTCCTGCGCGAGGGTCCGGGTGTCCTCGCTCGTGCCGGCCTGTCCGCGGAGCGCATCCACCGCCGCGGTGAACCGGGTCACCGCCGCGGCGTACTCCTCGGTCGCGGTCGGCGCGGCGGCCGGACGGGCGGCCACGGCCACGGCGAGCTCGGCGAGCCGGTGATCGGCCTGCTCGGAGAGGAGGCGCAGGCGGGTCGTGTCGTCGAGCGCGAGCGCGAGCTGGAGCTGCTCGGCGGCGAGCTTGAGCCCGAACGCCGCGTCGCCGGGGAGGCTGTCGGCGGCGGCCTTCGTCGCGCCGGCGACGAGGATGAGCGCGACCGCGGCGAACGCGACGGCCGGCTTCAACAGCGAGCGGTGGACGCGGGACCAGGTGGTCTCCCGTCGCGCGAGGACGCCGGGCGCCTGGGCCATGAGCTGCGCGCGGAGCGCGCGCCTGAACGCGTCGCGGGGCTCGGGGCGCGGAAGCATGTCGCTCACGAGAGGGACTCACGGGACGGGATGAGCGTGCGGAGCGCCGCGAGCGCGCGGAACTCGATGCCCCTGACCGTGCCGTCGCGCTTGCCGACGAGCTTCGAGATGGTCTTCGTGTCGTAGCCCTCGACGTACCGCAGCACGAGGATCTCCTGCTGGAGGGGAGTGAGCTGGCGCATGGCCGTACGGACCACGGACGCGTCGGATCCGGCGAGCAGCCCGGCGTCGGGGTTCACGACCTGATCGGCGTTCGGGTGGGCGAGCGCGTCCTCGAAGCTCACCTGCTCCCGCGACGCGCGGCGGCGGCTCCGGTCGATGACCGCGTTGCGCGCGATCCGGTAGAGCCACGCGAGGAACGCCTGGCGCGGCTCGTACTTCGGCATCGCCCGGAGGGCCCGCATGAACACGTCGCTCGTCACGTCTTCCGCCTCTGCCTCGTTTCGCACCCGGTAGAACACGTACCGGTACACCGAGCTCACGTAGCGGTCGTAGAGGGCACCGAACGCCTCGGCCTCGCCGTTCGCGGCGCGCCTGGCCAGCGCGGCGTCCTCGTCCCGCTCAGCCGAGATAACGGGCTTGCCTGATCGGGTGTTAGGAAGCTCCCGCACGATCGAAAGAACGGTAGCCGGGGCGGTTCAGCGCGGCTTGCCCGGTGGGCCGGCTGGAGGCTGGAGTAGGATGCACCCAGATCCAGACGACAGGGGAGCGGCGTAAGCCGCTGAGAGTGCGCGAAAGCGCAGACCCTCGGAACCTGACCTGAGTCATATCAGCGTAGGGAGTCGAGAACCAATGGCAGTTCCTCGCGCGTCCACCTCTTCCGCGTGGCGCACCGTCGACATCGTCGTGGCAGCCGTCATCGCCGTCGCCTTCGGCGTCGTGTTCTGGGCCTGGAACGCGCTCTGGGCAGCGACCTCGCCGGCCTTCGCGGCGCTCCCGGCGTCCCAGTACCTCATCTCCGGCGTGTGGCTGGTCCCAGCGGTCCTTGGCGGCTTCGTCATCCGCAAGCCCGGCGCAGGCCTGTTCTGCGAGCTCCTCGCCGCGATCGTGTCAGCGCTGATCGGCTCGCAATGGGGCCTCGACACGGTCGTGTCCGGCGTCGTCCAGGGCGGTGGTGCGGAGATCGTGTTCCTGCTGTTCCGCTATCAGCAGTGGACGTTGACGGTCGCGGCGCTCGCCGCCACCGCGAGCGCGCTCGCGGCGTGGGTCCACGACATGATCGTGTACTACCCGGACCTCGGTGCCGGCGCGTGGGCCGTGTTCGTGCCCTTCTACGTCATCTCGGCCGCCGTCATCGCGGGCCTCGGCTCGTTCTACCTCGTGCGCTCGCTCGCGGAGACCGGCGTCCTCGCGTCATTCCCCTCAGGACGGACGCAGCGCCGGATCTAGCGCTGGATCGGTCGTCGCGTGGTGGCTGACGCCATCGGGCTCCGCGGCTGGGGGTGGCGACACCCCGGCCGCGCCGCGTGGGCGGTGCGCGGGCTCGACCTTCGCGTCGAGCAGGGCGAGTCCGTGCTGCTCGCGGGGCCCTCGGGGTCGGGGAAGAGCACGGTGCTGCTCGGCATCGCCGGCCTGCTGGACCGCAGCGGCGGCGGCGAGTCAGAGGGCGTGGTGCGGGTCGCCGGGGCGCCCGGCATCGTGTTCCAGGATCCCGAGACGCAGCTCGTCATGGCGCGCGCCGGCGACGACGTCGCGTTCGGTCTCGAGAACCGCTGCGTGCCGACCGCCGAGATCTGGACCGGTGTGCACGCGGCGCTCGCCGGCGTCGGATTCCCCTATCCCGACGATCACCCGACGAGCGCGCTCTCGGGCGGAGAGAAACAGCGTCTGGCGTTCGCGGGCGTGCAGGCGCTCTCGCCCGACATTCTCCTGCTCGACGAGCCGACCGCGAATCT
>DASYXA010000129.1:0-25542 GCA_035935465.1 Candidatus Limnocylindria bacterium | reverse complement strand
CACGTCGCGGCGCTGCGTGGTCTAGTGGACGGCGTGGTGATCGGCAGCGCGGCGATCGATGCCGTGACCGCGGCCAGCGACAAGCCGGCGGCACTCCGCGCGTTCGTGCGCGGCCTCGCCGACGCGGGCCGGTCCTGATGGCCACGCGAGGCATCCGCGGCGCGACGACGGTCGAGCGCAACGACCGGACCGAGATCCTGCGGGCGACGCGGGAGCTGCTCGAAGTGCTCGTGCGGCTGAACGGCCTCCGCTCGGAGGACATCGCGTACGCATGGTTCACCGTGACGGCGGACCTCGACGCGGAGTTCCCGGCCTTCGCCGCGCGCGAGATCGGCTGGACCGAGGTCCCGCTGATGTGCGGACAGGAGATCCCCGTGCCCGGCGCCATCGCGGGATGCATCCGCGTGCTCATCGACTGGAACACCGCGAAGACGCAGCACGAGGTGCGACACGCGTTCCTCCATCGGGCCAAGGAGCTGCGACCCGCGTGGGCGGTGGAGGTCTGACGTGCTGGTCGTCATGAAGCGCGACGCGACCCCGGACGAGATCGCCGCGGTGGTCGCGCGCATCGGCGAGCTCGGCCTCTCGGCGATCCCGCTCCCCGGCGCGGAGCGCACGGCCATCGGCACGTTCGGCGTCGCCGCGCGCGAGTACGCGGATCAGCTCGAGTCGCTGCCCGGCGTCGCGGAGATCGTGCTCGTGAGCCGCCCGTTCAAGCTGAGCTCGCGCGAGGTGCATCCGGCGGACTCGGTCGTGCGCATCGGCGACGTACCGATCGGCAACGGTCAGCCGCTCGCGATCCTCGCGGGTCCGTGCTCGGTCGAGTCGCGCGAACAGACGCTGGCGACGGCGCGCGCGGTGCATGCCGCGGGTGCGTCGCTGCTGCGCGGCGGCGCGTACAAGCCGAGCACGTCGCCGTATCACTTCCGCGGCCTGGGTCCGTCGGGACTGGCGCTCCTCAGCGAAGCGCGCGCGGAGACCGGGCTGCCCGTGGTCACGGAGGTGCTCACGCCCGCGGACGTGGAGCTCGTCGCGTCGCACGCCGACTGCCTGCAGATCGGCGCACGCAACATGCAGAACTTCTCGTTGCTCGACGCGTGCGGCGAGCAGCCGAAGCCGGTGCTGCTGAAGCGCGGGATGTCGGCCACGGTGGAGGAGCTGCTGCTGTCGGCCGAGTACATCCTCGCCAAGGGCAACCAGAACGTGATCCTCTGCGAGCGCGGGATCCGGACCTTCGAGAAGTACACCCGCAACACGTTCGACATCAACGCGATCCCGCTGCTCAAGAAGCTCTCGCATCTGCCGGTGATCGCCGACCCGTCCCACGGGACGGGGAAGTGGTACCTCGTCGCGCCGGTCGCGCTCGCCGCGGTCGCGGCAGGCGCGGACGGCCTGCTCATCGAGGTCCACCCGTCTCCCGATCACGCGCTCAAGGACGGCTTCCAGTCGCTCACGTTCGAGAACTTCGAGAAGCTCATGGCGATGCTCCCCGCGGTGGCCGGCGCGGTCGGACGGCCGGTGGCCGCCGCGGTCTGATGCGGGTCGGGATCGCGGGCTGCGGCCTCATCGGCGGCTCGCTCGCGCTCGCCCTCCGCGCTGCCCATGAGGTGCGGGCGTTCGATCCCGCGGGCACCGGGGACATCCCGCGTGCGGCTCGGCTCGAGGATCTCCTCGCGGCGGACGTCGTCGTTGTCGCGACACCACTCCCGCGGATCGTGCCGACGCTGCGCGCGTTGGCGCAGCGCGCGGGCGGCACCGTGCTCATGGACGTCGGCAGCCTGAAGCGCGAGGTGGCGGCGTTCGCCGAGTCGGCGCCGATCACGGCGCGCATCGTCGGCGGGCACCCGATGGCCGGCGCGACCGAGCAGGGCTACGCCGCCGCGCGGGCCGACCTCTTCCGAGGCCGGCCGTTCTTCCTCGTCCCGACCGCCCGAGCGGACGAGCGCGCGATGGGGCTGGCCGGCGACCTCGCGCGCGCCGCCGGCGGGGTCCCGACGGTGGTGTCGGCGCGCGAGCACGACCGCATCGTCGGGACGCTGTCAGGGCTGCCGCTCGTGGTCGCCCGCGCCCTCGCGCGCGTCGGCGCCGACATCAGCGAGTTCGGGGGGCCCGGATTCCGAGACGCAACGCGCCTCGCGCGGACCCCGCCGGAGCTCGCGGACGCGCTCCTCAACGGCAATGCCGACGAGGTGCGCGCGGCACTCGCGAAGCTCCGCGTGGCGCTCGACGACGTCGAGCGGGAGCTCAGCTAGCGCGGCGTGACGGCCCAGCCGGCGCTCGCGAGTCGATCGGCTGCGCCTGCGAGATCGGCCTCACGTCCCACGACCGTCCAGCCGTTCTCGACATCCGGGAGGCCCGGGTTCGTCTGCTCGAGGATCGTGCCATCGGCGAGGTAGAGGCGGGTGAGCAGGTAGGCCATCCCCGGCCCGATGGACTTCGTGAGCTCCGCACGGAGCACGATCGGGGCGCCGCTCATCGGCCTCGCCCGAGCTCGCCGAGCATCGCGTAGAAATCGGGGAAGGTCTTCGACACGCTCTCGGAGCCCTCGATCGCGACGCCCGACACCTGGAGGCCGAGGATGGAGAAGGCCATCGCGATGCGGTGATCGCCTTTCGCGTCGACCACGCCGCCGCGGAGCGGCGCAGGCTCGATCCGGATCGAGTCCCCATACGCGGTCGCGCGTCCGCCGAGGGCGTTGATCCCGTCGGCCACCGCGTGGATACGATCGCTCTCCTGCAGCCGCGTGTGCGCGATCCCGCCGAGCTCGGTCGGCGTCTCGCACTGCGTCGCGACGACCGCGAGGCTCGGGAACACATCGGAGCAGTCGCGCACGTTCGCGATGATCCCCTGCAGCCGGCCGACCCGCTCGACCGAGACCTTCCCCTTCCCCCGTGAGACCCGGCACCCCATCTCCTCGAGGATCTCGAAGGAGCGGACGTCCCCCTGCCCGCCGTGCACCGCGTGCGCGTCGACGTTCTCCACGGTGACCCTGCCGCCGCAGATCGCGGCCGCGGCCGCGGGGTAGCTTGCCGCCGTCGCGTCGCCCGGGATCTCGAACGAGCGCGGCTTGACCTTCTGCGGCGCGATCCTGATGCGGTCGAGCGTCGGGGCGTCCACCGTCACGCCGCGCCGCTCGAGCGCCGCGATCGTCAGCTCGACGAACGGCGCGGACACGAGCGAGCCGGTGATCTCGAGATCGATCCCGCGCTCCATCCGCGCGGCGATGAGCAGCAGGGCCGACGCGAACTGGCTCGACTGCATCCCGGGGACGCGGACGTGGCCGCCGCGGACCGGGCCGCGGATGGTGAGCGGCAGCGCCTCGGCGTCGACGGTCGCTCCGAGGTCGCGAAGCGCGGTGACGAGCGGCGCGAGCGGCCGCTCGCGCAGCCGCTCCGACCCGTCGAACCGGGTCTCGCCGTCGGCGAGCGCGGCAACGGCCAGGGCGAACCGCGCCACGGTGCCGGCCTCGCTCGCCTGCACCGGTCCGATCGCGTGCGGGATGGCCTCGGCGCCGTGGACCGTGACCTGGAAGGTCTGGTCCCACTCGACCGGGTAGCCGAGTGCCGCGATCGCCTGGCGCATGGTGCGGACGTCGTCGCCCGGGTCGAGCCGGCCCAGGTCGAGCCGCGAGCCGCCCTCGGCGATCGCCGAGAGCACGAGCTCGCGGTTGGCGATGCTCTTCGACGCCGGCACCCGCACGCGGACGTCGCGCAGCGGGTGGCGGAACGGGACGATCGGACGGGGTGTCATGGGACAGTGGATTATGGCCACGGATCGGATGAGAGCGCTTTCCGCGCTGACGCTGTCGGCCTGCGTCTTCGTCGGCGCATGCGCGGCCGACCCGCCGAGCGCCGGGAACGCGTCGCCGTCCGCCAGCGCGCGCCCGACCCCGGTGGTGCCGGTCATCGCGTTCGAGCCGCCCGGCGATACGTCGCAGGCGCCGCGCTACGTCGCCGGTCGCTGGACATCGAACGTCCCGCTGCTCGAGGTGCGGTTCGCCGTGACGCCGGCCCTGCCGTCGGCGTGTACGGTGACGGTGGATCCCGGCCGGCAGGCCGGCGGTTACGCCTGCGACGGGCTGCTCCCGCCGGCGACCGACGTGCGGCTCGAGCTCAACGCCGTGACCGGCCAGGGTGCCGAGGGCCGCGCGACCCGGAACTTCCGCACGATGGCCGAGCGCCTCAGCGGGGTGCGCTGGTTCACGGAGTTCGAGGACCCGAACGGCGAGGCCCTCGCGTGCGCGGCCGCCAGCGTGCGGATCATCCAGACATTCACGACCGGCCACGACGTCGCGACCGCCCGGCAGATCCTCGCCCGTGGCCGGCCGCTCAACAAGAGCGCCGACCCGGGGATCGATCCCGCCGCCATCGCCCGCGTGATCACCGCGCTCGAGCCCACGAACCGCTACCACTACTACCGCTTCGCGACGCGCGAGGCGGCCACCCGCGCCGCGGTCTACTGGCTCGTCCGGTCGGCCAAGCCCGTGATCGCGCTGTCCCTTGCCGGACAGCACGCGCCGATCATCACCGGATACAGCGGCTCGATCGGCCCCCGGCTCACCGACGGGAAGATCACCGGGGTCGTGGTCGAGGACCCGCAGCGCGGGGACCTGGACCCGCTGACCGCGAAGCACCGCCCGGACACGTCACGGTCCGCCGAGTTCCAGACCGGGAAGCTCATCGGGATCGACGAGTGGTATGCGGACGACTGGTGGTTCCGTGACAGCTACAGCGGCTCGATCGTCTTCAACTCCGACGCGAGGCTCCATGATGTCGATCGCAACGACACGCTGTACCCGCGGCCGCACTGGGGTGGCACGTTCGTCATCCTCGTCGACGACGGCGACGCGTCGAATCCGCCGGACCGCGAGGGCCGCGTCGCGGCGGACGGAAGGTGAAAGGTGAGGCTCCATGTCGACTGGCGCAGTGAGGACCGGGCTCCTTCGCGATGTGCTGGCCGCGTTCAACGCGCACGACCTCGATCGGATCATGACGTTCTTCGCGGAGGACTGTTCATTCGACATGCCGCGCGGCCCCGAGCCGTTCGGGACGAGGTACGTCGGCAAGGCCGCGGTCCGAGCGGGGCTGGCCTCGCGCTTCTCGGGCATCCCCGATGTCCACTACGGCGATGAGGAGCACTGGGTCTGCGGCGATAACGCGGTGTCGCGCTGGGTCCTGACCGGGACGACCCGCGACGGCCGGTCGCTCAGGGTCCACGGCTGCGACCTCTGGGAGTTCCGTGACGGTGCCTGCGTCCGCAAGGACTCGTACTGGAAGATCGTGGACCCGCCGTGAGCCTCGAGTACGGGCCGGGCTGGCAGTGGGAGCCGGCCCGGAAGCTGGAGCGCACCGCCCACGAGGTCGCCCTCGCCTGGGGATTGCGGCTTGGTCCGCGCTACGAGTGGGCGCGCTTCTCGTTCGCCGCGCCGGCCGGCGATCACGCGGTCCTCAAGCTCACGCCGCCCGAGGACGACGATGCCGACCACGAGGGAGACGCGCTCGCGTTCTGGAACGGACGGGGCGCGGTCCGGCTGCTCAAACGCGACAAGCTGCGCCGGGCGCTGCTCATCGAGCGCTGCGTGCCTGGGCATGACGCGTCGTCGATCGACGATCACGAAGCCATCCGGGTGGCGCTCGACACCGGCCGCGAGCTCTGGCGGCCGGTCGCGGCCGGGCCGTTCCTCCGCGGCGGCGAGTTCATCGCCGGCCGGCTACGCGACCTCGCCGCGGACACCGATCACCCCTTCGTGGCGATCGCGACCGAGCTCTTCGCCGCGATGGCGCCACGCGCCGACGTGCTCGTCCACGGCGACTTCCACCACCACAACCTGCTGCGGCACACCGGACGGTGGCTCGCGATCGACCCGAAGCCGCTCATCGCCGAGCCCGAGTTCGACGTCGTGACCCTGCTCTGGAATCCATTCCATCTCGTGCCGACGCGTGAGATCACCGAGCGCCGGATCGCGCAGCTCGCGGCCGGCGGTCTCGACGAGCGACGGATCCGCGACTGGGCGATCGTTCGCGGGACGGAGCTCGGACTGCCGCTCGGGCCGGATGAGGACGAGCGGTCATCGCGGCAGCTCTGCGTCGTGCGGTGGCTGCTGGAGGCGCGCGGGGCCACCGCCGCGTGAGGAGGATCGGGTTCGCGACGAGCCGGCCGGTCGCTCGCTGCCTCGCGGCACCGCGCGATCGGCGTCCGAGCGAGCCGCCGGCGTGCCGGTCCGTCAGCGCGGCAGCGCGACCGGCGGGACATACGGCCGGACGTACGTGCGGTGCCACCAGGCGCCGGTCGCGCGGCGCTCGGCCGGCGTCGTGAACCGGTAGCGCCAGAGCTGCGCCCGGACCGCCGCCGGGGGCGTCCCGCCGAAGGGGTCGCGGGCCAGGAGCCGGAGGATCGGGCGGTCGGCCTCGAGCAGCTTCGCGAGGAGCGGCATGAACCAGTCGTGGTGGCGGGGGGAGGAGAACGCGGCGAACCACATGAGCCAGTCGAGGCGCAGGTGATACGGCGCGTACTGCGGCGGCCGCCGCCGGACGTCGCCGGGCTTCGCCTTGAACTCGTACTCGCGCCAGGCTGTCCGCTCGGTGGGCTCCGCGTCCGTCGTGCCCTCGATCACCACCTCGAACCGCTCCTTCGTGACGCTGCCGAACGCGCCGTACGTGTTCACCAGGTGCAGCGGATCGAAGCTCGAGTTCATGAGCTGGCGCGACGAGAGGAGGTTCCGGGCCGGTCGGTAGCTCAGCGCGAGCACCCCTAGCGTGAGGGCGACCACGGCCACCTCGTGGGGCAGCGAGGCGTCGGCCACCGGTCGCGCGACCGGCAGGATCCGGCCGAGCGCGGCGTCGTCGAAGGCCGAGAACGCCAGCACGATCGTGATCAGGTTGAGCCACGAGAAGTTGCCGCTGAGCACGAGCCATGACTGCGTCGCGACGATCACGATGCCGGCGAGCGTCGCGACCGGCTGCGGCGCGAACAGCAGCCAGGGCACGACGAGCTGGGCGACGTGGTTGCCGAGCACCTCGCCGCGATGCAGGAGGCGGGGGAGGTGGTGGAAGCGCCAGCTCAGCGGATTCGGCATGGGCTGCGTCTCGTGGTGGTAGTAGAGGCAGGTGAGATCGCGCCAGCAGGCGTCCCCGCGCAGCTTGATGAGCCCCGCTCCGAACTCGAGGCGGAACACGAGCCACCGCAGGAGGTAGATGAGCGGCAGGGGCGCGAACGTCCAGGCCGGTCCGAGGAAGATCGCGAGGAATCCCGCCTCGCACAGCAGCGTCTCCCAGCCGAAGCTGTAGAAGGTCTGGCCCACGTTCACGATCGAGACGTAGAGCGCCCAGAGCACGGCCCAGACGAGCATCTCGAGCGGCAGGGGCCAGGCATCCGGGAGGCCGGCCACGACGACCGTGCTGAGGACGATCCCGGTCCACGCGACGATGCGGAGGAGCCGGTCGGAGTAGCGCCAGTGGAACAGGCTCGGCGCGGCCCGGAACGGCACGGCCGCGGTGAACCGCGATACCGGGAGCAGCCCGCGCTCGCCGAGCAACGGCGTGAACTGGTGGAGCACGACCACGAACGCGACCAGGTAGATGGCGCCGAGGCCGCGCTCGACGGCGAGCCGCGCGAGCCAGTAGTCGGGCGCCTCGAGCCACGGCATCGGCTCGGCAGGCTAATGCCCGTGGTACACCGACTAAAGAAAGCGGTCGCCGGGAGGCTCGTTGAAGGGAAGACGGTGAGCGTCGACATCGCCGGCTGGGAGCGCCTCTACGAACAGGAGTACCCCCGGCTGCTGCGCGCGCTCACGGCCATCGCCGGCGACGAGGGCGCCGCCGAGGACGCGGTCCAGGAGGCCTTCGTGCGCGGCTGCACCCAGGGGCTCGCGACGCTCGACCGGCCGGGGGCCTGGCTCCTGGTCGTGGCCACCCGCGTCCTGTTCCGCGACCGCCGCCGCCGGGTCAGCGACGTCGCCGTCGAGACGCTGCCCGCCGCGCGCGACGAGCTCGACTTCGCCCTCGAGCGCGCCGACCTCCTCGCCGCGCTCCGCCAGCTGCCCGAGCGGCAGCGCGCGGTCGTCGTCGCCCGCTTCTACTACGACCAGAGCTACGAGGAGATCGCGAGGACGTTCTCCATCCGCAGCGGGACGGTCGGCGCGACGCTGTCGCAGGCCCTGGGAGCGCTTCGCGCGGCGCACGCCGCGCGGCAGCTCGTGCGCGGCGCGCTGCGCCCGTGAACGAGCGCGATCAGGACGTCCTCGGCATCGCGCTCGCGCGGGCGATCGACACCCAGCGCGTGCGCGAGACGCCGTTCGCGCGCTCGCGGCTCGCGGCGCGGCTGGCCCCCGCGGCGAAACGGGGCTTCACGTTCCAGCTCGCCCTGGCCGTCGCGCTCGTCACGCTCGGTGCCGCGGGGGCGCTGCTCGGGCAGACCGACCTCACGGAGCTCTCGGCCGGCAGCGCGCCGCGCCTCGCGCCGGTGCCCCGCGCCGCACCCGGTGCGCCGGTGGTCGTCGGGCACATCGAGGACGCGATCAACCCGATCACCGCGCGCTACGTGGATCGCGTCATCGCCGACGCGCAGGCCGCCAGCGCGCCGGCCGTCGTGTTCATCATCAACACGCCCGGCGGGCTCATCGACGCGACCTACCGGATCACCACGTCCTTCCTCAACGCGCCGCTGCCGGTCGTGACGTACGTCGCGCCGTCCGGCGCGCGCGCCGCCTCGGCGGGCACGTTCATCACGATGGCCGGCGCGATCGCGGCGATGGCACCCGCGACGAACATCGGCGCGGCGCATCCGGTGGACAGCTCGGGTGGGGATATCCAGGGCGACCTGCGGCTCAAGGCCGAGAACGACGCCGTCGCGCAGATCACGAAGATCGCGAAGGCCCGCGGCCGGAACGAGCAGTGGGCCGAGGATGCCGTGCGCAAGAGCGTGAGCATCCGCGACGACGAGGCGGTGCGGCTCAAGGTGATCGATCTCGTCGCTCGCGACCTGCCGGACCTCCTCGCGCAGATCGACGGGCGCACCGTGCAGGTCGCCGGGCAGCCGGTGACGCTCGCGACGAAGAGCGCTGCGATCGACGACGACGGGATGAACGCGTTCGAGACCTTCCTGCACTTCATCGTGGACCCGCAGATCGCGCTTCTGCTGTTCACCATCGGCACGTACGGGCTCATCTTCGAGCTCTCGAACCCGGGGCTCATCTTCCCGGGCATCGTCGGGGTGATCGCGATCGTCATGGCCCTGTTCTCGTTCGGGACGCTCGATGCGAACGGCGCCGGGATCGCGCTCATGATCTTCGCGCTCGTCCTGTTCATCGCCGAGGTCAAGATCGTGAGCCACGGGCTCCTGCTCGCCGGCGGCATCGCCTCGCTCCTCCTCGGCGCGATCATCGTGTTCCCGCCGTGGCGGCCGACGTTCCCGGGGCTCCGCTACAGCGCGGATCCGGTGACGCTCCTCCTCGTCGTCGGTACCGCCGCGCTGTTCTTCGCCGTGGTGATCCGGCTCGCGGTCGGTTTCCAGCGGCTGCCCGTCGCGAGCGGCGCCGGGCTGCTCATCGGCACGCTCGGCGTGGCGAAGACGGAGCTCGCGCCGGCGGGCATCGTCCGCGCGGCCGGCGACGAATGGACCGCCGTGAGCGAAGGGGGGACCATCCCGCAAGGTGCGCCGGTCCGCGTGCGGCGTGTCGATGGCGTGCGACTTATCGTCGGACCGGAGCCGTCCTCGGGAAGAAGGGAAAGCTGATGTCTAGCGAGCTCGTGGTCATCGCGTTCATCCTCGTCGTCGCGCTGCTGGTCCTGCGGACGATCGTGCACATCGTCCCGGAGTACCAGCGACTCGTCGTCTTCGCCCTCGGCCGCTACCAGAAGACGAGCGGTCCGGGGCTCGTGCTGCTCCTCCCGCCGCCGATCCAGAGCTCGGTCACGGTGGACCTCCGCGAGTTCAGCGTCGAGATCCCGCAGCAGACCTGCATCACGAAGGACAACGCGACGATCTCGATCGACTTCCTGATCTTCCAGCAGGTCATCGAGGCATCCGACTCCGTGATCAAGGTCCAGAACTTCCGCCAGCAGGTCCAGCAGATCGCGTCGACCACGCTCCGTGCGGTCATCGGCGACCTCGTCCTCGACGACGCGTTCGCCAAGCGCGAGCAGATGAACGAGGTGCTCCGCGTGAAGCTCGACGACGAGACCCACCGCTGGGGCGTCAAGGTGAATCGGGTCGAGATCCGCGAGATCGTCCCCCCGCGGGAGATCCAGGAGGCCATGACCCGGCAGATGACCGCCGAGCGGATCCGGCGCGCGTCGGTCACCGAGGCCGAGGGGAAGCGGGCATCCGCGATCCTCGTGGCCGAGGGTGACAAGCAGTCGAACATCCTGCAGGCCGAAGGCGCCCGCCAGTCCGCGATCCTGCGCGCCGAAGGCTTCGGGCTCGCGCTGGGCAAGATCAACGAGGCAGCGGTCAGCGCCGACGCCCGGACGATGACCCTCCAGTACCTCGAGGCGTTGAAGGCGCTCGGGGCCTCGCCGGCGACGAAGTTCGTCATCCCGACGGAGTTCAGCGCGCTGGCCGCGCCCCTCGTCGCGATGGCCAGGAGCGCGGCCGAGCCGCCGGCGAAGAAGATCTAGGCGTCAGCGCCCGCGGGGGCGGATGAAGGGACGGCGCGACCGGCCAGGAGGCGCGCTGTCCCCCGCATCCGCCACATCCGCCACATCCGCCACATCCGCTGGATCCGTCTCCGCGAGCCGGACCGCCATCGGCCGGGCCAACCGGCGCTGGCCGAACGGCGAGTAGACCCGCGGTGGGATGTCGCGGAGCGGCGCGCGGAGGGCTGCTTGCGCGCCGCCCGCTGACGAAGGGAGGGGGAAGGCGATAGCGATGGCCACGGTGCACCTCGTGACGGCGGAATTCGCCTGCTCGAGCTGCTCCTCTCGAACAGGCGTTCGGGCAGCATAGAACATCTGTTCGTCCTGTCAAGCGGCCCGGAACGCCCGTGAAATACTCGATTCCGGTGGAGTCGACGGTCCTCGGCCGGGACCTCGCGCCGCAGCGCCCGAAGCCCGTGCGGGAGCACGCCGAGCCGCCGCACCACATCCTCGAGCCGGCCTGGGAGGGGATCCGCGTCCTCGTGCGGATCGGCCACGGCGATCCGCGGTTCGTCGGCTACGACGGTCCGGTGGACGGACCGCGCGAGCTCTTCGACGCGATCCAGGCCGAGACCCGCTGCGCGAGCGCGATCCTCGACGGCGTTCTCGTCACGAACTGGGAGGACGACCGCGACCTCGAGGTCGACCCGGAGGGGAACGCATTCACCCGAGAGACGCCGCCGCGGCAGATCTTCAGCGCGTTCGACCTGCTCGAGGTGGACGGCGAGCCGCTCGTCGGCGTGCCGCTGCTCGAGCGCAAGCGCCATCTCGAGGGGCTCGTCACCCCGAGCCAGAACGTCCGGCTCACGCCCTACGTGTCGCGCGGGCTGCGCCCGTGGCGCGAGACGCTCGCCGGCCTGGGCTTCAGGCGAGTGGTGCTCAAAGAGTGGAACAGCCCATACTCGCCAGGACAGACCGCGAGCTCGTGGCTGGTCGTCGACAAGCTCAACCCACCGAAGCTGAAATAAGGAGAGCGAGCGCATGAGGTCCGCAGCGACCATCGACCACACCCAGCGTGACCCGTGGGAGGTCGCGACCGAGCAGTTCGACACCGCGGCCGACAAGCTTCACCTCGACCCGAACATGCGCGGGATCCTGCGTGAGTGCCAGCGCGAGCTCACCGTCCACTTTCCGGTCCGGATGCACGACGGCGCGGTGAAGGTGTTCACCGGCTACCGGGTGCAGCACAACACGTCGCGCGGGCCCGGGAAGGGCGGGATCCGCTACCACCCAAGCGCGTCGCTGGGCGAGGTCAAGGCGCTCGCGATGTGGATGACCTGGAAGTGCGCGGTGGTCGGGATCCCCTACGGCGGCGCGAAGGGCGCCGTCATCTGCGACCCGAAGACGATGACCCTCCAGCAGCTCGAGACCCTCACCCGCCGCTACACCACGGAGATCGCGCTCCTCATCGGACCGGAGCGGGACATCCCGGCGCCGGACGTGAATACGAACGCGCAGACGATGGCCTGGATCATGGACACGTACTCCATGCACGCGGGCCACACCGTCCCCGCGGTGGTCACCGGCAAGCCACTGTCCATCGGTGGCAGCGAGGGCCGCAACGAGGCGACCGCGCGCGGCGCGGTGTACACGGTCATCGAGGCGTCGAAGCACCTCGGCATCGATCTCGAGGGAGCGCGCGTCGTCGTGCAGGGCTTCGGCAACGCCGGGTCGTTCTCGGCCAAGCTCATGGCCGAGCTCGGTGCGGTGGTCGTCGGGCTCTCCGATACCCAGGGCGGCATCCACAACCCGAAGGGGATCGACCCGAACAAGGTCGACGCGTTCAAGCGCGAGACCGGGAGCGTCGTCGGCTTCCCGGGCGCGGAGCGGGTGAGCAACAGCGAGCTGCTCGAGCTCGACTGCGACATCCTCATCCCCGCGGCGATCGAGAATCAGATCGGCGAGCACAACGCCCCGAAGGTCAAGGCGAAGCTGGTGGCCGAGGCGGCGAACGGGCCGACCAGCCCCGAGGCCGACCGGATCCTCTACGACAAGGGCGTGTTCCTGATCCCGGACATCCTGTGCAACGCCGGCGGCGTCACGGTCTCGTACTTCGAGTGGGTCCAGGACCTGCAGAACCTCTTCTGGCGCGAGGCGACGATCAACGCGCGGCTGAAAGAGGTCATGGTGAAGTCGTTCAACGATGTCCTCCAGATGTCGCTGAAGAACAAGGTGCACATGCGGACGGCCGCGTACATGGTCGCCGTCGCGCGCGTGGCCGAGGCGACCCTGACCCGCGGCATCTACCCGTGAGCGAGGGCGGCCGGTGACCGCGCACGGTCACCGGCGCACGAGCGAACGGGGTACGACGTACCCGTAGCAGCCCGCCGCCGGATGGCGGCCTAGATCGGCGACACACTGCAAGAGCTCATCGCGGTCGACCTGGAGACGACGGGATTCGATCCGGACACGGACCGGATCATCGAGATCGGCGCTGTACGCGTGCGCCTCACGGCGGACGGTGCGGAACCGGGCGAGCGCTTCAGCACGTTCGTCGATCCGGGCCGCGACGTCGGCTCCGCGATCACGCGCCTGACTGGTATCCGCGACCGGGATCTCGTCGGCGCGCCGGCGGCCGCCGAAGCGGTCGCCCGGTTCGCGGCCTTCGCCGGCGACGGTGTGTTCGTCGGGCACAACGTCGGCTTCGACCTCGCGTTCCTCGAACGGAACGGCTTCGCGCCCGGCGCGCCGCGCCTCGACACCGCCGACCTCGCGTCGATGCTCGTGCCGCAGGCACCGTCCTACGCGCTACAGCGGCTCGCGGCGGACGAGGGCATCGTGCCGGCAGCGGCGCATCGGGCCCTCGACGACGCGCTCACCTGCGCCGCGGTGCTGGCCGCGCTGGCGTCCCGGGCTCGCGCGCTGCCCGCGCCGCTCCTCGAGGAGGCGCGCTCATACGCGGCCGTGCTCGGCCCGGCCGCGGAACAGTTCTTCGCGGACGCGCTCGGCCAGTCCGTTCGGCATGCCTGGGATGGCGATCCTTTGAATGGGGCTCGGCCGGCGCCGGCACAGCCGGGGCCGGCCGTACGCGCTGCCGCCATCGATGCCGCTACCGCACTCGGAATGACTGGTCCACTCGCCCGCTCGATCGACAACTTCGAGGACCGGCCCGAGCAGCGGCGGCTCGCGATCGAGATCGAACGGACGATGGCCACCGGTGGCGTGCTCGTGGCCGAGGCGGGCACGGGCGTGGGGAAGTCGATCGCGTATCTGCTGCCGGCACTGGGGCGCGCGCTTGCCGGCGAGCGCGTCATCGTGAGCACGCACACGCTCCCGCTGCAGGACCAGCTCGTCCGCAAAGACCTCCCGGACCTCCAGGCCGCGCTCGGCACCAGCGTGCGCGTTGCCGTGCTGAAGGGTCGGTCCAACTACCTCTGCCCGCGGCGCTGGCAGCTCTTTCGCACCCAGGTCGGCACCCGCGAGGAGGCGCGCCTCGCGCTGAAGACGCTCATCTGGCGCACGACGACCACGAGCGGCGATCGGGCGGAGCTCAACCTCCTCGGCGGCGAGACCGGGCTGTGGTCACGGGTCTCCGCCGATGACGAGACCTGCACGAGCCGCCGCTGCGCCGCAACGCGTGGCGGCTGCTACCTGGAGCGGGCGCGGAGCGCGGCCGCGGAGGCGGGGATCGTCATCGTGAATCACGCGCTGCTGCTCCATGACGCGCGCTCGGGCGGCGCGCTGCTCCCGGACGCGGACCACGTCGTGGTCGACGAGGCGCATCACCTCGAAGACGTCGCAGCGGACGCCTTCGGGTTCAAGCTGGAGACCTGGCGCACGCGGCGCGACCTCGAGCGGATCGCGCACTCGCCGCTCGTCGTGAGCGCGCTGCGATCGGAGGACCCGGCGCGGATGGAGGCGGCGCAGCTCCTGCGCGAGGAGATCACGCGCGCGGACGCGATGTCGGCGGAGACGTTCCTGGCCCTCGGGACCCTCCTGCCCGAAGGCACCGACCGGCTGCGCATCACCGGCGGGTTCCGGTCGAGCGACGACCGCTGGCTGCCGATCGAGCTCGCCGCGGAGCGTCTGGCCGACGCCCTCGCCGGCATCCGGATCGCGGGCGAGCGGCTGGCGGCGCGCGGCGGTGACGAGGATGCGCAGCTCGAGCACGAGAGCGCGACGAAGGAGCTCATCGGCGAACAGGGCGCGATCGAGCACGGGATCCACCAGCCGAAGCCCGGCGAGATCGCGTGGCTCGAGCGGGGCAACGACGGCATCGGCCTGTACGTCGCGCCGGCGCACGTCGGTGGCGCGTTGCGGCGCACGCTCATCGATCGCCACCGGTCGGTCGTGATGACCTCAGCCACGCTCGGCGTGGCCGGGACGATGACGTTCACGATGGACCGCCTCGGCGTGAGCGACGTCGCGGGGACCCTGCGCGTCGGCTCGCCGTTCGACCACGCGAGCCAGGCCGTGCTCATCGTGCCGTCGGACATCGTGCTCCCGCACGACGAGCGCTTCGCCGAGGAGGCCGCGGTCATCATCGGCGACGTCGCGCGGGCGCTCGACGGCCGGACGCTCGTGCTGTTCACGTCGCACGCCGCGATGCGCGAAGTGGGGGCGCAGCTCGGTGACCTCGAGGACACCGGCATCGCCGTCCTCACGCAGGGGATCGACGGCTCGCGGCGCGCGATCCTCGAGCGATTCGCCGCGGGCCGCTCGGTGCTCCTCGGCACGCAGTCGTTCTGGGAGGGCGTCGACCTGCCCGGCGATCAGCTCCGCTGCGTCGTCATCGCGAAGCTCCCGTTCCCGGTGCCCGACGATCCGCTCATCCAGGGGCGCTCCGAGCGGTACGACGACCCATTCCGCGAGTACCAGCTGCCGGTGGCGGCGCTGCGCCTACGCCAGGGCTACGGCCGGCTCATCCGCTCGAAGGCCGACCGCGGTGCCGTCGTGCTGCTGGACCGCCGGGTCATCCTCCAGGACTACGGCCCGACGTTCCTCGCCTCGCTGCCGGCGGTCCGGGTCCAGCGGGTGCCGGGCGACGGAATCGGCGTCGTCGTCGCGGAGCACTGCGCGCGCGGATAATGCCCCGGTGGAGGATCTCTCCGCGAAGCGGATCCGGGCCTGGCTCGACACGCTGCCGCGCGAGACGCGCGAGCGCCTGTTCCTGCTGCTCGATGAGCTCTGCGCGGGCCTGGATGTCTCGCGCCACAACCAGTTCGGGTTCCTGCGCCTGCGCGCCGAGTTCGAGACCTCCGGTGAGCTCTTCGGCTGCACGATCTCCGAGCTCCGCGACGCGATCGCACGGACCCTCGGCGACGTGTCCGCGCTGCGGCCGGCCAGGCCGCAGAGCCCCTTGGAGGAGCTCCGGGCCGACGTCGGCTCGCACGGCCACCCGGACTTCCGCTAGGCGCAAGCCTGACCGGTATCCGGTCGGGGCCAGAGGGTCCTGGGCCGGTCGGGGGGCTTGTCTCCTGGTCGTGTGTTCCTAAACTTCAGCCTGGCGGCGGCTGTCTGCCCGCCGAATACGGGACGAAAGGAGACCACCGCATGCTCGCATTCTTCCGTGACGACGAAGGCCAGGGACTGGTCGAGTACGCCCTCATCATTGCCGTTATCGCCATCGCCGTCATCGTCGCCATGATCTTCCTCCGCGGCCAGCTCCAGAACATCTTCAGCAACATCGGCAACAACCTCACCTAGCTCCTGCGCCGTACCGAAAAGGCCCGGGCTTCGGCCCGGGCCTTTTTGTTGACCGGCCCGGCGCCGCCCGACGGCGGCCGCACGGCGAAGCGCGGCCGCGGCGGGCGTGCCAAGGGTGTCCGGTGTTGATACACTCGCTCATGGATCGGGTCGTTCAGCCCGATACTTCGCACGCTTCACGAGATCCCTGCGTCGCCCCGCCCGGGTGCGGCGTGGCCGTGAAGCGGAGGCATCAAGGGAGAACCGAGTTGGCGGTCGTCACCATGAAGCAGCTCCTGGAGTCCGGGGTCCATTTCGGGCATCAGGCCCGCCGGTGGAATCCGAAGATGAAGAAATTCATCTTCATGGAGCGCAACGGGATCCACATCATCGATCTCCAGCAGACCCTCGTCCGGGTCGAAGAGGCCTACGCCTTCGTGCGCGACCTCGCGTCCGACGGCGGGCAGGTCCTGTTCGTCGGCACGAAGAAGCAGGCCCAGGAGTCGATCGCCGAAGAGGCGAAGCGCGCGAACATGCACTACGTCAACCAGCGCTGGCTGGGCGGCTTTCTCACGAACTTCGTCACGATCCAGAAGCGGATCCAGAAGCTGAACGAGCTCGTCGAGCGCAAGGAGCGCGGCGACTTCCTGACCATGCCGAAGAAGGACGCGCAGCGTCTCGAGGACGAGCTCCAGCACCTCGACCGCTACTTCCAGGGGGTGCGCGAGCTCCGACGGCCGCCGAGCGCGCTCTTCGTCGTCGATCCCCACCGCGAGCACATCGCGGTCGAAGAGGCGCGTCGCCTCGAGATCCCGATCGTCGCGATGGTCGACACGAACTGCGACCCGGACCTCATCGACGTGATCATCCCGGCGAACGACGACGCGATCCGCGCCGTCAAGCTCATCTGCCAGAAGATGGCGGACGCGATCATCGAAGGCCGTACCCAGCTGGACGCGTCGTCCAAGGAGGCGAGCCCCGAGGACATGGGCTACGCGCCGGCGACCGACGCGGGCGGCTACGCCGAGGTCGGCATGCCGCGCGCGAAGCGCACCCCGCGGGTGTACGAGCCGGAAGAGGACGAGTACCCGATCGGCGGATACGAGGAGGAGCCGGCCGCGGAGGCCGGCGAGGCCGCGCCCGCGGGCGACGAAGCGCTCGCCGCACCCGCGGCCGACGCATCAGGGACCACAGAGGAGAAGTAGCCATGGCATCCGCAGCAGACGTCCAGCGCCTTCGCACCGAGACGGGGGCCGGCGTGATGGACAGCAAGAAGGCCCTCGAGGCGGCGTCGGGCGACTTCGAGAAGGCGAAGCACATCCTGAAAGAGAAGGGCCTCGCGTCCGCGCAGAAGCGCGGCGAACGCGAAACGAAGGAAGGCGTCGTCGAGGCGTACATCCACAGCGGTGGCCGCATCGGCGCCCTGGTCGAGCTGTCGAGCGAGACGGACTTCGTCGCGCGCAACCCGGAGTTCCGCGAGCTCGCGAAGGCGATCGCGATGCAGGTCGCGGCGATGTCCCCGAAGCACGTGAGCTGGGAGCTCCTGAAGGACGAGGAGATCAAGGCGCTCCTCGAGGAGCACGGCGACGAGCAGACCGCGAAGGCGGCCGCGGTGCTCATGCACCAGCCGTACATCAAGGAGCAGTCGAAGACGATCGGTGACCTCGTGACGCAGCTCGCGGCCGCGACCGGCGAGAACATCAAGGTCAGCCGGATCGCGCGCTTCGAGCTCGGGAAGGCCTCGTGACGGCGACGGCGAAGTATCACCGCGTCCTCCTGAAGCTCTCGGGCGAAGCGCTCCTCGGGGACCGGCAGTTCGGCATCTCGCCGCAGTACACGGCCTACCTCGCGGAGGAGATCCGTAAGGTCCAGCAGGTCGGCGTCCAGATCGCGGTGGTCCTGGGCGGCGGCAACTGGCTTCGGGGCGCGGATGCCGCGGAGCACGGGATCGACCGCGCCACGGCCGACTACATGGGCATGCTGGCGATGGTCATCAACGCGCTCGCGCTCCGGTCGCAGCTCGAGGCGGCCGGACTCGAGGCGCGGGTCCAGACGGCGCTGACGATCAACGAGGTCGCCGAGCCCTACATCCGGCTCAAGGCGATCAGCCACCTCGAGAAGGGCCGGATCGTGATCTTCGCGGCCGGTACGGGAAACCCGTTCTTCACGAGCGACACCGCGGCCGCGCTGCGCTCCGCCGAGATCGATGCCGACGTGATCCTCATGGGCAAGAACAAGGTGGACGGCGTGTATTCGGGTGACCCGCGGACCGACAAGACCGCGAAGAAGTACGACGACATCGGCTACCGCGATCTTCTGGAAAAACGGCTTGGTGTGATGGACGCGACCGCCGCGGCGCTGGCGGAAGACCGCAAGATGCCGACGATCGTGTTCGACGTCAGCGAAAAGGACGCGATGGTGCGCGCCGTGCTCGGCGAGCAGGTCGGCACCCTCGTGCACGCGGGGTAAGGGATGGCGCTGGAAGAGGTCCTGGCCCAGACCGAGGCCCGGATGAAGAAGGCGATCGAGGCCCTCAAGCACGAGGTGCAGGCGGTCCGGACGGGACGGGCGACGCCGTCGCTCGTCGAGGGGCTCGAGGTCGAAGCCTACGGCACGCCGACCCCGCTCATCTCCCTCGCCGCGATCAGCGCGCCCGAGCCGCGGCTCATCGTCATCCAGGCCTGGGACAAGAGCCTCATCAAGGCCATCGAGAAGGCGATCATCGGCAGCGACCTCGGGCTCACGCCGAGCAACGACGGCTCGCTCATTCGCCTGTCGATCCCAGCGCTCACCGAGGAGCGGCGCAAGGATCTCGTGAAGATGCTCCACAAGAAGGTGGAGGAGGGCCGCGTCGAGATCCGCACCCTCCGCCGCCACGCCCAGGACGAGCTGCGGACCAGGTCGAAGGGCGCCGGCATCTCCGCCGACGACGAGAAGCGCCTCGAGACGCAGCTCCAGAAGCTCACGGATCTGTACATCCAGGCCGCCGACGAAGTCGGGCACGCCAAAGAGAAGGAGATCCTGGCGGTTTGATCGAACCCCGCGCCCGAGCTCGCCTTCGGCTCGTCGGCTCGCGGGGACCCCTGCGGCTCGGTCGGGCGAAGCCCTCCCTCGCCTGACGGGCTGGATGGCCGTTCCCCGCCACATCGCGATCGTCATGGACGGCAACCGGCGCTGGGCGCGCGGGCGCCACCTCCCGGTCATCGCCGGACATCGCCAGGGCGTCGAGACGATCCGCCGCACCGTGCGCGCCGCGCGAGACCGCGGGGTCGAGTACGTGACGCTCTACAGCTTCTCGACCGAGAACTGGAAGCGTTCCCGCGAGGAGGTCGGCGGGCTGATGGCGCTGCTCGAGGAGACGATCCGCCGCGAGACGCCAACGCTCGTGCAGGACGGCGTGCGGCTGCGGATCATCGGCCGGCTGCACGAGCTCTCCGATGGCGTGAGACAGGCGATCGACGAGGCGGCGGCGGCGACGGACGCCGGCACCCACGGCACGATGACCATCGCGTTCAACTACGGCGGCCGCGCCGAGATCGTCGACGCCGTCAAGCGGCTGGTCGCGGAGGGTGTGGCGGCGGACGAGATCAACGAGCGCGCCATCGCGATGCGCCTGTACGCGCCCGAACACCCCGACCCCGACCTGCTCATCCGCACCGGCGGCGAGCTGCGCATATCGAACTTCCTCCTGTGGGAGGTCGCGTACGCGGAGATGTGGGCGACCGACGTCCTGTGGCCCGACTTCGCGGTCGAGCACCTCGACCAGGCCCTCGCGTCGTACGCCCGCCGGGAGCGGCGGTTCGGCCGCTGACCGATCTGCGGCGCCGCACGATCACCGGCCTCGGCTACGCCATCGTCGTCCTCGCCGCGGCGTTCGCGCCGCCGATCGTGTTCACCGCGCTCGTCGCCGTCGGCGGCGGCGTCGCGCTGGTCGAGCTGTGGCAGCTTCGGGGCGCCCGGGTCGCGGCGTGGCTCGAGCTCGTGGTCCTCTTCAGCGGGCTCGCCGCGCTCGCGTACCTGCGCGAGCTCGGCGACCGTGGGGCGGCGCACGGCGCCGCCGCGGGCCTGCCGGTGTGGCTGCTGCTCGCGGTCGGCACGACGTGGGCCGCCGATGTCGGGGCCTACGCGACCGGCTCGCTCTGGGGCAGGAAGAAGATCGTGCCGCGCATCAGTCCCGGCAAGACCTGGGAGGGCACCTTCGGCGGGTTCGGCGCCGCCGCGCTCGCGGTCCTCGGGATCGCCGCGCTGTTCGGCCTCGGCCGTCCCGAGGCAGCGGTCGCCGCGCTGACCATCGGGCCGATCGCCTTCGCCGGGGACCTGCTCGAGAGCTGGCTGAAGCGCCGCGCCGGGGTGAAGGACTCCGGAGCGCTGTTCCCGGGCCACGGCGGGATGCTCGATCGCATCGATTCGCTCCTCGCGGTCGCGCCGCTCGTCGTCCTGCTGACCGTCGCCGCCGGTCTGGGATGATTAGTCGGTGAGACCAACGCGCGTCGCGATCCTCGGTGCGACCGGCTCGATCGGCCAGCAGGCCCTCGAGGTCATCGCGGCGCATCCGGATCGGCTCACCGTGACGGCCCTCGCCGCACGCTCGCGCCGCGACCAGCTGATGTCCCTGGCCGCGAGGCTCGGCGTCACGCGGATCGCCACCGGCGACGACGACCTCAGCGCGCTCGCGACCGCGGACGATGTCGACCTCGTGCTCGTGGCGACGCCCGGGATCGCGGGCCTCGCGCCCACGCTCGCCGCGCTCGCCGGGGGGAAGGACGTCGCCCTCGCCAACAAGGAGGTGCTCGTCGTCGGCGGGCATCTCGTGCGCGCGGCCAGCGGCGGGGCAGGGAAGCGCCTCCGCCCCGTGGACAGCGAGCACTGCGCGTTGTGGCAGTGCCTGAGCGGCGTCGACCCGGAGCGGGTGAAGCGCGTCGCGGTCACGGCGTCAGGCGGTCCGTTCCGCGAGCGTGCGCTCGGCACCTTCGGGTCGATCACCGCGGACGAGGCGCTCCGCCATCCGACCTGGCGCATGGGCCCGAAGGTGACGATCGACTCAGCGACGCTCGCGAACAAGGGCTACGAGGTCGTCGAGACGCACTGGCTCTACGGCCTGCCGTACGACCGCATCGACGTCGTCCTGCACCCCGAGAGCGTCGTGCACGCGATGGTCGAGCTCGTCGACGGCAGCGTCATCGCCTCGATCGCGGAGCCCGACATGCGCCTGCCGATCCAGTACGCGCTCCTCTGGGGGCAGCAGCCCTCGCCGGTGAAACGGTTCGAGTGGACCCGCCAGCGCACGCTGCATTTCGGCGAGGTCGAGCTCGAGCGCTACCCCTGCTTCTCGCACGTGCTCGCGGCGGCGCGCGGCGGCGACCAGGGCGCGATGGTCGGGCTGTCGGCCGCGGACGAGGTCGCGGTGGCGCGCTTCCTCGCCGGCGAGATCAGGTTCACCGACATCGCGGGCCTGCTGCGCCGTGGCGCCGAGCTCGGAGCGGGCGCGGCTCCCGCCCTGGCCGAGATCCTGCGGATCGACGCGCGCGTGCGGCGCGGCCTCCAGCCCGCGACGGTGCCCGGGTGAGCGGGATCCTCTCGATCTTCACGAATCTCCAGACGCTCGTCCTGTTCATCGCGACATTCACGCTCATCGTCGCGGTCCACGAATTCGGGCACTTCGCGGCCGCGCGGCTCCTCGGGATGAAGGTGCTCGAGTTCGCGTTCGGCTTCCCGCCGCGCCTCGCCGGCCTCAGGCGCGGTGAGACGGAATACACCATCAACTGGATCCCGTTCGGCGGCTTCGTGCGGATCCTCGGTCAGGACGACTTCTCGATCCGCCAGCAGGGGACGGGCGATCCGCGCTCGTTCACCGCGAAGCCGTGGTGGGCGCAGGCGATCGTGCTCGCGGCCGGGGTGTTCATGAACTTCATGCTGGCGCTGCTCATCCTCACGGTCGCGTTCATGACCGGCACGACCGCGCCGACCGGCGATGTCCGCGTGTTCGACGTGCGGCCGAACTCGCCGGCCGCGGCGGCGGGACTGAAGGTCGGCGACATCGTGGTCGACGTGGACGGCTCGCCGATCCACACCGCGCGTGCGATGGTGAACCTCACCGCGAAGGCCGCTGAGAAGCAGCAGGAGATCTCGATCGACGTCTTGCGCGACGGGCGGGCGCTGCCGCCGATCAAAGCGACCCCGCGGGCGGACCCGCCCGCCGGCGAGGGCCCCCTCGGCGTGCAGCTGGAAGAGGTCCAGGCGGCCGTGGCCGTGCCGCCGGCCCAGGCGTTCGGCTCGGCGGTCGGCCTGACCGGCGACGTGGTCGGTCAGATCGTCGCCCTGCCGGGTCAGCTCATCGCGCAGCGCGCGGCCCCGGGCGGCGCGCCGGTGGTCGGCGGGCCGATCGAGATCTTCCGCGTCACCGGCCAGGTCGCGCAGTTCGGGATCCCGACCTTTTTGAAGCTCGTCGGCGTGCTGTCGGTGAACCTCGGGGTGATCAACATCATCCCGTTCCCGGGTCTCGACGGCGGTCGGCTGTTCTTCGTGCTCCTCGGCGCGCTGCTGCGCCGCCGGCTCTCGCCGCAGGTCGAGGCCGTGATCCACGCGGTCGGGTTCGTGCTCCTGCTCGGGCTGCTCGTCATCGTGAGCATCTCCGACATCCGTCGCGCCATCGGCGGCTGAGCCCGCGCGTTGCCTGCACCTCGCGTTGGCCGCCTGAGGGTCCATCGTCCGCCACTCTTTTCGAGATGGCCGGCCACCGCAAAGAGTGAGCGGTGTTGTTTTCGCCGCCGCTCGCAGGCCAACATGCCGTTGGCCCGGACGGCGGCCGACTCCTCCCGCTGAGCCAACGTCTCCGATTTGACGGTCTTCGGGCGGCCCCACTGAGGTACATTCGCCGCCCGAATGAACGACGCCGTCGTATCCGTGCGCGGGCTCCAGAAGACGTACAAGGTCCACGAGCGCGAGACCGGCGTCGGCGCGACGGTCCGCGGCTTCTTCCACCGCACGTTCAAGGACGTGCCCGCGGTCGGCGGCATCGACTTCGAGATCGCCCGCGGCGAGGTCGTCGGGTTCCTCGGCCCGAACGGGGCGGGGAAGACCACGACCCTCAAGATGCTCTCGGGGCTGCTCTACCCGACCGGCGGCGATGCGACGGTCCTCGGCTACACGCCGTGGAAGCGTGACTACGCGTTCCTGCGGCGGATCGCGCTGCTCATGGGGAACCGGACCCAGCTGGTGTGGGACATCCCGGCGGCGGACTCGTTCCTCGTCCTGAAGCAGATCTACGGGATCAACGACGCGGACTTCACGTCGCGTCTGGACGGCCTCGTGGAGCTCCTGGAGCTCCAGCCGCTCATCCACAAGCCGGTCCGGCAGCTCTCGCTCGGCGAGCGGATGAAGGTCGAGTTCGCCGCCGGGCTCCTGCACGGCCCGGAGGTCGTGTTCCTCGACGAGCCGACCCTCGGGCTCGATGTATCGATGCAGGCCCGGATCCGGACGTTCGTCTCCGAGCTCAACCGGCGCACCGGCGCCACGATCCTGCTCACCAGCCACTACATGGACGACATCGTCGCGCTCTGCAAGCGCGTGATCGTCATCCACCACGGCAGGCTCCTGTACGACGGCGCACTGGCCGACCTCGCCGAGCGCATGGCCCCGTACAAGGTCGTCGGCGTGACCTTGCGCGATGGCGCGGCGCACGCGGACCTGTCGCGCTACGGCGACGTGGTCTCGGAGGACGGCGCCGGCCGGTCCAGGATCCGCGTGCCGCGCGCCGAGGCCCCCGTGCGCACCGCGCGGCTCGTGTCCGATCTCGGCGACGCCCTGGCCGACCTCTCGCTCGAGGATCCACCGATCGAGGAGGTCATCGACCGCGTCTTCTCGGGCGAGCATCTCGGCGCCGCCGAGCCGGCGATCGCGCGATGAGCATGCTCGCGATCTACCGGGCGCTGCTCCTCGCCGGCTTCCAGCAGATGGCCCAGTACCGGATCCAGTCGCTGCTCTGGATGCTGTTCGCGATCATCCGGCCGGTCATCTTCCTGGCGGCGTGGGTCGCGGTCGCGACGGCGCAGGGTGGCTCGGTCTCCGGCTACACCGTCGGGGACTTCGCCGCGTACTACGTCATCCTCACGTTCGTGAGCCAGCTCTCGATGGCCTGGAACTCCCACGAGTTCGAGTGGGAGGTGAACCAGGGCCGGCTCTCGGCGAAGCTGCTCCGGCCGCTCCATCCGCTCCACTACGCCGTCGTCGACAACATCGTGTTCAAGCTCACGACGCTGCCGGTGCTCGGGATCATCCTCGTGCTCGTCTCGATCACCTTCGGCGCGCGCTTCCAGACGCAGCCGTGGCACGTGCTCGCGTTCATCCCGAGCGTCGCCCTCGCGGCCGCGCTGCTGTTCCTCTTCGGCTGGATCATCGCGTCGCTCGCGTTCTGGGCCACGCGAATGAACACCGCGAACACGCTCTGGCAGCGCGCGGCGTTCGTGTTCGCGGGTCAGATCGCGCCGATCGGCCTCATGCCGGTCTGGCTCCAGGCGCTCTCATACGCGCTGCCGTTCTGGTACATGCAGGGCGCGCCGACGGAGATCCTCCGCGGATCGGTGACGCCGGAGCGCGCCGCGCTCATCATCGCGGGCCAGGCCGCCTGGCTGGCGGTCTGCTACGTCGGCTTCCGGCTCATCTGGACGCGCGGCGTGCGCGCGTACTCGGCGGTGGGCGCGTGATCCGCTACGTCCGCATCGTCCGGACGTTCATGGGCGCCGAGATGCAGAACGAGCTCGCCTACCGGCTGAACTTCTTCCTCGGGATCTTCGAGATGGTCCTCGTGATCGGCACGAGCATCGGCGCGGTCCTCGTGCTGTTCTCGCAGACGAACACCCTGAACGGCTGGAGCCTCCCGCAGATGATCGCGCTCACCGGCGTCTACTACCTCGTGCAGGGCGGGGTGAACCTCGTCTTCTCGCCCTCGTTCGAGAAGCTCATGGAGCACGTGCGCCAGGGCACGCTCGACTTCACCCTGCTCAAGCCCGCGAACAGCCAGTTCCTCGTGAGCACGCGGCACTTCCGGATGGTGCGGTTCATCGACTTCCTGTTCGGCATGGCGGTCGTGGTCGTCGGGCTCGTCATGCTCGGCGACGCCGTGACGGTCGGGTCGGCGCTCGCGTTCATCCTGACCCTCGCCTGCGGGATCGCGTGCGTGTACGCGCTCCTGCTCACGCTTGTCACCCTCGCGTTCTGGTTCGTGCGGGTGGACAACATCCTCGCGATCTTCTGGGCGTTCACGGACGCGGGCCGGTTCCCGATC
>DASYXA010000128.1:0-16364 GCA_035935465.1 Candidatus Limnocylindria bacterium | reverse complement strand
CACGTTCGCGCGCGACTACCGGAACGCGCGCTGGCTGTTCGTCCCGTACCTCATCCGCGGCGCCGGTGACGTGCTCATCGCGGTGTTCACGCCGCTGCCGGTGGCGCTGGTGATCCTGTTCGTCTACGGGTTGAACACGAGCACCGGCATGGTCGTGTTCACCAGCACGATCCAGGGCGCGATCCCCGAAGCCATGCGCGGCCGCGTGTTCACATTGCTCGATGTGACCTGGAGCGCGATGCGCCTGGTCTCGCTCGGCGCCGGAGCGGTCGTGGTCGATCGCGTGGGGGTCGAGCCGCTGTTCTGGATCGGCGGCACGCTGTTGTTCCTCGCCGGTGCGCTCGGCCTCGCCCTCTTGGGGCGAATGCGCTTCGCCGACGCCGCCTAGACCCGCCGCACCTCGGTCGTATGGGGCACACCTGGTGGTCCATCGCCCAGATCGCCGGGCAGCGCTCGTCGGCGAGCCGCTTCAGGCGCGCCACGTCGGCATCGGACGCGTCCGTCTCGACGTCGATCTCGAACCGGAAGGTGTCGAGCGGCACGACGTCCGCGACGCCGAGCGCACCCCGGAAGTCCACGGTGAGCCGCAGCCGCGCGCGCAATGCCGTGATGGCGACGCCCGCCATGGCCGCCTGCATCGCGAACGTCGAGGCGTAGCAGGAGAGCGCGCCCCAGAAGCAGTAGATCAGCGGTGAGGGCGCGCGTCCGTCACCGCTCAGGGACGGCGGGAAGTCCGCCTCGAAGAGCGTCTCGCCCTTCGCGAACTTCACGCTGCCGCCGAACTGCGGCCTGGAGTCGTCCACCCGCCAGTCGCCGCCGAGATCGACGTGCAGCTGCGCCGCCGACGGATCGGTCGTCGACTGCTCGGCGGTCCGCCGGGCGTTGTCGACCCGGACGTTGTGGGTGACGGTCATCGTGCACCTCCGAAGGCCTTGCCGGCCCGTTCGACGCGGTCCGGCCCGGCTAGGCCGACCGCGCCGAGCCGAAGATAGCCTGCGGGATGCGCGCCAGATAGTCGGCCGGCGTCGCGCCGCGGAGCCGGGGAAGCCAGCCCCGGTGCACCGCATGCCGCACGGCGGTCGCGAACACGAATCCGGCGACGAACGCGACCCCGATGTTCGTCGCCAGCGCCACGATCGCCATGCCGGTCGCGATCCACCCCTGCCACCCGAAGAGCCCGTGGGCCGACGAGAGCAGCTCGAGCGCGACCAGGAGCAGCAGCGAGCCGAGCAGCGGCATCGGGAACGCCGCGAGCGCCGAGGAGAGTCCCGGCGCGAAGCACAGGCCGAGGGCCAGCGCGACGCTGCCCTCGATGACGTTCTTCCACGCCGTCCGCGCGCCGTAGAGGTGCTGGGCGGCGAGGCCGCCCGCGCCGTGGCAGAACGGTCCGCCGCCGAGCGCCGCGCCGCCGAGATTCATGAGGCCGGTGCTGATCGCGAGCCGGCGCTCGGTCACCGGACGGTCGGGGAAGTAGCGCGCGGTGAGTGCCGCGGTCGCGATGATGGCGTTCGTCAGGGTGAGGGGCATCTGCGCGATCCCACCGCGGAGCATGCCCGCGACGGCGTCAGCGAGGCCGGGGAGGCTCGGTGAGGGAAGGGCCGGCGCGAACGGGAAGACGATCGCATCGCGCGGCATCAGCGCCAGGGCCGCGGCCACGGTGAGCCCGATCCCCGGGAGCCGGTAGCGGAGGGTGATCGCGAGCAGCCCGATGCCGACGATCGCGAGCGGCAGGCTGCGCGCGAGCAGGAGCACCGCCTGTGCGCCGAGGGTGAAGGCGAGCCCGAGCTGGATCCCGCGCGCGATGAACGCGGGGATGACCGCCCGCAGCCACGAGAGCAGCGGTGTCGCGGCGATGACGAGCCACAGCACACCCATGCCCAGGGCCGCCCCGTAGATCTGCGTCGCGGGCCACGCCTCCGCGATCGCGGCCGCGGCGACCGCCTTCTGCGGCTGCACCGGCATCGGCAGGCGGAACGCGAAGCCGGCGACGATCGTCGCGATGCCGAAGGTGATGAAGAAGCCGCCCGCGTCGACCCCCGAGACGATGACCAGTCCGGCGGCCAGCGGCAGCAGCGTCCCGAGATCACCGAACGCGCCGGTCAGGTCCCCCAGCTGCGGCCGCCGCACGCCCGAGACCGTACACGGTCGCGCCGCTACGCCCCCGACAGCTCCGCTTCGATCCGCGCGCGCAGCAGGTCGCGGACCCTCCGGTAGACCGCGAGCTGCTCGTCTTCGGTGCCCGTCGCGTTCGCCGGGTCGGGGAGCGACCAGTGGATGCGGTGCGCCGCGTTCGGGAAGATCGGGCACGACTCGTTCGCGTCGTCGCACACCGTGATCACGTGGTCGAACCGCTGGTCCACGTATCCGTCGAGCGCCTTCGACCGCTGCGTCGAGATGTCGATGCCGAGCTCGCGCATCGCCGCGACCGCGAGCGGCCGCACGGCCGTCGCCTCGGTGCCGGCGCTGTGCGCGTCGAACCGGTCGCCCGCGGCGTGGCGGAGGAGGCCCTCGGCCATCTGCGAGCGCGCCGAGTTGTGCGTGCACAGGAACAGGACGCGGGCCTTGGGCACTACGTCTTCGCGAGGGCCGGCTTCGCGTTGACGCGCTTGGGCCCGCGCTGCGCGCCCGCGGAGAGGAGGTGGCCGAGCGCAGCGATGCGCGACGCGGCCTTCGGCTCGAGGCGGTAGTAGATCCACGTGCCGCGCCGTTCGCCGCTCACGACGCCGGCCTCGCGCAGCACCTTGAGGTGGTGCGAGACCGTCGGCTGGCTCACGCCGCAGCAGTCGGTGAAGTCGCAGGCGCAGACCTCGCCGCCGGCTGCGAGCTGCCGGACGATGGCGAGCCGGGTCGGCTCGGCGATGGCCTGGAGGATCCGGATGTCGTCCACGACGAGGACTATATCCACGGTCCTCGATATTGACAAGCGTCGATAGAGGCGCATCATGGGCCGATGCACGAGCTGCCGGTCGCGGTCATCGGCGGAGGACCGGTCGGCCTCGCGGCCGCGGCCCAGCTGCTGGACCGCGGAGCCGAGCCCGTCGTTCTCGAGGCCGGCGACACCGTCGGGGCATCCGTCCTCCGGTGGGGACACGTGCGGATCTTCTCGCCCTGGAAGTACGACATCGATCCCGCCGCGCGGGAGCTCCTCGCGCGGTCGGGGGCCTGGGCCGAGCCCGACGGCGAGGGCTACCCGACCGGCCGCGAGCTCGTCGATCGGTATCTGGAGCCGCTCGGTCGCGCGCTCGGCGATCGCGTGCGGCTCGGGCACCGCGTCACGTCGGTCGCCCGGCTCGGGTTCGACAAGGCGACCACCGCAGGCCGCGATGCGGCGCCGTTCGCGCTCACCGTCTCGGCGTCGGAGGGCGAGCGCGTCATCCTCGCGCGCGCGGTCATCGACGCATCCGGTACGTACGGCAGCCCGAACCCGCTCGGCGCGAGCGGCGTGCTCGCGCGCGGGGAGGCCGCCGCGGCCGGCCGCATCCACTACGGCATCGCCGACCCGGTCGGTCGCGATCGCGCCAGGTACGAGGGCAAGCGTGTCCTCGTCGCCGGCAGCGGTCACTCCGCGTTCGACGTGCTCATCGACCTGGCCGAGCTCCCGGGCACGCCGATCACCTGGCTCGTCCGCCGGCCGTTCGCCGACGCGAAGTACGGTGGCGCGGAGAGCGACGCGCTGCCCGCGCGCGGCGCGCTCGGCACGAGGATGCGCGGGCTCGTCGACCGCGGCGTCGTCACCCAGGTCGTCATGCGCATCCAGCAGGTCCGCACGAGCGCCGAGGGCGTGTTCGTGTCCGACGGCGAGCGGGAGCTCGGGCCGTTCGACGAGATCGTCGCGACGACCGGCTTCCGGCCGGACCTCGCACCGCTCCGCGAGCTGCGCGTGCGCGTCGACGACATCCTCGAGGCCCCGCCGGCGCTCGCGCCGCTCATCGACCCGAACGTGCATAGCTGCGGCACCGTGCCGCCGCACGGCGTCCGCGAGCTCGGCCACCCGGAGAAGGACTTCTACATCGCCGGGATGAAGAGCTATGGACGCGCCCCGACGTTCCTGATGCTGACCGGCTACGAGCAGGTCCGCTCGATCGCGAGCGCGCTCGCCGGCGACGTCGCCGGCGCGGAGGCCGTGGCGCTCGTGCTGCCGCGGACCGGCGTCTGCTCCGGCGGCGGCTCCGATCGCTGCGACGGCGCGGGCCCCGACCCGGCGGCCGGCACGTGCTGCGGCACGGCCCAGGCGGTCATCCCGCTCGCTGCGCTCACCGCCGCACGCCCCTAGCCTCACGGCCGTGAAGCGGCCGTACCACGGCTGGGTCCTCGCGGTCACCTTCGGGTTCTGCGAGACCGTGTCGTGGGGCGTCCTGTACTACGCGTTCAGCGTCCTCATCGCGCCCACCACCGCCGAGCTCGGCTGGTCGCGCGCCCAGATCTCGGGCGCGCTCTCGGTCATGCTCGTGGTCTCGGGTCTCGCGGGCCTCGCCGTCGGGCGCTGGCTCGACGACCATGGCCCGCGGCTCCTGATGACCGCAGGCTCGATCGCCGCGGTCCCGCTCGTGATCGCGTGGTCGCAGGTGCGCGACCTTGCGTCCTTCTATGTCATCTGGGTGTTCATCGGCGTCGCGTTCGCGACGGTGAACTACGGGCCGGCGTTCGCCACGATGATCGTCTGGTTCCGGCGCGACCGGTCCCGCGCGCTCACGCTCGTCACGCTCTTCGCCGGGTTCGCGAGCACGGTCTTCGTGCCGCTCACCGCGTGGCTCGTGTCGGTCCAGGGCTGGCGCCAGGCGCTCGTGACGCTCGCCGTCCTGCTCGCCGTGCTGACCATCGCGCCGTACGGACTCCTGCTGCGCCGCCGCCCGGCCGACCTCGGCCTGGGGGTCGACGGTGATCCGCCGGACGGCCATCCGGATGCGCCGCCGGTCACGCCGGAGCTCAGCCACTCCTTCCGCGAAGCCCTGCGGCACCCGACGTTCAAGTGGCTCGCGCTCGCGTTCTCGCTCTACGCCCTGGGCGTGGGGGTGCCGGTGCACCTCGTTGCGTATCTCGGCGACCACGGATACCCGCTCGCGTTCGCGGCGGCGGCGACCGGCGGCATCGGCGCGGCCCAGGTGCTCGGCCGGCTGCTGTTCGCGCCGCTGGAGCGCCGCCTCGCGCCGCGCACGGTCTCGCTGCTCGTCTACGCCGGCCAGCCGCTCGCGCTCCTGGTCCTGCTGTTCGCGACCTCGGAGGTCGGCGTGATCGCGTTCGTGCTCCTGTTCGGCGCGGCGCGTGGCGCGGAGACGCTCGTGCGGTCGACGATCGTCGCGGGCCTGTACGGCCCGCGGCGGATCGCGAGCATCGCCGCGGTGCTCACGCTCGCGACGACGCTCACGCAGGCGATCTCGCCGGTGAGCCTCGGGGCCGTCTACGACACGGTCGGCAATTACATACCCGGGTTCTGGGCGCTGTTCGCGCTGTCGTGCGTCGCGATGGTCGCCGTGTATCTGGGGGATCGCCGCCCCGCTCGAGGCTGACCTCGGCTACGGCTGCGGCGTGCAGAGCTCGAGCGGACCGCCGAACGGCCCATTGGCGAATCCGCGCAGTCGATCATCCGTGGCGGTGAAGACCACCTTCGTCGCGACCCGCGGCGTGATGCCGTCGGGGAAGCCCAGCCCGCGGAGCGTGTCGCTCGTGCGCCGCGCGTACGAGACGGCGACAACGTGGGAACCCGATGCCGGATCGGGATTCTCGTTCCGAACGCTCTCGAGCGTCAGGCGGTCGTGGTCCGCGGCTCGATCGCCGAGCCATCGGCGCGCCGCATCCCGGCCCGTCGCAGTCACCAGCGTCGGCCCGCGGTAGTCACAGTCGCTGATCGAGACGTCGTCCGTCAGGAGCGCGAGCGCGCGGCTCACGTCGCCGGCGTCGTACGCGTCGAGGAACGCGACCGCCGTCGCCACCATCCGCGCCTGTGCGGGCCCGACCCGGAACGTGAGCGGATCGGGTGACGGTGGCGCGAGGCTGGCCGCGGACGCCGCGGGGGACGGCGGCGGCGGTATGGCCGCCGAGCACGCGGTCGACAGCACCGTCGCGGCGAGCATGACCGTGCGGAAGCGCATCTCTCCCATACAGCGACGGCGGGTGACCGGTTCCTAGAGCGTGACGAGCAGCCCGTCCTGCGCTGTCTCGAGCTCGAGCTCCCCAAGATGCTGTTGGATCTCGGCCCCGAGGTGGGTGAGGATGATCCGCCCGCAGTCGAGCTTCGCGCGATTGGCGATGAGATCGCGGTAGCTGACGTGGGCCGGATCCGACTTCGAGAAGTTCGTCGACTCGCAGATGAACAGGTCCGCGCCCTTCGCGACCGTGACGAGCTCGTCGCTCCACCGCGCATCGCCCGAGTACGCGACCAGCTTCCCGTCGATCTTCACGCGCAGCCCGTGCGGATCGCTTTCCGCGACGTGCTTCACCGGATGCGCGCTCACCTCGGCGCCGCCGAGGGAGACCGGCGCCTCCTTCAATGTGACGAACGAGAGGCCGTAGTCGATCGTGATCGTCCCGAAGAAGTCCTTGTAGAGCGCCTCGCCCGCGCGCGTCGAGCGCGCCTGGAGCTCGCGCGGGCCGCCGATCGCGAGCGGCGCCTTGCGGCCGGCGAAGTACTGCTCCATCAGGAAGTACGGCACACCGCCGAAGTGGTCCCCGTGCAGGTGCGAGATCGCGATCGCCTGGATCGTCTCCGGGTTCAGCGCCTTCTTGATCGCCGGGAGCGACGAGCCGCCGCAGTCGAGCAGCAGCGACGCGCCCGTCGCCTCGAGGTGGATGCACGCGTGGGACCGCCCGCCGTCGGCGAACGCGTTGCCCGTCCCGAGGAAGCGGACCCTGACCGTCACGCGATCTCGCTGAGCGCGACCGGACGGCGCTCGCGCCAGGAGCGGCCGGCGGCCTCCGCGATGCGGAGGGCCTCGAGCGCGTCGGCCGCGGTGCAGGGGTTCTCGGCCTGGCCCGTCGCGAAGGTGAGGAAATGCGCGAGCTCGGCCCGGTAGGCGTCGCCGAACCGCACGAAGAACGACGGATACGCCGGTCCGGCCAGCGTCGGCGCGTCCGCCTCGACCGAACGCCACGGCGTGCGCGGGTCGATGCCGATGGCGAGGGTGTCCTTCGCGGCGTGGATCTCGACGTGGATGTCGTAGCCGGCCTCGTTATGGCGCAGCGCGGTCATGAGCCCGAGCGTGCCATCGGCGAGCTTCAGCATCACCGCGGACGTGCCGACGTCGTTCAGGCCCTCGTACTGCGGCACCCCCTTCGTCGATCCGGTCGCGCTGACCTCACTGACCTCCTGCCCGAACAGCCAGCGCGTGATGTCGAAGTCGTGGATGAACTGGTCCTTGAACTGGCCGCCCGAGGTCTTGATGTAGCCGTCCGGCGGCGGCAGCCGGTCGCAGCTCACCATGAGGAACGAGTACACGTCGCCCAGCCGGCCGCTCGCGAGCTCGGCGCGCGCGCGCTGATAGCCCGCGTCGAACCGGCGCTGGAAGCCGATCTGGAGCCGGCCGTTCGCGCGCCTGGCGTGGTCGACGATGTCGCGCGTCTCGGGGATGCCGATGGCGATCGGCTTCTCGCAGAACGTGGGCAGCCCCTGGTCGATCGCGCGCTTGATGAGCGGCGCGTGGGTGTCGGTCGGCGTCACGATGACCATCGCCTGGGCGTTCATGAACGCCTCGTCGATCGAGCCGACCGCACGCGCGTTCACTGTCTCGGCCACATCCTTCGCGCGCGCCGGATCCGCGTCGTAGACCGTGAGCTCCACATCCGGCAGCGCGGCGAGCATCGCCGCGTGAGACGCGCCAAGACGACCGACGCCGAGTACGGAGATCCGCATCATCCCTCCCGCAACAAGACCGCGGCTACTGTACCGGCGATGCGGGAATCGAAGATCGCGGGTGCGCCGATCTCGTGGGGCGTCAGCGAGGTGCCGGGCTGGGGCACGCAGCTTTCGCCGGCGCGGGTCCTGGGCGACGCACAGCGGCTCGGCTTCCGCGCGATGGAGGCCGGCCCGCCGGGCTTTCTCCCGACGGATGCGCGCGACGCGGCGCGCGAGCTCGACGCGCACGGCCTGCGCTGCATCGGCGGGTTCGTGACCGCGGTGCTGCACGATCGCACGCGGCGCGAGGCCGAGCTCGCGTCGGTCGAGACACAGGCCGCCTGGCTGCACGACGCCGGCGCCGAGCTGCTGGTCCTCGCCGCCGCGACCGGTCGCGACGGATACGAGGGCCGCACGGACCTGGAGGCCGCCGAGTGGGCGACGCTCTTCGAGACGCTGCCGCTGATCGAGGCGCTCGCGGCGCCGAAGCGCCTCGAGGTCGTCGTGCATCCGCACGTCGGCACGGTCATCGAGCGGCCAGGGGACATCGACCGGCTGCTCGCGGGCTCGCACGTCGCCCTCTGCCTCGACACCGGACACGCGTTCGTGGGCGGCGGCGACCCGGCGGCCATCGCGCGCGCCGCGGGACGGCGCGTGCGCCACGTCCATCTGAAGGACGCGGATCCCGCGCTGAGCGCGGCGGTCCGCGACGGACGGCTCTCCTACGCTGCGGCGGTGCAGCAGGGCCTCTTCCGCCCCCTCGGCGACGGCGGCGCGCGCATCGCGGACGTGCTCACGGAGCTTCGACGCGCCGGCTACGACGGCTGGTATGTCCTCGAACAGGACATCGCGTTGCACGACCGGAACGCGGATCCGCTGCCGTCGATCGAGCGCAGCCTCACCTTCGTGAGCGCGCGTGTCTGAGCCGCTCGAGCTCATCACGATCGGACGCGTCGGCGTCGACCTCTACCCGGAGCAGACCGGCGTGCCTCTGGCGCACGTCCGCACGTTCGCCAAGTCGCTCGGCGGCAGCCCGACGAACGTCGCGGTCGCCGCGGCGCGGCTCGGCCATCGCGCGGCCGTCATCACAAAGGTCGGTGATGACGGATTCGGGATCTACGTCCGCGAGGCGCTCGCCGGCTTCGGCGTCGAGACGACGTACGTCGGGACGGACGCCGTGCTGCGCACGCCGGTCGTGTTCTGCGAGCTCTTCCCCCCGGATGACTTCCCGCTCCTCTTCTACCGCCAGCCGAAGGCGCCGGACCTGAACCTCCGCGTCGAGGAGCTCGACCGGGCCGCGATCGCGCGCGTCCCGATCCTCTGGACCAGCGGCACCGCGCTGTCCGAGGAGCCGAGCCGCGGCGCGACGCTCGAGGCGGCCCGCATCGCCAGGGGCAAGGTCATCCACGACCTCGATCACCGTCCGGCGTTCTGGCCGTCGATGCTCGCCGCCCGGGCGGAGGCCACGAAGATCCTGGAGCATGCGCAGGTCGTCGTCGGCAACATCGACGAGGTCGAGATGGCCACCGGACTGCGCGACCCCGATGCCGCGGCGGAAGCCCTGCTCGCGATGGGTCCCGAGCTCGCGATCGTGAAACGGGGCCCGAACGGCACGCTCGCGCGATCGCGGTCGAAGCGCGTCGAAGTGCCCGCGGTGCGGATCGAGGTCGTGAACGGGCTCGGGGCGGGGGATGCGTTCGGCGGCGCGCTGGTGCACGGGCTCCTCGCGAGCTGGGACCTCCAGCGCGTCCTCGAGTTCGCGAGCGCGGCTGGCGCGATCGTCGCCTCGCGGCTCGCGTGCGCCGACGCGATGCCGACGACCGGTGAGGTGGACACGCTGCTCGGACGGGCCGCGCATGTCTGACCTCGTCGCGCGGCTCGCGCGGATCCGCGCGACGGACCCCGATGCGATCGCGCGCGCCCTCGCGGGCCGCCGTAGGCGGCCGCTCCTGCGCGACGGCAAGCTGTTCCTCGTCGCGGCCGACCACACCGCGCGCGGTGTCCTCGCCGCCGGCGGCGACCCGCGGGCCATGGCGGATCGCGGCCGGCTCCTCGTCCGGCTCGTCGAGGCGCTCGCGCATCCGGCGGTGGACGGAGTGCTCGCGACCGCGGACCTCGTGGACGACCTGGCCCTGCTCGGCGCGCTCGACGACAAGGTCGTGTTCGGCTCGATGAACCGCGGCGGGCTCGCTGGATCGGTCTTCGAGCTTGACGACCGGTTCACCGGCTACACCGCTGCCGCGATCGCCCGCTGCGGGCTGGACGGCGGCAAGCTCATGCTCCGCGTCGCCGACGACGATCCCGGGACGGTGCGGACGATGGTCGCCTGCGCGAGAGCGATCGACGAGCTCGGGGCGCTCGGGCTGCCCGCGATGGTCGAGGTCTTCGCGTCGCGAACGGTCGACGGGAAGACGACGAACGACCTCTCCGTGGACGCCACGATGCGCGCGATCGCGATCACCTCCGGCCTGGGGAGCACCAGCGCGCATGTCTGGCTGAAGCTCCCGGTGGTGGAGGAGGGGGTCCCGCCGGGAGCGTCGATGGGACGGCTCCTGTCGGCGACGACGCTGCCGGTCGTGCTGCTGGGCGGAGACCCGGGGGAGGACCGGGATGCCACGTACCAGCGATGGGCGGTATCGATGGCGCTCCCCCAGGTGCGTGGCCTCGTCGCCGGACGCACGCTCCTCTATCCACCCGATGGGAATGTCGCCGCGGCGGTGGATGCGGCCGCGTCGATCGTCAGGCCGACGGTCCGCGCGTGAAGCGGCTCACGATGGCCCAGGCGCTGGTGCGGTTCCTCGCGCAGCAGTACGTGGAGCGCGATGGCGTCGAGCAGCGGTTCTTCGCCGGCTGCTGGGGCATCTTCGGCCACGGCAACGTCGCGGGGATCGGCCAGGCGCTCGCGCAATACCCCGAGGCGCTGACGTACCACCAGGCGCGGAACGAGCAGTCGATGGTCCACATCGCCGTCGGCTACGCGCGGATGAAGGACCGCCTCTCGACCTTCGCCTGCACGACGTCCATCGGGCCGGGCGCGACGAACCTCGTGACCGGCGCGGCGCTCGCGACGATCAACCGGCTCCCGGTCCTCTTGCTGCCCGGCGATGTATTCGCCTCGCGCGCGCCGGACCCCGCGCTCCAGCAGCTCGAGCTGCCGTCGCGTGGCGACGTGAGCGTCAACGACACCCTGCAGGCCGTCTCCAAGTATTGGGATCGCATCGCGCGTCCGGGGCAGATCGTGCCCGCGGCGCTCAACGCGATGCGCGTCCTCACCGATCAGGCCGAGACCGGCGCGGTCACCCTCGCGCTGCCGCAGGATGTCCAGGCCGAGGCGTTCGACGTCCCCGACGAGTTCCTCGCGAAGCGCGTCTGGCACATCGAGCGGCGCATGCCGGACGCCGCGGCGTTCGCGCGCGCGGTCGAGCTGATCAACGCCGCGCGCCGGCCGCTCATCGTCGCCGGCGGCGGCGTGATCTACAGCGGCGCGACGGCGGCGCTGCGAGCGTTCGTCGACCGGAGCGGCATCCCGGTCGCGGAGACGCAGGCCGGGAAGGGCGCGCTGCCGGGCGACCATCCGCTCGCGCTGGGCGCGATCGGCGCGACCGGCACGCTCGCGGCGAACCGCGTCGCGCGCGACGCGGACGTCGTGATCGGCATCGGCACCCGCTGGAGCGACTTCACCACGGCGTCGAAGACGCTGTTCGAGGGCGCGAGCGTGCGGTTCATCGCCCTGAACGTCGCGACCGTGGACGCGTTCAAGCTCAACGCGCTCCCGCTGCTCTGCGACGCACGCGTCGGGCTCGAGCGGCTCGCTGCCGTGGAGTGGGTGATCGACGAGCGGTACCGGGCCAAGGCCGAAAAGCTCCACACCGAATGGGATGCCGAGGTGACGCGGCTCTACGCCATCGAGAGCACGCCGCCGGCGCAGAGCGCGGTGATCGGCGCGGTCAACGCCGCGAGCGGCCCGCGCGACGTCGTCGTCTGCGCGGCGGGCTCGATGCCCGGCGATCTGCACAAGCTCTGGCGCACCCGTGACCCGAAGGGCTACCAGGTCGAGTACGGCTACTCGACGATGGGCTACGAGATCCCGGGCGGGATCGGCGCGCGGCTCGCCGCGCCGGACCGCGACGTGTTCGTGATGGTCGGCGACGGCTCGTACCTCATGTCGCCCGGCGAGCTCGCGACGGCGGTGTCCGAGGGGGCCAAGCTCATCGTCACGCTCGTCGACAACCACGGGTTCGCGTCGATCGGCGCGCTGTCGCGGTCGCTCGGCACCGATGGCTTCGGCACGCGTTCCGATCTCGCGATCGACTTCGCCGCGAACGCGAAGAGCCTCGGTGCGCGGACGGTGCGGGCGAAGACGCTGGCCGAATTCCGGGCCGCGCTCGCGGACGCGCAGGCCGCCACCCAGACGACGGTGATCGTCATCGAGACCGATCCGGCCGCGGCGGTCCCCAGCTACGAGGCGTGGTGGGAGGTCGTGCCCGCGGAAACGTCCGAGCAGGAGGGCGTGCGCAAGGCCCGGCAGGACTGGTCGGCGAGCAAGAAGAAGCAGCGCAGCCACCTGTGATCGAAGCCGCGGGCGCGTAGTGGTGGATCTGCTCATCCGCGGCGGCGAGCCCGGGCGGGACGGGACGCTGATCTCGGTCACGCCGCGGCGCGCGGGCTGGCGCTACGTCGGATTCGAGGCCGTGCGGCTGGCGCCGCGCGCGACGCGCACGTGGACGCTCACGGACCGTGAGGCGTGCGTCGTGCTCCTCGGCGGCGGGTGCGAGCTGCGGGCCGCCGGCCGGACGCTCGACGCGTCCGACGGCCGCGCGTCGCCGTTCGATGGCGCGCCGCACGCGCTGTACGCGCCGCCGGGGACCGAGATCACCGCGACCGCAGGACCGCGCGGTGCCGAGCTCGCGGTCGGGACGGCGCCGGCGACGAAGGGCGCGCCGGTCCAGGTCTTCCGGCCGCCCGACGCGCGGCTCGAGGTGCGCGGGAGCGGGAACATGGAGCGGCGCATCCACCACCTGCTGATGGAGGATCGCGACGCCGAGCGGCTGCTCCTCACCGAGGTCGTCACGCCGGCGGGGCACTGGTCGAGCTACCCGCCGCACAAGCACGACACCGACGACCCGCCCCGCGAGACGCTGCTCGAGGAGACGTACTACTACCGGCTGCGCGACCCGAAGCGCGGCTTCGCGATCCAGCGCGTGTACACGGCGGACCGCTCGCTCGACCGGAGCGTGGCCGCGCGCGACGGCGACCTCGTGCTCGTGCCGCGCGGCTTCCACACCGTGTCGGCGCCGCCGGGGTACGAGGTCTACTACCTGAACGTGATGGCCGGCCCGCGACGCGAGTGGAAGGTGACCTTCGACCCGGACCACGAACGGCTGCGCGGATGACCACGGACCGCGAACGTGCTCACGCGGAACAGCGACTCCGCGAGGAGAAGATCGCGTGGCTCACGACCGTTCGGCGCGACGGCCAGCCCCAGAGCAGCCCGGTCTGGTTCCTGTGGCGCGACGGCGAGATCGTCGTGTACAGCAGGCCCACGACGCAGAAGGTCCGGAACGTCCAGGCGAACCCGAAGGTCGCGGTCCACCTGCGCGACATCGACGATGGCTCCGACATCGTGTCGATCGAAGGCGAGGCCGCCGTCGACGATCGCTATCCCCAGGCATCCGCGATCCCGGCGTACGTCGAGAAATATCGCTCGATGATCGCGGACCTCAGAATGGATCCGACGAGCTTCGCGAACGCGTACTCGGTCCCGATCCGCATCCGGCCGACGCGGATGCGCATCGACTAGGAGGACTCACCATGATCGGGAAGGCGACCCTGGAGATCCGCTACTGCGTCACCTGAGGCTACTTCTGGATGGCCGCCGGTCTGGCGGCCGAGCTCGCTGAAGGACACGTCCGCGAGACGGACATCACGCTCACGCCGGTGCACGGCGGCCGGCTCGAGATCCTGGTGAACGGCACGACCGTGTACGACCGCAAGGCCGAGGGCACACCGGACTTCTACCCGTCGCTCAAGGAGATGCGCAAGGCGAAGGACGTGCTCGCCGTCGCGATCGCGACGGCTCCGCCGACCTAGCGGACGAGCGCGAACACCGGACGCGGGCCGGACAGGCCCTTCAGCTCGTGGACGCCGCGCTGCTCGAACGTGAGGCCGGAGCCGTCGAGCAGATCGCGCGTCACCGCGGAGACCAGGACCTCTCCCGGACCCGCGAGCGCGCCGACCCTGGCGGCGGTATGGACGGCGATCCCGTGCAGGTTGCCGGCGGCGAGCTCGACGTCGCCGGTGTGCAGTCCCGCCCGGATCTGGATCCCGAGGTCGGCGATCGCGTCGACCATCGCCGCGGCGCAGGTCACACCCCGTGCGGCACCGGTGAACAGCACCTGGAATCCGTCGCCGGTCGTGCGCACCTCCCGGCCGCCGAAGCGCTCGATCTGGGCGCGCATCCGATCGTTGTGCTCGAGGAGCAGGGCGTGCCATTTCGTGTCGCCGACGCGCTCGAGCGTCGACGTCGAGTTCACGATGTCGGTCATCAGGATCGTGCCCAGCGTCCGCACGGGTGTCTCGTGGGTCGCGCCGAAGACCCGCGCGCTCGCGAACTCGATCGCTTCATACGGCACATCGCCGACGACCCAGGCGTCGTGGCCGGGCGGGATCTCGTACGCGTCGCCGGGGTGGACCTCCATCTCGATCCCGTCATCCGTCGAGACGCGGAGCACGCCACTCAGGACCGCGCCGAGGTGTCGCACCTGGCAGGTCGTCGTTCCGACCTTCGGAGCCGCGTCGACGGACCACCGCCATCCGGGTTCCATCCTGATCCGTCCGACCGACGTCTCGTCGAGGTCGACGACGACCATGCGTCCGCGGCCGAGGAGCCGAACGTCGCTCGCCGTCGCGAAGCCCTTGCGCTGCAGCCGTGGCACGGCCGTATTGTGCTAGCCCGCCGGCGCGTAGGACAGCAGGACGTTGCCGTTCTCGAACGGGCGCGTCCCGACCAGCCGCAGCCGGAGATCGGCGCCCAGCCCCTGGAACACCGGCTTGCCGGAAACGAGCGCGACCGGATTCACCATCAGCCGGTATTCGTCGATGAGCCCGCGCGCGGCGAGGCTCGCGGCCAGGTCCGAGCTGCCGATGAGGAGCGCGTCCTTCCCGGCCTCGCGCTTCAGCGCGTCGATCGCGTCGATGTCGCGGACGAGCCGCGTGTTGCTCCACTCGGCCCGTTCGAGCGTTCGCGACACGACGATCTTCGCCAGGCCGTTCATCTTCCCGGCGACGATCGGGTCGCCGGCGATCGCTTCCGGCGTCGGCCAGTACGCGAGCATGCCCTCGTAGGTCTTGCGGCCGAAGACGAGCGTGTCCATCCGGTCGAGCTGCTCGATCGCGAAGTCGTTGAACTCCTCGTCGGTGTTGTGCCAGTCGATCTCCCAGGCTCCCCGCTCGTAGAAGCCGTTCGCCGTGATCATCATGAAGAACGTGAGCGTCTTCATGGCCTGCCCGCGAGCGCGGCACGCACCAGGCCGGGGATCTCGCTCGGCGCGGTCGCGACCGGGATGCCCGCGGCCTCGAACGCCGCGACCTTCGACGCCGCCGTCCCGGATCCGCCGGAGACGATCGCGCCGGCGTGGCCCATCCGCTTGCCCGGCGGCGCGGAACGGCCGGCGACGAATGCGACCGCCGGCTTCTTGCCGAACGCGCGCATGTACTCGGCCGCGCGCTCCTCGGCGCTGCCGCCGATCTCGCCGACGATGACGATGACCTCGGTGTCCGGATCCTCGTTGAGGTAGCGCACCGCGTCCGGCGTGGGGAGGCCGATGATCGGATCGCCGCCGATCCCGATGCAGGTGGTCTGGCCGAGCCCCGCCTTCGTGAGCAGGTCGGCGATCTCGTAGGTGAGGGTCCCGCTGCGCGACACGAACCCCACCGGGCCCGGCGAGAAGTTCTCCGCGGGCATGATCCCGACCTTCGCGCTGCCGGGCGAGATGAGGCCCGGGCAGTTCGGGCCGATGAGGACGCCCGCCGACCGCTCGAGGACCGCCGCGACCGTGAGCATCTCGTGCACCGCGATGCCCTCGGTGATCGCGATCACGAGCTCGAGCTCCGCATCGAGCGCCTCGAGGATCGCGTCGGGCGCGGCCGGGGCGGGCACGAAGATGATCGAGGCGTTCGCGCCGGTCGCGTCGACCGCCTGGGCCACGGTGTCGAACAGCGGGATGCCGTCCTGCGCCGCGCCACCCTTGCCCGGCTTCGCCGCGCCGACGACCCGCGTGCCGTACTCGATCATCCGCGCCGCGTGGAAGGCGCCCTCGCGGCCAAGCCCCTGGACGAGGAGGCGCGTGTCCGCGCCGACGAGCACGCTCATCGTGCGAGCCGCACGGCCTCGGTCGCCGCTTCGTCCATCGTCGCGCGCGAGACGAGCGGCGCACCCTCGAGGAGCGCGCGGCCGGCCTCGGCCTCGGTGCCGGAGAGGCGGATGACGAGCGGGACCTTCGGCTTCGTGTCGCGCAGGACGGCGAGGATGCCCTTG
>DASYXA010000127.1:0-7528 GCA_035935465.1 Candidatus Limnocylindria bacterium | reverse complement strand
GGCGAGGCCGGCGACGTAGCACGCCGCGCCGGCGTTCAAGAGGACGGCGGCGCGGGCGCCGTCGCGAGTCTCACCCGACAACACCGCGCGCGCGATGGCCGCGTTCGTCCGGCTGTCGCCGCCGCGCACGGCGTCGACACCGGCACGCGTGAGGCCGACGTCGTCGGGCGTCAGCTGGCCCTCGCTGATCGCGCCGTCGCGCAGCTCCCAGGTCCGGGTCGGGCCGCTCGGGCTGATCTCGTCGAGGCCGTCCGTGCTGTGCACGACGAGCGCGCGCTCCGCGCCCAGCTCGCGGAGGACCTGCACCATCCGCTCGCCGAGCGCCGCGGACGGCACCCCGAGCAGCTGCCGCTTCACGCCGGCCGGGTTCGCGAGCGGCCCGAGCACGTTGAAGATCGTGCGGATGCCGATCTCGCGCCGCACCGGCCCGGCGTGGCGCATCGCGGGGTGGAAGTTCGGCGCGAACATGAAGCCGAGGCCGACCTGCTCGACACAGACCGCCACCGAGTCCGGACCGAGATCGATCTTCACGCCCAGCGCCTCGAGCACGTCCGCGCTGCCGCAGGCGCTCGATGCGGCGCGGTTGCCGTGCTTCGCGACGCGCGCGCCGGCCGCGGCCGCGACGATCGCCGCGACCGTCGAGATGTTGAAGCTGCCGGAGCGATCGCCACCGGTACCGCAGGTGTCGATCGCGCCGTCGGCGATGCGCACCGGAACGGCCGCGGCGCGCATCGCGGCGGCGAATCCGGCGATCTCGTCGACGGTCTCGCCGCGGATCGCGAGCGCGGCGAGAAGGCCACCGAGCTGCGCCGGCGTCGCGTCGCCGGCCATGACGCTCGCCATGGCGCCCTCGGCGTCGCTGCGGCTCAGCGTCCGCCCGGCCGCGACGGCGCCGAGGGCCGCTCGGGCGTCCATCAGTCACCGCCGCTTTCGGCGACGCCCGCTGCAGGCTCCGCCGAGCCGTACGAGCCGTCCAGGAAGTTGCGCAGCATCGCGACGCCGTCCGCCGAGAGCACGGACTCGGGGTGGAACTGCACCGCCTCGAGCGGAAGGGTCCGGTGGCGAAGGGCCATGACCACGCCGTCGTCGCTGCGCGCGGTCACCTCGAGCTCGGCCGGCAGCGTCGCGGCATCGACCATCAGCGAGTGGTAGCGCGTCGCGACCGTCGGGTCCGGGATCCCGGCGAACACGCCGCGCCCGTCGTGGCGGACCGGCGAGGTCTTGCCGTGCCGCGGCTCGGGCGCGCGCACGACCGCTGCGCCGAACGCGACGGCGGCGCACTGCAGGCCGAGGCACACGCCGAGGGTCGGGATCCCCCGCTCCGGGGCATCGCGCACGAGCTGCGGCGAGCGGCCGGCGACCTCGGGCCGGCCCGGGCCCGGTGAGATGACGACGCGGTCGGGTCCTGCGTCGAGCGCGTGTTCGAGCGCCGCGTCGTCGGCGCGCAGCACCGTCACCTCCGCGCCGAGCGCGCTCAGCGCCTGCGCGAGGTTGAACGTGAACGAGTCGTAGTTATCGATGAGCAGCACCCGCGTCACGACCGCACCGGCGTTCCGTCCTCGCCGCGGCCTCGGGCCGCGTCCGTCGCAGACGCAGCCATGACCTCGATGGCCCGGAGGAGCGCGCCGGCCTTCGCGCGGGTCTCGGCCTCCTCGGCAGCCGGATCCGAGTCGGCGACGATCCCAGCGCCGGCCTGGATGCGGCAGGCGCCGCCCGCGATGAGCGCCGTTCGGATCGCGATGCACGTGTCGAGCGAGCCGTCGAACCCGAGATACCCGACCGCGCCCGCGTACGTGCCGCGACGATCCGTCTCGAGCTCGGCGATGCGCTCCATCGCGCGGATCTTCGGGGCCCCGGACACCGTTCCCGCGGGGAAGCACGCGCGGAAGGCACCCAGGGCATCCACGTCGTCGCGCAGGGTCGCCTCGACGACCGAGGTGAGGTGCATGACATGCGAGAAGCGATCGACCCGCATGAGCTCGGGTACCCGCACGGTGCCTGGCTTCGACACGCGTCCGACGTCGTTGCGGCCAAGGTCCACCAGCATCACGTGCTCCGCGCGCTCCTTCTCGGAGCCGCGCAGCTCGGCCTCGTTCACGGCATCGGCCGCGGCGTCGGCGCCCCGTGGTCGCGTACCCGCGATCGGGTGCATGACGACCGTCCGGCCCTCGACGCGCACGAACGGCTCGGGCGAGGCGCCGACGAGCGTCGCCTCCGGCGTCTCGAGCAGGAACATGTACGGCGACGGGTTCACGTGCCGGAGCGCGCGGTAGAGGGCGAGCGGCTCGGGCGCGGGCCGGATGTCGAAGCGCTGCGACAGCACGATCTGGATGCAGTCACCTTCCACGATGAGCGCCCGCGCGCGACGGACGAGGCCCTCGTACGCCGCCGGCGTCATGTTGGCGCGCATGGTCCGCTCGACGCGCTGCGGGACCGGGAGCGCGAGCGCCCCGTCGAGCAGCGCATCGAGCGCATCGAGCCGCCGCTCCGCTGCCGCACGATCGCCATCGGCGGCGTGCGCGATGAGCAGCATGGTGTGACGCAGGTGGTCGAACGCGACGACGGTGTCGTACACCCCGAAGACCGCGTCCGGAAGACCGTGCGGATCGCGCGCCGCGAGCGGGAGGTGCTCGAAGTGGCGCGCCGCCTCGTACCCGACGTATCCCACCGCCCCACCGGAGAAGCGCGGGAGACCCGTACCACCGGAGCGCTCGTAGCCGGCCATCACCCGGCGCAGCGCGGCGAGCGGATCGCCGTCGCGCGACACGATGAGCTCGCGCGGCGCGACACCGATGAACGAGTAGCGTCCCATGCGCTCGCCGCCCTCGGCGCTCTCGAGGAGGAAGGCGCCGCCGAGCCGGCGCAGCTTCGCGAACGCCGACACCGGCGTCTCGAGGTCGGCCATGCGCTCGCGCACGATCGGCTCCAGCCGGATCACGCTCGCCACCGCGCTCGCCACGCCCGCTCCTTCCACGGGTCTTGAAACGCAAAGACCCTCGCTCCCATCTCGGGACGAGGGTCGTGGTGCCACCCGATCTCGGCCTGCTCCCAGAAGTGGGATCGGGCCCTCAGCCTGCGCGATCACGCAGCGCCCGGCGATAACGGCGGGCCTCCGGCCGCGGCTACTGCATTCGCCGCGGCGTCTCGCGGGATCCATTCACCTGCGTCCGCCGTACCGGCTCACACCTGTCCCGGTTCGCTACACGGCTCGCGCCGGCTACTCGTTCCCGCTCGGACGACGTTATCCACATCCTAGGCCCGGCCCCGCACGCCAGGCAAGCCGGCGCCGAACTGGCCAGGCAGGAATGGGCAGGACGCTTGCGTACGATCGAGGCATGGCCATCCGGAACATCGACGAAGGCCCTGGTCGCCCGCCCGGCCCGATGGCCGTCCGCTCGGAGCTGCCATCGCACCGGCCGGCGGAGATCCGGGCCGTGCTCCGCGGCCTCCCCCCGGCGACCGGCTACACGGTGACCGTGAAGGCCCTGCGCTACCGCAGCCGGCCGCACCTGGTCGCATTCACGTTCTGGGACTCGGCCGAGATGCTCATCCAGGTGCCCGAGCCGTTCCGGCCGTTCCGCGAGATGGTCGACCTCGGATCCCGCGGCTACCCGCTCGTCTCGTTCCGCACTCGCCGCGACGTCATCCGGTTCCTCTATCTCCACGAGTTCTGCCACTGGTGGCTGTATCTCACGCACGGCTGGGGCACCTCGGCCGAGGTCCTCTGCGACACCTACGCGTTCGACAACTTCCGCAGGCGCCTCGGGGTCGCTCCGCCGGCTTGGTGCCGGCCGCGGGAGCGGCTCCTCCGTACGCAGCCGACGCGAGCAGCGCGGCTGCGCTGAGCGGCACGCGCCGCCCGCGCTTCGCGGGCGCGATCGCGACGCGGCGGTCGATCGGTCGCGTCGGGCTCGCTCGAACGCGCGGCTGACGCGGCCGGCCGGTCAGGCGATCCGGGAGCGGACCGCCCCATCGGGACCGACGAGCACGGCGGTCGGCACGACCGTCACCCCGTACTTCCGCGCCAGCGACGGGCGCTGCGACACGTCGATCGTGAGGACCGCGCGGCCCGCGCCGCGCAGCCTGCGCTCGAGCTCGCGGCAGTCGGTGCACAGCGGATGCGTGAACTCCACGACGACCTCGCCCTCGACCACCGCGCCGAGCTCGATGAGATCGACGCGGTCGATGACCCGCGATCGCACGCCGCGGAGCCTCGCGGCGAACCGGTACATCTCGCAGCCGACGCACAGTCCGGTGGTCGCCGCGAGCAGCGCGAGCGCCGCGACGATGCCGCCGAGGACCGCGCCGGCGGCCCCGAAGCCGGCCGCGTACGCGATCGTCGCGGCCGTCAAGAAGGCGACGCCGACGATGTTCGCGAAGCGGGGCGGCCGCGAGTCCTCGATCGGGCCCTCGCCGAGCCGCGGTTGGATGACCTCGAAGTACAGGAGGCAGGGCAGGCAGTAGCGACGCCCGAAGGTCAGCCCGATCGCCAGCTGCAGCGCGACCGCGGCAAGGACCCCCCACCAGCCGGTGGCGACCGCCAGGAGCGACAGCGTTCCGACGATCGCCTGGTTGGTGCGCGGCGCACGTGCGTCGATCACCTCGGTGTCGCGGTATGGATGCGCGGTGCGGCTGACCGTCAGGCTGCTCATGGCGCCCCTCTTTTCCGAATCCGAGTATGCGACTCGGAAATGCAAACGCCTAGGCCCTACGCCTGATTCCCGCGCCCGCCGAGCGGGCGGGCGAGGGACCTTCCGCTAGGCTCGCGGGCTGTGGGGACGCTCGATTTCGGTCCGTTCTTGAGCCTCTCCACCGCCGTCCGGGCCCGACTCGTGGCCGCGAGCGCCCCGGCGCGGTTCTCTCCCGGCGAGACGATCGTGCGCGAGGGCGATCCCCCCGGCGACGTGATCGCGCTCGCCTCGGGCCGGGTCCGGGTCATGACCGGCGATCGCCTGCGGACCCTTGCGACCATGGCCGCACCCGCGCTCGTCGGCGAGATGGCCGTGGTGCTGGACCAGCCGCGGAACGCGACGGTCGTGGCGAGCGCGTCGTCGGTCGGCCTGCGGATCCCGAAGGACGCGCTCCTCGGGGCCATCGCGGGCGAGCGCGACTTCGCGCAGGAGCTCCGGGCGTTCGCGGACCTCCGTGCGGCCACCAATTTCCTGCGCCGCGACAGCCCGTTCGCCGATCTCCCGTCCGAGGCGATCGCCGATCTCGCGGCGCACCTCGTGCCCGCGAGCTTCATGCCCGGCGACGTGATCCTCCAGCAGGGCGAGCGCGGCGACGAGGCCTTCCTGCTGCGCAGCGGCGAGGTCGAGGTCGTCCACGTCCAGGACGGGGTCGAACGGGTCGTCGGTCACGGCGCGGCCGGCGCGTTCCTCGGCGAGGTCTCCGTCCTCACCGGCGCACCGCGCAGCGCCACCGCCCGGGCGACGACGCACGTCCGGGCGTTCCGGATCAGCGGCGAGGACGTGCGGACGATCGTGAAGAAGTACCGCCAGGTCGTCGCGCGCCTCGAATCGACGATGCAGGTGAAGCATTCGCCGCAGCGGAACGCCGCGGTGCGCGTGCTCCCGGCGCCCGACGATCCGCGGAGCCTGATCCTGCACGACCCGAAGGGCGGCACGTACCTGCGCCTCTCGACGGAGGGCCTCGCGATCTACGAGGACCTCGACGGCGACCGGAGCCTGCGCGAGCTCGCGATGCGCCACGCCGAGCGCACCGGGCTCGATGACCCCGCGACCGTCTTCGCGACGGTCGCGGCGCTCCAGGCGGCGGGCCTCGTCACGACGCCACGGATCGCGAGCGACGAGCCGGATGCGCGGCTCATGCGCCTGCTCGACCTCGTGCTCGCTCCGCGGCTCGAGCTGAAGGACGCCGACCGGATCGCCGGCCTGCTCCACCGTCTGCTGCGTCCGGCCTTCACCCGCCCGGGCGCGATCGCGGCCATCGCGATCGGCGCGACCGGCGCCGTCGCGCTCGCGCGCACGTTCCGCCAGGCCACGGCCGCGGACTTCGGCATCGGCGGCCTCGCGGTCGCGTTCATCGGCCTCGCGCTCGCGGGCCTCGGCCACGAGGCCGCGCACGCCATCGCGACGAAGGCCGAGGGCCGCCGGGTCGGCCGCGCGGGGCTCGGCCTGCTGTGGTTCACGCCGGTCATCTGGGTCGACACGTCGGACGCCTGGTTCATCGGCCGGACGCGCCGCGCGATCGTGAACGCGGCCGGGCCGTTGTTCAACTTCGCGCTCGCCGGCGTGCTCGGCATCGGCGCGGCGCTGTCGACCGGTCAGGTGCAGGACCTGGCCGTGTGGCTGGCGATCGCGAATCTCGTGAGCGTGGTGTTCAACCTGTCGCCGCTCCTCGAGTTCGACGGCTACTACGTGCTGTCGGACCTCGCGAACGTCAATGCGCTCCGGCGAAAGGCCCTGCGGTTCGTGTTCGCCGACCTCATCCGGCACCCCCGGCGGCTCCGGACGCGCCTCGAGGCAGGGTTCGTCGCGTACACGGCGGCCGCCGTGGCGTACATCCTCGGGATCACGGTCCTCGTGCTGTCCGGCGTTCCCGGGCTCGTCGCGGGGATCATCCCGCCGGGCGTCGCCGACGAGCTGAAGCTCCTCGCGGGCGCCGGGGTCGCGCTCGCGATGGCTGCGCTCCTCGTCGGGCCGTTCGTCGGCGAGGTATCGGCGGCGGTGAAGAGCGCGGATGCGACCGGCACGCACGCCGAGCGGCTGGAGGAGCGCATCTCCAAGACCGACCTCAGCGCGGCGGTGTCGGCCAAGACGTCCTCGCCGATGCTCCACGCGCCGTCGGAGACGCGACGCTAGCGAGCGGGAGCTCGGCCCGGCCGGTGTAGCGAGGGCCCTTCGGCGACAGGACGCTCTCCACGACCTCGATCCGATCCACCCTGGTCCGCAGGTCGGGCACGGCGAGCGCCTCGACGGCCGCGGCGATGGTGCGGCGTTCAGGCACCGACACGTCGGGCCGGACGCGCGCGAGGGTCAGGTGCGGGGCGAAGGGCCGGTCGTCGAATGTGCGGCCGCGCTGCCGGAGCTCGCCGGTGACCCGCGCCGCGAGCGCCGCCAGGGGCTCGCGGCCGTCGCCGATCCCCAGCCAGACGACCCTCGGCCGGCCGGTCGGCGGGAAGCGGCCGGCGCCGGAGAACGCCAGCTCGAACGGCGCCTGGCCGGCGACCGCGGCGCCGGCCGCCTCGACGATCCGGTCGAGGTCGGGATCGGCCGTGGAGCCCAGGAACGCGAGCGTGACGTGCATGCGCTCCGGCCGGACCGGCCTGACGGCCGGCAGGGCTGCCGGGAGGAGCGCGGCGGCGCGGGCGGTGAGCTCCGTGGGGAGCGGGACCGCGATGAACAGCCGCATGGACCGAGGCTAAGTCTCACCCAGCAGGACATCGTTCATGGCGCGCAGGCTAGATCTGCCTGCAGGACATCGTTCACCCGTCGAGCCTGAAGGGCACGGTCCTGACCCGGCGGCCGAGGTGGAAGACGTCGATGACCTCGCGGCGGACGTCGAG
>DASYXA010000126.1:0-14318 GCA_035935465.1 Candidatus Limnocylindria bacterium | reverse complement strand
GAGGCTCGAGTCGAAGAGCGCAGCGATCAGCGGCGCTGTGCTGAGATTCGCCAAGACGCCACCCGGCAGTCGGACTGGCACGAACGACGCGACAAGGGTCAGGAAGACCCAGAAGGCCAAGCGTCCGAGATCAAACCCGGCTGGAGGTGGCGCTGACAACTTCGCGAGGAGCACGGCGGCGGCGGAAATGGTGGCGGCCAGCATCAGCCGCTCTTCGCGCCCTAAACGTCTTCCCTCCACGTGCGCCGAAGTATGCGCGACAACGCTGCGTCTAGAACAGAAAGACGAAAAGGAGACCGTTCATAAACGGTCTCCCTTCGCGCACGCTTGCAAAGCGCCTCTAGAGGTGCCGAAAAGTTCTAGTAGCCGAGGGTGCCGGCCGCGCCTCCGAGCGCGAGAGCAGCGAGGGCGGCGAGAGCAGCAGCAATCCGACGCATAGTGAGACCTCCTTCGTCGAGCTTCAGGAGGTAACTCGGCGGGTTAAGGGGCGGCCTTAAGGGGGCCAGGCCGTCTGATACCGGACGGAAAGATGACCAAAGTGCACGGAAGGCGCACGGTTCGGACGCCTCGGCTCACGACGCGTGCGGCGGAGCGCGACGGAATGGGCCACATGGCCGCATTCCGTGCGCTTCACGCGTCAGTCCCTAGCTCCAGACCGTCTCCGCCGCGACTGTGCCAGCGGTGATGGCGAGGGACGCGATCGCGAGGAGGATCGCCAAGGCGATGCCGTAAGCGCCGCGCATGTTCTTCTCCCTTCGCCCAGCTTCAGGAGGTACCTCGGCTGCCGCGGGCGCGGCCTTAAGGCCGTCGGGGCCACTGATATCGGTCGGATAGCTCCGAAGACGGCACGATGGCCGTCAGACGGACGCGGCCCTACAGCCGCTCGTAGCGGGCGACGTCGATCACGAACACGGTCGCGCCGCCGAAGGAGACCTCGACCGGGTACGGCATGTAGAACTCGCCCGGCTCCATGATCGGGGGCATCGGGTTGATGTACTGCTGGCGAGCGTGGCAGGTCTCCCGGATGACCGCCAGGACGTCTTCGACCTGGCCTTCCTCGGTCCCCACCAGCACCGTGGCGTTGTTCTGCTTCAGGAAGCCGCCGGTCGAATGCAGCCGGGTGACCCGGTACTCCTTGTCGGTGAGGGCGTCCACGAGCGCACCGGCGTCCTCCGAGTGCACGATCGCGATGACGAGCTTCATGGCGGCGTGAGTGTAGGTGCGGGTAGGAATCGCTCGACCTCGCGCCAAACGTCGGCCGCGACCGCCTCGACGTCGCGGTCCGCGCGGATGACCGCGAACCGCTGCGGCTCGGCGCTCGCGAGCGCCAGGTAGCCGTCGCGGACCCGCTGGTGGAACGCGCTCGCCTCGGCCTCGAACCGGTCCCACGCGCGACCGGGCTTCCGGCTCGCGGCGCGCCCCTCGGCGGCCTCGACCGGAAGGTCGAGGAGGATCGTGCGATCCGGCCGGGTGTCCCCGACCGCGAAGTCGGTCACCGCGCGCAGGCGATCGAGGTCGGCGCCGTGGCCGTAGCCCTGGTACGCGAGCGTGGAATCGTAGAACCGGTCGACGATCACGATCCTGCCGGCAGCGAGCGCCGGTCGGATGACGTCGCGCACGAGCTGCGCGCGGGCGGTGCTGTAGAGGAGCGCCTGCGCGTTCGGCGCGAGCGGGATGTCCTGCGCGTGCAGCACGATGTCGCGCACCCGCTCGCCGACCGGCGTGCTGCCGGGCTCGCGCACCGCCACGACATCGCGGCCCTCGGCGCGAAGCCGGTCCGCCAGGCGTTTCGCTTGGACCGACTTGCCCGATGCCTCCCCACCCTCGAAGGAGAGGAAGACGCCGCTCACCTATAGATCTGAACGCGCCGGTATGGCTCGTGGCCGGTGCTGCGCGAGCTGAGGTTCGCCTGCTCGACGAGCTCGTGCTGGAGCTTCCGGACGTACGCGTTCTGGGGCTCGAGCTCGACCTCGTCGCGCGCGCCGGTGGTGACCGCGTCGATCGCCTCGCGGGTCTCCTCGAGCGCGACGTCCTCGGGCGCGCGCCGCAGCTCGAACACGCTCGTGAGCGCGCTCGCGATCTGGGACGAAGAGTTGCTGCGCGCGACGTAGATCGGGACGCCGTTCGATTCGGCATTCCGCAGCCGCGGCGTCTTGCGGCGGTAGTAGTTCTTCAGCGTGATGACGACGTCGGCGTCTTCGGGCTCGCGCACCACGGCGACCGGAAGGTTGAGCCCGCGCGCAGCCTCCTCGAGCCGCGACCACGAGATCCCGAACGGGTAGACCTTCACGGTCTCGCGGATGTCGCGGGTGGGTGTCCGCGGCGTGCTCCGGCGCTCGACGGCCTCGGCCGGCGCGCGCGTCTCCTTCGCCGTCGAGACGGTCACCTGACCGGACAGGTCGCGCTCGCGCAGCTGCGGCGAGACGGGCATCCCGAGGAGGATCGAGTCCACGGTCTGTGCGACGTCCTGGTAGATGGACACCTTCTGGTACGCCTGGATCTCCACGAGCACCTGGAACGTCGGCGGGGCCTTGCGCTCGAGCACCGACTTCTGCGTGCCACGGCGGCGGGCCTCCTCGTCGCCGAGCGTGACCGTCTGGATGCCGCCGATGAGGTCGGAGAGCGTCGGGTTCAGCATGAGGTTCTCGAGCGTGTTGCCGTGGGCCGTCGCGACGAGCTGCACGCCGCGCTCGGCGATCGTGCGCGCCGCCTGGGCCTCCTGCTCGGTCCCGATCTCGTCGATGACGATGACCTCGGGCATGTGGTTCTCGACGGCCTCGATCATCACCGCGTGCTGCAGGCTCGGTGTCGCGACCTGCATCCGGCGCGCGCGACCGATGCCCGGGTGCGGGATGTCGCCGTCGCCGGCGATCTCGTTCGACGTGTCGACGACGACGACGCGCTTCTTGAGGTCGTCGGCGAGCACGCGGGCGATCTCGCGCAGGAGGGTGGTCTTGCCGACGCCGGGCCGCCCGAGCAGCAGGATGCTCTTCCCCGATTCCACGACGTCGCGGACGATCTCCATCGTGCCGTACATCGCCCGGCCGACGCGGAGCGTGAGCCCGACGACCTTCCCGGCGCGGTTCCGCAGCGCGCTGATCCGGTGGAGCGTGCGTTCGATACCGGCGCGGTTGTCCCCGCCGAATTGGCCGATCCGCGAGATCACGTAGGCGAGATCCTCGGCCGTGACCTCGCGCTGCGAGAGCCGCTCCTCGCGTCCGGCGAACCGGGCCTCGGGGATGCGCCCCAGGTCCATGACGATCTCGAGCAAACCGCCGAGGTCGACGAGCGCGCGGACCCGCTGGCACAGATCGGGGGGAAGGGCGTCGAGGATCGCGTCGAGGTCGTCACGCTCGATCGTCATCTCACCACCGCCGGCGCCCACGCCGGCTCTTCGATGCGAACGGCAAGCTCTTTGACGAACAGCATAGCCGTGGCGATCTCGCGAAAGCCCTCGGAGAGCAGCGCGCGGGCCACATGCTCCTCGTACGAGCGGACCGGCGACATGATCGCCCGGCCGCCCGGCAGCTCGAGCGTCGTCGCGCGGACGACATCGCGCGCGAGGTCCGCGTCGCCATCGACCGAGCGGGCCTTCACCACGTGCGGATGACCGTCCAGGCCGCGGAAGCTCACCCCGAACGCGCCGAGCCGGGGCTCGCCGCCGACGACCATCGTCGTCTCCCGCCGCATCGCGAGCGGGTTGCCACTCACCAGGAACGGCGGATCGAACGCGCCGGCGCGGCGGCCCATGTCGAAGTCCTCGACCGTGAGCTGCTCGGCCCGCTGCACCGCGTGCGGCGTCGTCGCGGCGTAGAAGCGGAAGAGATCGTGCGCGTCGCGGCGGCGGGCATAGTGGCCATCGAGCTTGCGGGCCGGCGCGCGGAGCGGTGCGCGCGGCGCGGCGTACCAGGTCTCGCGCGTGTACGAGTAGAAGCCCGCCTGGAAGAACGTTTCGCGCGCCCGCGCGGCGCCGGCCGCGGGTGTGGCGATCGCGGCATCGGCGACGGCGCCGTAGAGGCGCAGCTGTCCGTGCTGCACCGCGGCCGCCGACAGGTACGAGAGGAGCTTGAACGAGCCCTCGGCACCGCCGGGATCGGGAACGGCGGCGATCGCGAGAATGACCCACTCCGGCCGGCGGCCGCTGTAGACGAGGGCCACCGCGCAGAGGCGACCGCGGTACTCCTCGATGTACAGCCGGAGCCGGCCGCGCAGGCCCATGGTCCCGGGCAGCAGCTTCCGCCAGCCGGCGAGCGCGCTCGACACGAGCGGCTGCGGCAGGACCGAGCCGAGGGTCGCGTCGGGCTCGCGGCTCGCGCCGGCCAGGAACCGCGTCACGCGCGGCAGGTCCGTCGGCATCGCGGGACGGACCGGCACGGCTAGCGGCGGCCGAGCGTCAGGAAGTAGTCGTGGAACCGGCCGTCGTGCGTGAGCTCGGGATGGAAGGACGTCGCGAGGAGCGTGCCCTGGCGCGCCGCGACGATGGTCGCTCCGCTCCCGCGGGCCCCTCCCCCCGCGTCGTCCAGGGTGGAGAGCACGTCCACGCCGGGGCCGACGCGCTCGATGAGCGGCGCGCGGATGAACACCGCATGGAATGGAGCGGCACCCAGCACGGGCACGTCGAGGTCGGCCTCGAACGAGTCGAGCTGGCGGCCGAAGGCGTTGCGGCGCACGGTGATGTCCATCAGCCCGGCCAGCGGGTGCGGATGACCCGGCACGTCACGGGCGATGAAGATCGCGCCGGCGCAGGTGCCCCACACCGACATCCCCTCCGCGACGCGCCGCCGGAGCTTGGGGATGAAGCCGTAGCGGAGCGCGAGCTTGCCGATCGTGGTGCTCTCGCCGCCGGGGATGACGAGGGCGTCGATGGCGTCGAGCTGCTCCGGCCGGCGGACATCGACCGCCTCGGTCCCGAGTCGCTGGAAGGTCTCGAGGTGCTCGCGGAAATCGCCCTGGAGGCCGAGGACGCCGGCGCGAGCTAAGCGGTCACCAACCGCGGACGGCAAGGCGTTCGCCCGCGGCGAGCGTCTCGAGCGCGATGCCGCGCATCGCCTGCCCGAGGCCGCGCGAGACCTCGGCGATGAGCTTCGGGTCCATGAAGTGCGTCGTGGCCTCGACGATCGCCTTCGCGCGCTTCAGCTGGTCCGTCGGATCCTCGGACGCCTTGAAGATGCCGCTCCCGACGAAGTTGCCCTCCGCGCCGAGCTGCATCATCAGCGCCGCGTCGGCCGGCGTCGCGATGCCGCCGGCGCAGAACAGCACCACCGGGAGCTTCTTGGCTGTCGCGACATCGCGGACGAGCTCGAGCGGGACGCGATACTCGGCGGCCTTCTCGCGAAGCTGCGACTCGTCGAGCCCGGCGAGCGCCTCGATGCCGCCGGTGATCTCGCGGATGTGGCGGACCGCCTCGACGATGTTGCCGGTCCCGGCCTCGCCCTTGCTGCGGATCATCGCGGCGCCTTCGCTGATGCGCCGGAGCGCCTCGCCGAGATCGCGGGCGCCGCAGACGAACGGCACGTCGAACTTCCGCTTGTCGATGTGGAACCGCTCGTCGGCCGGCGTCAGGACCTCGCTCTCGTCCACGTAGTCGACGCCGAGCGCCTGGAGCACCTGCGCTTCGACGAAGTGGCCGATCCGGGCCTTCGCCATGACCGGGATGGTGACCGTGTCCATGATCTCGGTGATGAGCTGCGGGTCGCTCATGCGCGCGACGCCGCCCTCCTTGCGGATGTCGGACGGGACGCGCTCGAGGGCCATCACCGCGACGGCGCCGGCTTCTTCGGCGATCTTGGCGTGCTCGGCGGTGACGACGTCCATGATCACCCCGCCCTTGAGCATCTGAGCGAGGCCCGACTTCACGGTCCAAGTCGCCTTGGAAGTGTCCGCCCTGTGTCCGTTCCCGTTCTGCGCCATCGGAACCCCCATCGTACCGCTAGACCCCTAAAATCGGAACATGGGCGTGGTCGACGCGAACGTCCTCGTGCTGAACCTGGACTACCAGCCGTTGAACGTCTGCAACGTCCGGCGCGCGGTGGTCCTGTTGGACAAGCAGAAGGCCGTCGTCATCGAGCAGAACGGGCACATCGTCACGAGCGAGCGAAGATCGATCGTGACACCGTCGGTCATTCGCCTCGCGTATCACATCAAGCGGCCCCGCCCGGTCCTGAAGATGACCCGCAAGGAAGTGCTCGTCCGCGACGACCACACCTGCCAGTACTGCGGCAAGCGCGGCCACGACCTCACCCTCGACCACGTCGTCCCCCGCCATCGCGGCGGCCAGCACATCTGGGAGAACGTGGTCGCGGCGTGCAAGGGCTGCAACCACAAGAAGGGCGGGCGGACCCTGCAGGAATCGCACATGGCGCTCGCCCGGCCGCCGTTCAGGCCGCCGTCAACGCCCAGCTACCTGTTCTCCAGCTACATCCGGGCCGGCGAGCGCACGTGGTTCAAGTTCCTCGGCGTCGAAGACTCCGCGGCCGCTTCATAGCGGCCGTCCTGGCATCGCTCGTGCGTTCTGCGTTCCCCCGATGAGGCTCCTGTTCACCAAGCGGGGCTACTGCCCGATCGGCGGATCCGAGAGCCTCACCTACCAATTCGCGACGCGGCTCGCCGCGCGCGGCCACGACGTCCGCGTGGTGTGCGCGTGGCCCGCGGAGAAAGAGGAGACGTCGTATCGCGGCGCGGCGTTCGGCCCCGCCGTGTACGACGACCACCGCGTGTTCATGGACCAGGGCGTCCAGGTCGTGCAGGTGAAGCCGCGCGGCGGGATCTTCGGGATGGCCGCGGACGCGACGACGCTCGTCGACCTCATGCGCGGCGAGCTCCTCGAGCGCTACGCGGAGGATCGCGACCTGATCCACAACGTCGGTCGCGAGTATCTCGACTCGAGCATCGACGTCGCCGAGGAGCTCGGCATCCCGCTCGTGCTCACGCCGCTCGCGCACGCGGGGCAGTTCCACGGCGGCGACACGCCCGCGGACTTCGCGCGCTACCGCCGGGCGAGCGCGATCACGACCATGACCGATTGGGAGCGCGACTGGTACGGCGCCCACGGGATCGACGGTGCACGCGTCGTCACCACCGGCATGGGACCGAACGCGACGTCGGATGGCGACGGAAGCGCGTTCCGCGCGCGGCACGCGATCCCGGCTGGAGCGCCGATCGTCCTCTACATCGGGCGCAAGGAGCGGTACAAGGGATACATCCAGCTGCTCGACGCGACCGAGACGGTGTGGCGGACCCACGCCGACACGCGCTTCGTGTTCATCGGGTTGCCGGGGTTCTACTCGACGTTCTTCGACGACTTCCAGCGCTACGCCGACGAGCGGATCATCCACCTCGAGAACGCGACGGCGGCCGAGAAGGATGACGCGCTCGAGGCGTGCTCGATGTTCGCGATGCCGTCGCGCCACGAGACGTTCGGCCTCGGCTACCTCGAGGCCTGGCTGCACGGCAAGCCGGTCATCGGCGGCGACATCCCGGCGCTGCGTGAGGTGATCGACGACGGCGCGGATGGGATCGTGGTGCGCCAGCGCGCCGACGAGGTCGCCCGCGCGCTCTTCCGGCTCATCGACGATCCGGCTGCCGCGACCGCGATGGGCGCGCGCGGGCGGACGAAGGTCGCCGCGCGCTGGAGCTGGGGCGCGGTGTTGGATCGCGTCGAGACCGCCCACGCCGTCGCCGCCGGGACCGAGAAGGAAACGACCGCAGCGTAAGCTGTGAACCGGACGCAGCGAGCGCAAGGCTCGCGGAGTTCACGTCTGCGGCCGGTGAGAATGAGCCATCGCCGATGGCGGCCTCGCTCAGCGACTGCGGCTAGGACGCGCGACTATGGCCACCGTTGTCACTGATGGCGGAGAGAAGTGGAGTGCGGCCTCGATCTCCGGCCCCGTCTGGTCGGTCCTTGCGTGCGCGAGTGCCGCGCGTGACACCAAAGGGCACGACCCGCTCGCTCATGATCGGTATGCTCGCCGCCGGCATCGCCGTTCTCGCGGTCGCCACGCTGCTCCGGCCGATCACTCCAGCGCTCGAGTTCAACTCGGGGTTCGGATTCCTCGACGGTCAGAGTTACGGCGCGATGGCCAGGACGTTCCGAACCGGTGAACGCTTCGACATACTTTCACCCTACGTATTCCGCGTCCTTCCCGCGGCGCTGGTCGCGTGGTCGGGCGCTTCATATCGGCTCGGGTTCCTTGTGCTCAACGTCTTGGGATACGTTGTCGCCGCCGTTGCCCTTTACGGACTGATGGCGCACTACGCGATCCGTTCGCGTACTGCTCTGCTGCTCGTCGTTTGGTGGGCGGTTCTTCCCGCGGGTGTTCGCCTGGCGGAGTACTACCCGGTGTTGGTCGATGGGGTCGGATCCGCGTTCTCGGGTGCGCTCCTTTGGGCAGCCGCGACGGGGATCAGCATCGCATTCATGGCCGTCCTGATGCTGGGAGTACTCGCCAGAGAGAATCTGTTGGTACTCGCGCCTCTACCGTTCCTCGCTCAACGGCGTGCTGGCCTCGTAGGCGCTGCGCGTCAGGCGACCGTGCTCGCTCTGCCCGCGGTAGCGACTTTGCTGTGGGTCCACCGCTGGCCCCCGATCCCAGCCGCGAATGGGTTCAGCATGTTCGACGACGTGATGCGGAATTGGGGCTGGTTCACGCAGAACGCAGACGCACGCTTCTGGCGGTTTCTCGCGGCGCCGCCACTCACCCTCGGCATGTTCTTCGCCGTGCCGCTGCTGCATCCGCGACGCTCCCTCGCGTTCCTGCGCGAGCACCCAGAGTGGATCTATTACCTGGCGGTGTCCTTGGCCCTCGCCCCGATCGGCGGTGGTGACTTTGATCGGTTCGCTTTCCTGTTGGCTCCTGCGCTGGTCCTCCTTACCGCCACCGTGGCGACATTCGACGGCCCGCGGATGGTGCTGTACACGCTCATGCATCTGATCGGTGTCCGCGCGTTGATTCCGGTCGGTTCAGGCGAAGCGAGCTATCGCGCATACAACGTCGCGACGATGGACCTAGCGACGCTCGTCCAGCTACTGGTCGTTGCTGTGGCGCTGGCTACGGTCTACTACGCCGTCGACCGGGTGCTTCGCGGCTACATCCCGCAGTACCGCATCTGACGCCGAAGCTCCGGACAATCTGCGTCCGCGTGACTTCCAGCGACGGTCAGGCGATGGCCGAGGGCCTCATCGCGAGATGCTTCGTGCGCCACAGGTGGCAGAGGCACCTGATGGAGTCGCTGCTGCGCTCGGTTGCCTACGTTTCGAGTCTGTTCGTTCCGCCGCTCTCCGACGGCGATCCGTTGAGGTCGCCGCGCCGAATCGCAATCGCAACGGCCTCGGCTCGGTTCGCCGCGCCGAGGCGCTCGAAGATCCGCGCCATGTGCCACTTCACGGTCCGTTCGGTGAGTTGTAAGTCCGCGGCGATCTGCTTCGTCGAGTGTCCGGTAGCCACGCCACGAAGCACGCGGCGCTGCTGGGACGTAAGCCCTCTTCGATCCGTCACCTCTGAGTAGCCGCTCGGTCAAGTTGCACATGACGCGGTCTACGACGTATCGCGCGCGACGGCGACATGACTTTCGTACCTGCGCAACGGGACAGCCGGTCAGACGGACACGGCGATCCGTTACGGCGCAGCGGACAGACACGACCGTCGACGGCTCGATGTCGACGGAGCCGACAGCGCGACAGCTCGCCCGTTCCGGTGGACGGCCGTCGCGATGGACAGGCTGACGTAACGGACGGCTTCCGCCCGCGTGGATCAACGCGCCTAGTTACAGCGCTCGCTGAACGCGAGCCAAGGAGGCGGACATGGCTACGGGTCTTTGGGGCTGCGATTCGGTCGCGGGTGCTGACTCTGGGTCACCCACTCTCGCGCAGCAGGTCGTCAACAAGTGGCCTGCGACACTGAAGTTCTACGGGCGCTATTTCGGTCAGGGTCCTGGACGATATGGCGGCGGAACCTCAGGCGGCATGCGCAGCGAGACCGACGCGCTGGCGGCCGTCGGCTTCTACTTCCTCGTACCAGTTAGCTCACCCGGTAATCACAGCGGCACGTACGCACAGGGCGGGGCAGCGGCTCAGGCGGCGACAACCGACATCCAGACGGCGATCAACGCGGGACGAGTGGATCTTCCGCCAACGTCGAATCACGCGGTGTACCTGCACCTGGACGTAGAAAGTGTGTCGTTGAGCGCAGATTACTGGAACGGCTGGTGGGATGCCTGCCGCGCAAGTTTCATCACGAGCCCAAAGTACGGAACGTGGCAGCCGATCTACTCCGGCGCGTACGCCAGTCCGAACGACGCGGCGACGATGAACGTCCTCACGGCTGCTGCCGCGACACGTCCCTGCTACGGACTCTGGACGACCTATCCGTCCGCGCGCGACTGCACGTACTGCGCGGCTCCGGGGCCTGACTGGTCCAACGCGGTCGGCCACAGTGGTCTCACTTTGACGATGTGGCAGTACGGCATTCACGAGCTGGCGGGCTTCCCGAACAGTGGCTGCCCGTACAGCAACCCGGGTCCGGCGTGTTCGAGCCCGTACCCGAATGTCGACCTTGACCAGAGCAGCCCGCTGTTCACCCAGACCGACTACATGCTCTGGATCACCTAACTCACCGCGCGGGGGTCCCCACGTGGGGACCCCCGCTCGCGCGTCACTTGCTTCAGCGATCGCCACCTTTTGCGCTCGGATAACCTCCTACATGCGCTCGCGACGACGCTATATGGCAATGGGGTGAGCTCGACGCTTCACTGCCAGGGACGAGACCGCCACGGGCAGCATCGACGATGCCGTTGCTCGCCCTGTTCCTGAGCTATCGGCCTCTGACCCGTCGCCCGACCCTCAGACGGCGCGGTCCAGTGGAGGTGCGCCGCAGTAGTTAGCCTCCGCACCAGTGCGTGTCGTCATCGCGAAGAAGCTCCTCTCGACGGTCGGCGGCTCCGAGGCGCAGGCGCGCGCGCTCGCCGCCGCACTGCATGAGCGCGGCCACGAGGTGACCCTCGTCGGCCTGCGCCCGGCCCATCGCCGCCCGGGGATCCCCGCTCGCGTGTACGAAGCGCCGCCCGGCGACGTGACCGTCGAGGAGGCCGGGCTGACGTACCGGTTCATCGCGAGCCCGGCCGCGCGCATCGAAGGGACGCTTCCCGTGTCGCTCATCGGACCCGCGCGCCTCGGGCCGGCGATCGCCGGCGCCGACGTCGTCCACTGCCTGGCTCGCGAATGGGCGGCGCCATACGAGCGCGCGGCGCGGATGTCCAGCGCGGCGTTCGTCGAGACGCCGCTCGTCCATCCGGGCCAGCCGTTCTCCGGCGACGCGCCCGCGGACATCGCCCGCTACCGGCGCGACGCCGCGGTGATCGGACTCACCGGCTGGGAGGCCGAGTGGTACCGCGCGCATGGCGTGACGCGCGCGTTCGCGACCGGCGTCGGCCCGATCCTCGGCGCGCCGATCCCGGAGCGCGCGCCCGAGCCGGCCGAGATCCTCTTCGTCGGTCGCAAGGAGCGGTACAAGGGCTACGACGCGCTGCGGGGCGCGGCGCCGCTGGTATGGCACGAGCGGCCGGACGCGCGTTTCGTGATCATCGGCCAGCGTCGCTTCCTCGGGCCGGCGCCGCTGGCCGATGGGCGGTGGTCCGAGCCGGGGATCGTGAGCGAGGCGCGCAAGGCCGAGGCGTACGCGCGGGCCACGGTCTTCGCGCTTCCGTCGGATCACGAGACCTTCGGCCACACGTACCTCGAGGCGTGGTGCGCCGGCAGGCCCGTGATCGCAGGTGACATCGCGCCGCTGCGCGAGGTCGTGCGCGACGGCGTCGACGGCCTGCACGCCGCGAACGAGCCCCGCGCGATCGCCGACGCGATCCTCGCGCTGCTACGGGATCCGGCGAGGGCCGCGGCGATGGGTGCGAGCGGGCGAACGCGGGTCGCCGAGCGATACACGTGGCCGGCCGTCGCCGCGAAGACGGAAGCGGTGTACCTGTCCGCGCGGCTAGCATGACCTCGATGCGGGGAGTCATCGGCCAGCGCGCGTTGCTCGAGCGGATCGGCGCACGCGCGTCGCGCGGCGATGTCGCGCACGCCTACGGCCTGTACGGCCCACGCTCGATCGGGAAACGCACCGCCGCGATCTGGTTCGCGCAGACGCTGAACTGCGTCGACCCGGCGCGGCCGCCCGGCGGGTGCGGGACCTGCCGCAGCTGCGTGAAGATCGAACGCGGCGTGCATCCCGACGTGCTCGTCGTCGAGCGCGACAGCGCGAGCAAGACGAAGATCGAGATCGATCAGATCCGCGCGATGCAGCAAGATCTCGCGCTGCGGCCGCTCGAAGGCCGCGTCCGCGTCGTGATCATCGATGACGCGGCCGAGATGAGCGACTTCGCCCAGGACGCGCTCCTCAAGACGCTCGAGGAGCCGCCGAAGCACGCGGTCCTGCTGCTCATCACGCTCTCGCCCGAGTCGCTCTTCGAGACCATCCGCTCGCGGATCCAGCCGCTGCGATTCCGGTCGGTCGCGACCGGCGAGATCGCGGCGGGGCTGCGCGAGCGCGGCGTGAAGGATGCCGACGGCGTCGCCGCGGCGGCGGCCGGCCACCCCGGCCTGGCGATCCGCCTCGCGTCGGACGAGGGCGGCGAGCGCACGATGCGCGCGACCATCGAGAAGGAGCTCTTCAAGCTCGTGGGAAGCGGCCTCACCGACCGCTTCGAGTGGGCGGTGAAGCTCGCGGACGAGAGCGACCCGCGCAAGCGGGCGGAGGCGATCGAGGTGCGCTTCGATCACTGGATCGAGCTGCTGCGCGACGCGGCGGTCGCGGCGCGCGGCCTCGAAGGTGCGCCGCTCCGCCCCGGCCGGGCGGCGGAGACCGGGCGGATGGCCGCCACGGCCGGTGCGCGCGAGCTCGTTGACGCGAGTCTGCTCGTGCAGCGGCTGCGGCGCGATCTCTTCTGGAACGCGAACGCGCGTGCGATGCTCGAGCTCCTCGCACTGAAGCTGCCCTACGTGGCCGGGGTGGCAGGATGACGCGCATCGTCGTCGGCGCGCGGTTCCAGACCGCCGGCCGGATGTACTTCTTCGAGCCCGGCCCGGTCGAGGAGCTTTCGCTGAACGAGTGGGTCATCGTGCAGACCGAGCTCGGTCAGGACGCGGCGCGCGTGCAGATCCTGCCGACGGATTCGCCGCTCGTGCAGGTCGATCCGCCGCTCGGGACGGTCGTGCGCAAGGCGACGGCCACCGACAAGTTCGAGCTCGCGAAGCACAAGCGGCGCGAGGCGGAGTCGACGCAGGCCGCCGCCGACACGGCGCGCCGCCTCGGGCTCGACGTCCACATCCTCGGGACCGACTGGCAGTTCGACGGCGGGAACGTCGTCGTCTTCTACTCGACCGAGGCGACCGGCATCGACCTCGCGCCGTACAGCGTCGAGCTCGCCGCGCAGTTCGGTACGCGCGTCGAGCTCCGCCGGCTCGGGGCGCGCGACGAGACGAAGGTGCTCACCGGCGTCGGCACGTGCGGCCGCGAGCTGTGCTGCTCGTCGTGGCTCGACAAGTTCTCGAACATCTCCATCCGGATGGCGAAAGACCAGGACCTGCCGCTGAACCAGAGCAAGCTCACCGGCGTGTGCGGGCGCCTCAAGTGCTGCCTCATCTACGAGCTCGAAACGTACCAGGAGGTGAAGGGCAAGCTGCCGAAGCTCGGCGACACCTTCCACATCCCGTCGTGCGTGAGCGGGCAGTGCGGGACCGGCGGCTGCGCGCAGGTGCAGGGCGTGTCGATGACCAAGGAAGCGATCACCGTCGGCCTGGTCGACGGCAGCCGCGCCACGATGACCGCGGAGGAGCTCGGCGTCACGTTCGATCCGGTGCCCGCGCACACGAAGGGCGTCGGCTCGTATGGCTCGGATGAGATCCCCCGTCAGGAACGCGCGACGCCGGTGCCGGCGCCGGGCCAGGGTCCGCGCCGCCGTCGCCGTCGCGGCGGGCGCCGCCGCGGCGGACGTCCGGGAGGCCCGAGCTAACCAGACCTCCGCAGCTCGTAGCCAAACTGCCGGTCGATGTACTCGTGGAAAAAGGCTCCGGGCGATGTTGCGCGTATTAAGCCCTTGAACACGGACGGGGGCACGACGAAGTACGCGTATACGTCACCGTCGTGAAATGTGATCTCGAGTAGAGCCGTCCTCGAGTCGTACGCCACGTTCACGTCCGGGGACGTGGTGTACGAAGCGAACCACCGCGTCGTCCTCAGCGCGGTCACTCTAGCTCGCGAGGGCCATCGGCGAAGTCAACTCCGCGGCCGCCTCAGCTGATCCCTTCGTCAGGTAGTCGAGGCTCATGT
>DASYXA010000125.1:0-9234 GCA_035935465.1 Candidatus Limnocylindria bacterium | reverse complement strand
GTCGAGCCCGCCGATGAGGTTGAGCAGCGTGGTCTTGCCCGAGCCCGACGCACCGACGATCGCGACGCGCTCACCGGCCGCGACATCCAGGTCGATGCCGGCCAACGCGTCGACCACCGAACCGCCGGTCGCGTAGCGCCTCCCGAGATCACGAGTGACGATCACTGCCAGGCGATGCTACACAGCCGTCCCCGGTGTCTCAGTGGGTCCTGGTCGGGCATCGGGGTAGCGCAGCGAGCTGCGGTTGCCGGTGGCGTCGTAGCCGTAGGCGACGGTCTTGCCGAACGGATCGCTGGTCGCCGTCAGCCGACGCAGGCGGTCTTAGGCGTAGGTCGTCGTGCCGACCGCATCGACCATCCCGCGGCGGTTGCCGACCGCGTCGCGGGTGAGCCGGACGGTCGCGCCGTCGGCGTAGCGAAGGGCGGCGCGGGGTTGGGCCAATAACGTGACGCTGATGGGCGCCGGTGGGTCAATTCCCTGACGCCCGAGATATGGAAGGCCCTCGGGTGGACTTAGTCCGCGGTGCCTCTGGTCACACGATTAACGAGCGCTTTGATGCTCTCCGCGTCAGCAGAAGGCAGGCGAAAGACCTGGAACACCGCGTCGTTGATGCCTTGATCGAGCGCGCGGCCCTCAGCAGGTCCTGGTACACGGAAGTAGTGGGCATCGAGCCGCTCCTTGATGGTGTCCTGATCTGTGGTCATGGCCCCTCCCGCGGTGGCGGCAAGAAGCGCCGCGGTCGCGCCCAACTGGGTGTATTCATCCCTGGTCAAGTTGCTGACCTCGTTGGCGAAGCGCTCGAGTTCAACTTGTGAACTCAGAGAGCCGCTCGAAGGTTTGCTGAAATCTCATTCCGCTCACTCAATACGTCACGACCTGCCCCTGCCAAGGCGTCCCGGGAAACTCCTCGTCCAACTGTTCGATGTGCTACCGGAATAGCTTCGCCGTCGACATGGCGTCGTTCGGCGCGAGATCGCCGTAGGCCTCAATCCACGGCTCGAGTCCGTGCTTGGCGCGCAAGGCCTTCTCCAGCCGTACCGGCGCGACCACTTTGCGGTTGGGCAGCAGGTCGGCTTCGGACGCGCCCGCCGGACGGCGCCGCTCGCCTGAAAAGTCCACGACATCAACGCGATCCGGGCTGCCAACGACCTCCTTGAAGGCCGGAAGCGGCATGTCGTCGCGGACTGGCTGGCTTCCCACCACAGTCCAGTGGCCGGCAGCCAGCTTGGCGTCGAGTGAGAGCGCGAGGAACAGCACCCGTTGATCGATCGCCTTCCCGAGGTCGAGCTGCTCCCTCGGCGAAGCGGTGGCATCGAAGATCGCGAAGTAGTAGGCGTCCTTGCCATAGGCGCCGACGATCTGGCCGATACCGATCCGACTGTCATCGATCGGCACCGTGAAGACGTCGCCCACATTCAGCTTCAACCGGCTCACGGCTTGTCGCCGCCCGCGCTCCAGTACCTGGCATCGCTCATCTGGTGACGCAGGTTGGCCAGCAGCCCATCAGGGTTGCGCAGGTTGGTCGGCCCGCCCTCCATGCGGATGAAATACTCCTCCAACCGATCGAGCTGCGTGCCGGGCTTCGCGCGACCGATGATCCCGAACTCGAAGTCGGCATCCGGGTTCGCCCGAGCATGCTCAGCTTGTCGAGACAGGAATCGGGCGTCGCTCTTTGCCTGCCCAATGTACGGCTTCCCACCGACAAGATCGGTGCGCCGGTACACGATCCCCGCCGCATCCTCGACCCTGCCGGCTCCTGTTGCGGCTCGCGCTGCACCACCCACTTCACCGACCTTGCTCGCCGCGCCCGCCGGCATCTTGAGCGTGCCGAGCAATGCCACATCGAAGAAGACTTCGGTCACGCCTCCGGCGATCCGCTCGGGATCACCGGAGACGAGGTCATCGCCGACGCGACCGACGTAGTTGGCCGCGCCGTACGCGAGCCCGCGGCCGATCGCGTTGCGGTTCTGGTAGGCGTCCTGCACCGCCGCCTGCGCGCAACCCTGGACCGGATTGAGGAAGGCGAACGGCGTGGTGAATGCGTGTTGTACGCAGTACTGACCGGCAGACACCGCCGTCGCCACCGTGCCGGTGACCAGACCCCAGCCCTTCTCGATGAGCTTGCCGCCGAAACCCTTCCCAGCGCCGAGTGCCGCGTCCCAGCCCGACTGGGTCGGCGTCGCCGCGGGTTGGGTGTAGTAGGTGGTGCCGACGTAGGCGTAGGTCGGGGCCGAGTCGAACAGGGAGCTGGCCGAGAAGCCGCTCGGATCCACCCGGCTCGTCGGGTTGTTCTGGGCGTACGCGTACGGCGAGAGCGAGCGCGGGTCGCTCGCCGTGCCGCGGAACGGATCACGGGTCAGGAACCGCCCGGCCGTGGGCTCGTACCAGCGGGCCCGCAGGTAGACCAGGCCGGTCGATGCGTCCTGGCGCTCGCCGGTGTAGCCGAACAGGGCCGCCAGATCGGTCCGGCCGTCGCGGCCGTGGTCGGTGGCGTCGACCTCGGTCGGGATGCCCCAGGCGTCGTAGCCGCGGGTCCCGACGCGCTTGCCGCTGCCGTCAGTCACTGAGCGGACGCTGCCCCGGACGTCGGTCCCGTAGTAGCGGGTGGTCGTCCCCTGGCTGGCGATCCGGACGCTGCCGTAGAGGTAGCGGGCGGCGGCCTGGCCGTCGGTCGCGCTGAGGATCTGGGACAGCGGCGCGGCCTGATCGATCGTGTACTGGAGTGTCACCGGCGAGGCCGGGCGGTGGTCCTCGTCGCGCGCGCGGGGGTTGGTGACGGTCTCGCTCAGGAGCGTCCCGTCGCCGTCGTAGCGGTAGCTGGTGGTCCCCTGCTCGGGGTCGGCAACGGTCGTCAGCCGGTCGGCAGCGTCGTAGCTGAACGAGGCCGCGTGGTCGTCCGCGCCGGTCCGGGTCAGGAGATTCCCGTTCGCGTCGTAGCTGAACTGGACCGCTGGCGTGCCGTTCGAGCGGACGAGCGCGGTGAGCTGGTCGGCGGCGTCGAACGTTGCGCCGAGCGCGCCCTTGTCGTTGTCGTCGCCGGCGACGGCCGCGATCCGGTTCCCGACCGCGTCGTAGCGGTAGGTGGTGCGGTCGTGCTCGCCGCCGGCCACGGCGACCAGGCGCGAGAGCGCGTCGTAGCGGTAGGTGGTGGCGCCGGTGTCCTGCCCGGTGCTGGCGTGGCCGTCCTCGCCGCGGCCGGCCCGCTCGCTGGTGAGGTTGCCGAGCGGGTCGTAGCTGTAGGCGAACCGGCTGGCGGTCTTGCCCCGGCCGTCGAGGTTCGTGATCGAACTGACCCGGTCGAGCGGGTCGTACGTCGCGCGGGACGCCGAGCCGTTGGCGAAGTCGGCGGCCAGCTGATACGGATCGGATCTACTCCGCTCTGAGGGCCTCCGCGGGTCGCAGCCGGGCGGCACGCCGCGCCGGGACCCAGGCGCCGGCGAGGCTGAGCAGAAGCGCGGCGGCGAGCGCGCCGAGCACGAGCCCGCCGTCCAGCCGCGGCGCAAGGGCATGGCCACCGGCCAGGGTCCGAGTCGCGATCGCCGCGGCGAGGGCGGCGATGTAGCCGGCGACGATCCCCGCGATGGCGCCGACGGATCCGAGCGCCAGCGCCTCCACCAGAAAGAGGCGTTCGACCACGCTGTCGGACGCGCCGAGCGACTTCAGCACGCCGACCTCGATCGTGCGCTCGGAGACCGTGGTGAACATCGCGTTCACGACGCCGAGTGCCGCGACCACGAACGCGATCGCGGCGATCGCCAAGAGCGCCGTGTTCACGAGCTGGAAGATGTCCTCGACCGCCTGCGCCGCGCTGTCGCTCGCGAACGCGCTGTAGCCCAGGTCCTGGATCGCGCGACGCACCGCGCGCGTGTCGGCGGCGCTCGCGGCCACGACCCAGACCGCGGTGTACCGCGACAGTGCGAGGTCCGACGCGATCACGCGCGCCCCGGGTGTCAGCGCGATCGCGGCCTGCTGCGCGAGACGCAGATCCCGCGCGGCGTCGCTCTCTCCGGTCGCGATCCAGGCGAGCGAGTCCTCGCCGAGCGGCAGCGCGACGATCCCGAGCCCCGGGATCTCATCCGCGGTCAGGCCGACGACGTGCAGCGCCACGCTCTTGCGATCGGCGCCGGAGTCACCGCGCCGGAGCTCGAGCGACACGTTCTCGCCCACCGCCGTCGCGGCGGTGAACCCGAGAGCGCGCGCACCCGCGTCGGTGAGGACGATCGCGTTCGGGTCCGTCGCCACCGGCGGGCGGCCGCTCACCACGCCGTAGGGGGCGCGCCGCGGAGACATCGCGAACAGCGTCCCGGCCGGCGACCGGCCACCCGCGCGCAAGGTCACGGGCACGACGACGATCGGGATCGCCTCGCGAACACCCGGGAGCCGGCCGAGCGCATCCGCCGCCGGGCCGTCGAGCACCCTGGCCGGCTCGCCCGCGCGCGGCGAGCCGGCGGTCACCTGGATCGCGGTGAGCAGCGGACGCTCGGCGACCTGATCGACGAGCGCGCGCTGGAGCGCGGCGCTCAGTGTCAGCAGCGCGACGAGCATCGCGGTGGCGAGGGCGATCCCGAGCGTCGCGAGGGAGTTGCGCAGCGGCCGCCGCCGCACATTGCGCAGCGCCGCACGCGCGAGCTCACGTGCGTTCATTCCGCTCGGATGACCACGAGCAGGGCGCCGCCCTCGACCTTGGTCCCCTCGGCGACGGCGATGCGGCCGACCGTACCGGCGTGCGCCGCGCGCAGCTCGTTCTCCATCTTCATCGCTTCGAGCGTCACGAGCGCATCACCGGCGGCGACCCGCGCGCCTTCGGCGACGTGGAGCCTCTTCAGCAGCCCGGGCATCGGCGCACGGATCTCCTCTCGACCGCTCGCGACACGCGCGCCCGCGCGTCCGGCGGCGACGGCCCGCTCGTCGGCAACGTCGAGGCGGACCTCGTCGCCGTCGACCCAGACCCGGTCACCGCCGAGGAACGCGATCTCGTGGGTGTGCCCGTCGACCACCACGGACCAGACGCGACCCCGGACAGCCTCGACCAGATCCGCGGCAACGACCACGTCGCCCACGAGGAAACGCCCTTCAGGGGTCGCCTCGATCTCGAGGTCGCGATCGCCGGCGCGGACGGCGTACCTCAGCGGAGCATGTCCTCGCGCGCGGAGCGCACCCAGGGGCCCGCCTCGGTCCCGACGGGCCGGGGGGTCGAGCGCAGCCGCGCGATGCCGGCGAGCGCCGCCGCGACCGCCCCGCTTTCGGTCAGCTCGGGCGCCTCGGGCCTCGCCCAGTGCGTCCCGACGTAGTCGGTGTCGTACCGGCCGGCGGCGAAGTCCGGCTCGCCCAATACAAAGGAGTGGAACGGCAGGGAGGTGGGCAGGCCGGCCACGATCGTCTCGCGGACCGCGCGCCTGGCGCGTGCGATCGCGGTCGGCCGATCGGGTCCCCAGGCGATGAGCTTGGCGAGCAGCGGGTCGTAGTCGGTGGGCACGGTCAGCGGCGCGGCCAGCCCGGAATCCATGCGGATCCCCGGACCGCTCGGCTCGCGCAGGAAGTCGATCCGTCCGCCCTGCGGCAGGAAATTCGCGAAGGGGTCCTCGGCGGTGATGCGCAGCTCGATCGCCGCGCCGTTCCGTTTCACATCGTCCTGACCGAACCCGAGCGGCTCCCCCGCCGCGACGCGCAGCTGCAGCGCGACGAGGTCAAGACCGGTCACCAGCTCCGTCACCGGGTGCTCGACCTGGAGCCGCGTGTTCATCTCGAGGAAGTAGAAGCTGCCATCCGGAGCGACGAGGAACTCCGCGGTGCCCGCGTTCACATAGCCGGCCGCAGCCGCGATCTTCACCGCGGCCGCGCCGAGCTTTGCGCGCAGAGCGTCGTCGACAGCGGGGCCGGGCGTCTCCTCGATGAGCTTCTGATGCCGTCGCTGGATCGAGCAGTCGCGTTCGCCCAGCGAGACGACCGTACCGTGCGTGTCGGCGAGCAGCTGCACCTCGACATGCCGGGCGGGTTGGATGAGCCGCTCGAGCAGCAGGGCCGGCGCGCCGAACGCGGTCGTCGCCTCACCGGTCGCCGCGCGCCAGGCGCTCGCGAGCTCGGCGGGGGCACCGACGATGCGCATGCCCTTGCCGCCGCCGCCGCCTGCGGGCTTGAGCAGCACCGGGTAGCCGACCCGCTCGGCGATGGCGCGTGCTTCGGCTTCATCGCGGATCGGCTCCATCGTGCCCTCGGCGACCGGCACGCCGGCCCGCGCCGCGATCCGCCGGGCGGAGGTCTTCTCGCCGAGGGCGCGCTGCACCGCCGCGGGCGGTCCGACGAAGACGAGCCCCGTGGACAGGACCGCGTCGGCGAAGTCGGCGTTCTCGGAGAGGAAGCCGTAGCCCGGGTGGATCGCGTCGCAGCCGGCGCGCTTTGCGATCGCGACGAGCGGCTCGATGCGGAGATAGCTCGCCGCTGCTGCCGCCGGGCCGATCGGGTACGCCTCGTCCGCGGCGCGGACGTGCGGCGCGGCGCGGTCGATCTCGCTGTACACCGCGACCGTGGCGATGCCGAGCTCGCGGCAGGTCCGCATCACCCGGAGCGCGATCTCGCCGCGGTTGGCCACGAGGACCTTGCGGAAGGGCGTTGCGGCTATAGCGGGATGTTCCCGTGCTTCTTCTTCGGGTTGCTATCGCGCTTGCCGGCGAGCGCGCGGAGCGCCGCGATCAGGCACGGCCGGGTCTCGTGCGGCTCGATGATGTCGTCGAGGTAGCCGCGTGCGGCGGCGGCGTACGGGTTCGCGTACTTCTCGGCGTATTCCCTCGTGAGCTCGGCCCGCCGGGTGTCCTGGTCCTTCGCCTTCGCGAGCTCCTCCTTGTACAGGATGTTCACGGCGCCTTCGGGCCCCATCACCGCGATCTCGGCCCCGGGCCAGGCGACGTTGTAGTCGCCGCGGATGTGCTTGCTCGACATGACGTCGTACGCACCGCCGTAGGCCTTGCGCGTGATGACGGTGAGCTTCGGCACGGTCGCCTCGGCGTAGGCGTACAGGAGCTTCGCGCCGTTGCGGATGATCCCGCCGTGCTCCTGCTCGGTGCCGGGGAGGAAGCCGGGGACGTCGACGAACGTGACGAGCGGGATATTGAACGCGTCGCAGAAGCGGACGAACCGCGCGGCTTTGATGGACGCGTTGCTGTCGAGCACGCCGGCCAGGACCATCGGCTGCTGCGCGACGACCCCGACGCTCTGGCCATCGAGCCGGGCGAAGGCGACAACGATGTTCTGCGCCCACTCGGCGTGGACCTCGAGCAGCTTTCCGTCGTCCACGACCCGCGTGATCACGTCCCTCATCTCGTACGGCTTCGCCGCCGAGTCGGGGACGATCGAGTCGAGCCCGCGGTCCTCGCGGTCCGCCGGATCGTCGGTCGCGAGGCGCGGCGCCGGATCGAGATTGTTCGACGGGAGGTAGCCGACGAGCTCGCGCAGCAGCGCCACGCACCGGACCTCGTCGTCGGCGACGAAGTGCGCGACGCCGGAGCGGCGGGCATGCGTCTCCGCGCCGCCGAGCTCGTCGAACGTCACGTCCTCGTGGGTCACCGTCTTCACGACGTTCGGCCCGGTCACGAACATGTACGACGTATCGCGGACCATCGCGACGAAATCGGTGATCGCCGGCGAGTACACCGCGCCGCCGGCGCAGGGGCCCATGATCGCCGACAGCTGCGGCACGACGCCGCTCGCGAGGACGTTGCGCAAGAAGATGTCGGCATAGCCGCCGAGCGATACGACGCCCTCCTGGATCCGCGCGCCGCCGCTGTCGTTCAGGCCGATGATCGGCGCGCCGTTCCGCAGCGCCTGGTCCATCACCTTCACGATCTTCGCGGCGTGCGCCTCCGCGAGGCTGCCGCCGAACACCGTGAAGTCCTGCGAGAAGACGTACACCACGCGGCCGTCGATCCGCCCGAACCCGGTCACGACGCCGTCGCCGAGGACCTGCTCGTCGGCCGGGATGTGCTCGCTCGGGCGGGCCGCGACGAACGCGTCGAGCTCGGTGAAGCTCCCCTCGTCCAGCAGCAGGTCGACGCGCTCGCGCGCCGTGAGCTTGCCCTTGGCGTGCTGCTGCGCGATGCGCTCGTCACCGCCGCCGCGCGCGGACTGGGCGCGCAGGGCTTCCAGGCGCTCGGTCGGGGTGGTCATCGCGGTCGAGGATAGGAGCAGCGGCGGCCGACGTAGCGGCCCGACGACTGCGCCTCGCGCGACGTGCTCGCCGACCCGAGACCCCGACCGCCCGGGCCGATCAGCGGTACCGCTCCACGGACGGGAACCGCCGGCGCCTCCCGGACGTCTGCACGGCAGAGAAGTCCTCGGAGGTGCCGGCGTGCTGACGACGTTCCAGAAGGCCGTCCTTGCGACCATCGCCCTCTCGGCGCTGCTGATCACCGTCGCGGTCGGGGGTCGAGGCGCGGCCGCGACCACCCTGATCCTGCCGCCGAACACCGGCGGACCAGCTGCGGGCATCGTCACGACCGGCGATGCGACCGTGAAGCGCCGCCCCGACATCGCGCTCATCACCGTGGGCGTCACGGTCCAGGCCGCGACGGCCGCGGACGCGCAGAGCCAGGCGGCCGACCGCGTCGCGAAGATCCTCGCGCGCGCGAAGCAGCTCGGGGTCGCCGACGCCGATACGAAGAACGGCGGCTACGCGATCCAGCCGCAGTACGCGTACGGACCGAACCAGGCGCCGAAGATCACCGGCTACCAGGCAACGCAGCAGATCGTGCTCACGTACCGGAAGGTCGCCGACGCCGGCGCGGCCCTCGACGCGCTCGTGCAGAACGACGGCGCGACGAACGCGTCGCTCCAGCTCGCGCTCGAGGACCCGAAGGGCGCACAGGCCGACGCGCGCACAAAGGCGGTCGCCGACGCGAAGGCGAAGGCCCAGGCGATGGCCGATGCGGCCGGCGTGCGGCTCGGCGCCGCGATCAGCGTCAGCGACCAGTCCAGCGCCGGCGGGGTCGCCCTCGACTCGCTGAAGTTCAGGGATGCCGCGTCGGCCCCCGCGGCGCAGACCCAGATCCCGGTGAGCGACCTCGACATCGTGATCCGGGTGACTGTGCAGTTCGCGATCGGCTAGTCCCATATCGCCTTGTCAAGCGATAGGCGGCTCGAGGGTGAAGTCATGATCGCCGCGCCAAATGCCCCAGACGATGGAGAGCGACTTCTTCATGCAGTGGCCGAGGGCGTTCATCTTGGTCTTCCCCTGGGCCCGCT
>DASYXA010000124.1:0-9731 GCA_035935465.1 Candidatus Limnocylindria bacterium | reverse complement strand
GGGCTTGAACGACGCCTTCCAGGTCTCGAGCCATTGCTCGTCCTGGATCTCGCGCACCGCGAGGTCTCCGATCGGGCCGAGCCCGAACGCCTGGAGATGGCCGAGCGCGTCGCGAACGCGGCGCACCCGGATGCGCGCGATCCCGTCGTGCACGAGGTACGCCTTCACGACATGCAGCCCGTCTGGGTGCAGCGGCTCTTCGACCGCGACGCCGTTGTAGCCGACGCGCCCGAGGATCTCGCTCACCGCTTCAACGGCCTCCGCGTGTGCCGGGACCGCGACCTCGAGCCAGCGGATCACGTCCGCGTACGCGCCCGCGGCGGAAGCGACCGCAGGTCGCGGTGATCTAGATGAGGGCGTCTTTGATCCGGTCGAACACGCCGCGGTCGTCCTCGGATTGCTCGGGAATCCCCGATGCGGCATGGAGCTTCTGGTAGATCGTCTTCTGCTCCTTCGTCAGCGTCCGCGGGATGACGATGTCGAGGTACACGAGCTGGTCACCGCGGCCGCCGGATCCGAGGTGGGGGACGCCCTTCGCCTTGAGCCGCACGGCCTGCCCGTGCTGCGCGCCCGCGGGGACGCGCACCTTCGCCCGCTCGCCGTCGATCGTCGGCACCTCGAGCTCGTCCCCGAGCGCGGCCTGGGCCGGCGAGATGCGGAGCACGTGGACCAGGTCGTCGCCCTCGCGCCTGAACCGGGCGTGCTCCTTGAGGCGGATGAGGACGTACAGGTCGCCGGATGGCCCGCCGCGCATCCCGGCCTCGCCTTCTCCCGCGACGCGCAGCTGCTGGCCGTCATCGATGCCGGCCGGGATCGTGAGCGTGATGTCACGCTCCTTGCGCTCGCGGCCCTCGCCGCGGCAACGCAGGCAGATCTTGTCCACGGTCTTCCCCGCCCCGCCGCAGCGCGGGCACGTCGACACGTTCACGAACCGGCCGAACACCGACTGCTGGACCTGCCGCACCTCGCCACGGCCGTTGCACTGCTCGCAGGTCGTCACCGTGGAGCCGGGCTCGGCGCCGTCGCCGCCGCAGCGCTCGCACTGCTCCAGGCGCGGGACCTTGATCGCGCGGTCGCCGCCGCGCACGGCGTCGATGAGCTCGATCTCGAGCTGCATCCGGAGGTCCGCGCCGCGCATCGGACCGCGCTCGCGGCGGCGCGTCTCGCCGCCGAAGAAGGTGTTGAACAGGTCGTCGATGCCGAAGCCGACGGCACCGTCGGTGCTCCCGAACAGGTCGTAGCGCTGGCGGCGCTGCGGGTCGGTGAGGATCTCGTACGCCTCGGTGACCTCGCGGAACCGCGCGGGCGCATCCTCGCCCTTGTTGTAGTCGGGGTGGTACTGGCGTGCGAGCTTCCGGTACGCGCTGCGGATCTCGTCTTCCGACGACTCGCGCGTGATCCCGAGGACGGCGTAATAATCGGTGCGGGCCATTACGGAGATTATCGGGGCACGAGGCCGGGGGAACCCGGCGGCCTCGGCCGGCGCCTCCCAGCGCAGCTCGCGGTGGCGGGGCTAGCGGTTCATGAAGTTCAAGTGATACGACCCGTCGGGGAACGCGCGACTGTCGAACGACAGGGTGAACGTGTCCCCCGCTTTGAGGCCGAACCGGCCGATGGCCGCAAGGTCGCCCTGATCGGCTGAAACGAACGTCGTCTGGCTCGTGGCTCGCAACGTGATGATCTTGCCGGTGAACGGCACGAGCGTTCCCGCCCCACCAGCGATCCGCACCCGCAGGGTGCACGGACTCAAGACCTCGACGACGGTCGCGCTCGTCTTGAGGTGCTGGATCTCTGCCGAGACGCTCGGGTCCAGCGCCGCATATGCGCCGCAGGCCTGCACCGCGGCGGCGTTCGACACGGCGTTCGGATCCGCCGCCAGGTCGATCCGCACGATCTCCCCCGGGTAGCTCGCGGGCTTGATCTCCCCGAGGACAGCGCCGTCGGTCGTTCGCACCACGCGGACCTTCCCGAGCTGGTCACTGATGCTGTAGAGCCGCCCGCCGTCAGGGGAGAGCGTGACGCTGTCGAACGAGGCATCCGCCGCCCATGTCGCGCGTGACCCGAGTGTCGCCGTGTCAATGACCGCGATCCCCTTCGCTCCCGCGGCGTACAGCGTCCGGCCATCGTGCGAGAGGACCGCGCCGCCGCGGATGTAGCGCTTCGCCGCTGCGACCGCGAAAAAGGACCGAGCGAGCGCATCGAGGCCACCGTGGGCCTCGCGGGTCACGTTGATCCGGTTCGTCCGGTTCAGCAGGCCGGCTCGCGGATACAGCTCATCGATGAATCCGAGCGCGGGATTGGCGGCGTAGAGCGTGGTCCCATCGCGCGAAAGGGCCAGTGACCAGAGGAGGTATTTCTCGAAGTCGTCCGAGCGCTGGTCATCGGGCAACGCGATCGTCGTGACGCGCTTGGTCCCGAGGTCGAGTATCCGCACGGACGGCCCCGATCCCTTTCCGCTGTCGAGCCACACGACGCTCTTCGCGTCCGGCGTCGAAAGCGGCGCGGTCGCGAAGCCCTCCTGGCGTCCGTCCCACTGCCCGCCGATGACGGCATCGGGCAGGAACGCCGCCGACGAGAAGTCCCAGACCCGTAGGCGGATCGCCCCGTCACCCTGGTCTTGGAGGAACAACGACCCTCCGTCCGGTGCGACACCGGCGTAGGCATAGGTCGAAGTGCTCTTCAGCTCGACGCGGCCCGAGACGGCGCCGGATGCCGTGTTCACGACCGCGAAACCGCTGACCCACCGGTCGCCGAGCTTGATCGAGTCCTTTGACAGCACGAGCCAGCGGCCGTCGGCGCTCAGCCCGGTGGCGCCGTCGGGCGCTGCGATCGTGTTGAACGCTCCATCGATCGTGAGTGCGCGAAGTTCGCGGCCCGTCGGCAGATCGATCGCGAGCACGCGAGTTTGGCTCCCGCCATTCAGTAGCTCGGCGCGATAGAGGGTGGATCGGTCGGCAGATACGACGCCGTTCGGAAGCGCGCGGAGGACCGCGCCGCTGCGCACGTCGATGACCGAGATGATCGCTGTCTGGCCGTTGCCGGACTGGCGCACGTAGATCGCGTCGTGCGCGAGGTCGGCGGCCGCGGATGGCTGAATGGCGGGGCTATCGCCTCGCGGCGCGGCGACCTGTGCTCCGCAGGAGGCGAGGACGACCAAGAGAACGAGCAAGGAGCGACGGTGGATGGGCATCACCTCCCATACAACCACCTTCGCGAAGCGGTTCCGGAGCCTTTTGTTACAGAAAGCCAGGGAATAGCGGAACGGCGGGCCAGAGGGCCCGCCGTTCGCGCTACAGATCCGTCAGCTTAGCTCTGCTCTTTGAACTCGCCCTCGATCGTGTCGTCCTTCTTGCCGCTGTCCGTACCGGCGGTCGCGCCCGCGGGCTCGCCCTCGGGCTGTCCGTTCTGGGACTGCTGCTGCGCGGCCTGGTCGGCCTTGTACATCGCCTCGCCGATCTTGGTCGACGCCTGCCGCAGCGCCTCGGCCGCGGAGGCGATCTTCTCGCTGTCGTCGGTCTTGAGCGCGTCGCGGACCGCCGCGACCTTCTGCTCCACGTCACTCTTCACGTCCGCGGGGACCTTGTCGCCCGCGTCCTTGAGCGCCTTCTCCGACTGGTACGCGAGGTTGTCGGCCTCGTTGCGGGTCTCGATCCGTTCGCGGTTGCGGCGGTCCTCCTCCGCGTGGGCCTGCGCGTCGCGGACGAGCTTGTCGACCTCGTCCTTCGCCAGGCCGCTCGAGGCGGTGATGGTGACGTGCTGCTCCTTGCCGCTGGCCTGGTCCTTCGCGCGGACGTTCACGATGCCGTTCGCATCGATGTCGAAGGACACCTCGATCTTCGGCACGCCGCGCGGGGCCGGCGGGATCCCGTCGAGGACGAATCGGGCGAGGCTCTTGTTGTCGGCGGCGAGCTCGCGCTCGCCCTGGACGACGTTGATCTCGACCTGGTTCTGGCCGTCCGCCGCGGTGGTGAAGATCTGCGACTTGGACGTCGGGATGGTCGTGTTCCGCTCGATGAGCTTCGTCGCGACGCCGCCGAGGGTCTCGATACCGAGCGACAGCGGCGTCACGTCGAGGAGCAGGACGTCCTTGACCTCGCCCTTGAGGACGCCGGCCTGGATGGCCGCGCCGACGGCGACGACCTCGTCCGGGTTCACGCCCTTGTGGGGCTCCTTGCCGAAGAGCTTCTTCACCGTCTCGACGACGAGCGGCATGCGGGTCATGCCACCGACGAGGATGACCTCGTTGACCTTCGTCGCATCGACGTCCGCATCCTTCAGGCACTGCTTGACCGGGCCGAGGGTCTTCTCGACGAGGTCGCCCACGAGCTGCTCGAGCTTGCTCCGGGTGAGCGTGATGACGAGGTGCTTCGGACCGGACTGGTCCGCGGTGATGAACGGGAGATTGACCTCGGTCTGCATCGTCGTCGAGAGCTCGATCTTCGCCTTCTCCGCGGCCTCCTTGAGCCGCTGGAGGGCCTGGCGATCGGACTTGAGGTCGATGCCCTGGTCCTTCTTGAACTCCTCGACGAGCCAGTCGATGACCCGCTGGTCGAAGTCGTCGCCGCCGAGGTGGGTGTCGCCGTTCGTGGCCTTCACCTCGAACACGCCTTCGCCGAGCTGCAGGATCGAGATGTCGAACGTGCCGCCGCCGAGGTCGTACACCGCGACGACCTCGTCCTTCTTCTTGTCGAGGCCGTACGCGAGGGCCGCGGCCGTCGGCTCGTTCACGATGCGCAGGACCTCGAGGCCGGCGATCTGCCCGGCGTCCTTGGTCGCCTGACGCTGGTTGTCGTCGAAGTACGCCGGGACGGTGATGACCGCCTGGGTGACCCGGTCGCCGAGGAACGCCTCGGCGTCGGTCTTCAGCTTGCCGAGGATCATCGCCGAGACTTCCTGGGGCGACAGCTTCTTGCCGTCGGTGAGGACGACCTCGACGCCGCCGTGCGACGCCTCGGCGATCTTGTACGACACGAGGTTCTTCGAGCGCTGCACCTCGGGGTCGGAGAACCGCCGTCCCATGAAGCGCTTGATCGAGTAGATGGTGTTCTCCGCGTTCGTGATCGCCTGCCGCTTCGCGACCTGGCCGACCAGACGCTCCCCGTTCTTGGTGAATGCGACGACCGACGGCGTGATCCGCCCGCCCTCCGCGTTCGCGATGATCGTCGGCTCGCCACCTTCCATGTAGGCGACGGCCGAGTTCGTGGTCCCGAGATCGATACCGATGACCTTTGGCATTGCTATCTCTCCTTGTTCTTGGCCTTCGCCACGGAGACGAGTGCGGGCCGGATGACCCGATCGTGGAGGCGATATGCCTTTTGATGTTCCTGCGTGACCGTTCCTTCGGGCTCGTCGGATTCGACGTGCGCGACGGCTTCGTGGACGTACGGGTCGAACGGCTCGCCGAGCGACTCGACCGGCTCGAGCCCCTCGCCCTCGAGGATCTGGCGGAGCTTGCGCTCGACGAGCCACATCCCTTCCACCCAGGTGTTGCCGGGCTGACCCTTCAGGTCCTCGGGCACGCTCGCGAGCGCGCGATCGTATCCGTCGAGCACGTCGAGCAGCTTCGTGATGAGGTCGGCCTTCGCGAACTTCGCGAACTCGGTCCGTTCGGCCTCGTTGCGCTTGCGGTAGTTCGCGAAGTCGGCCGCCATCCGCTGGAGGTCGGCCTTGTAGTCGGCCGGCGGCGCGTCATCCGTGGACGGCTCGCCCTCCGGCTCGGTCGCGGTCGCCCCATTCGGCTTCGGCTGGTGAGATCTCATCCGCTCCTCGAGCAGCTGCTCGGCCCGGCGTTGCTGTTCGTCCATCGAATATCCCTAATTTCCCTCGACCACGCGCACGAGATCGCCCATGAGCCGGCCGACGAAGCTCACCGCTCCGATCGAGCGCGCGTAATCCATGCGTCGCGGACCGACGATGCCGACGTAGCCGATCACGCCGCCCGTGCCGCCGTAGCGGCCGAACACGAGGCTGCAGTCGAGCAGCGGCTGGACGCGGTTCTCGGCGCCGATCGCGACGTGGACCTCACCCTCGCCGATGTCCGGCGGGAGCAGGTCCGCAAGCCGCGTGCGGTCCTCGAGGAGCGCGACCATGTCGCGCAGCCGCGCGGGATCCCCGGCGCCGAACTCCGGCTGGGCCAGGATGTTCTGGATCCCGTCGTAGTACACGTCGCTCGCGCGAGCGGTCTCGGCCTCGGCGAGCATGCGCGAGAGCGCGCCCACGATGTGCCGGGCGACGCCCTGCTCCTGCCCGACCGCCGCCGCGAGCGTCGCCGCGTCGGCGCCGCGCCGCGTGTCGGTGAGGCGCTGGCCGAGCGCGCGGAGCTCGTCCGCCGTCACGGGCTGGTCGAGGTCGAGGAGCTGCTGGCGGACCGTGCCGCCTTCGAGCACCGCGACGATGAGCACCCGCCGCTCGTGGATCGGCACGGCCTCGACGTGCTTGAGCTGCGATGTCGTGCCCGCGGGCTGCGTGACGATCGACGCCTCCGAGGAAAGCCGCGCGAGCGTGGATGCGGCGAGCCGCAGCCACTGCGCGGTGTCGCGCTGGGCCTGCTGGAACTGGTGGCTCACCGTGAGCTGCTCGTCGGGCTGCAGCGCGGTATCGGGCATGAGCGTCTCGATGAAGAAGCGGTAGCCGAGATCGGTCGGCACGCGGCCGGCCGAGGTGTGCGGGTGCGTGAGCAGACCCAGGTCCTCGAGCTCGGCGAGCTCGTTCCGGACGGTCGCCGACGAGACCGGCAGCGCGTAGCGGCGGACGAGCGCGCCCGACGCGACCGGCTGGGCGGTCAAGATGAACTCGCGGATGACGGCGCGCAGGATGTCGCGCTGGCGGTCGGCCAGCTCGGGCAAGCTCGCGCGCTCCAGATCGTTTTCAGCCACGTTAGCACTCTCCCATCGAGAGTGCTAAGAGCCTACCAGACCCGCCCCAGCGTGGTCAACCGGTGCGGTCTACGGGCAGGCGCCGCGTCCGGGCGAGCACACAGGCATGCGGCGTGCTCCCGCGAGACGGAGAACCAACGGGAGAAGGACAGCCGCCATGTGGACCGAGTTCCGCGCCTTCCTGGTCAAGACGAACGTCCTGGTGCTCGCGATCGCATTCATCCTCGGCGTCGCGTTCGCCGCGGTGGTCAGCTCGCTGGTGAAGGACATCATCATGCCGCCGGTCGGCATGGTCCTCGGGAAGGTCGACTTCTCGAACCTCTACCTCAACCTGTCGGGCGGCTCGTACGCGTCGCTCGCGGACGCGCAGAAGGCCGGCGCGGCGACGATCAACTACGGCGTATTCATCAACACGCTGATCGCGTTCGTCATCGTCGCGTTCGTGGTGTTCCTCATCGCGAAGGCCCTCATCAAGCCCGGCCCGGCGGAGAAGGACTGCCCCTTCTGCGGGATGACGATCTTCGCGCTCGCGACGCGGTGCCCGCACTGCACGAGCCAGCTCGGCGCGGCCTGACCGCTAGGTCCGCAGCTCCGTTCCGGCCGGCTCCTCCGAGCGCGACGCGAGGACGTTGCGCACGCGCTCGAGGAGCTCGTCGAGCTCGAACGGCTTCGTGACGTAGTCGGCGGCGCCGAGCTCGGTCGCATAGAGGCGCTCGGAGAGCCCGAAGATCGCGGTCACGACGATGACCGGCAGGTGCGCGATGCGACCGTCCGCGCGCAGCTCGCGGAGCACGCTGAAGCCGTCACGTCTCGGCATCATGAGGTCGAGGATCATCGCCGACGGATGGAGCTGATCGACCAGACGCATCGCCTGATCACCGTCGCGCGCGAGCTTCGCGTCGAGACCCTCCTCCTTGAGGAAGGTCACGATCGTGTCTCCGAGGTCCGGATCGTCCTCGACCACGAGCACGAGCGTCCGCCGCGAGCGAGCCACCGCTAGACCCTGATCTCTTTCGCGAGCTTCTCGGGATCGCGGATCGCGATCTTCCGGCGACGGATGCTGATGAGCTCGCGCCGCTCGAGGTCGCCGAGCACGCGGTTCACCGACACGCGCGACGCGCCGGTGAATGCGGCCAGCTCGTCCTGCGTCAGGGTGAGCTCCAGCCCTCCGGACCCACCCGCTCCGTTCACCTGGGCAAGGTCCAGCAGATATTTGGCCACCCGGCTTGGAACGTCCAGAAAGATGAGGTCTTCGACCCGGTCGGAGAGGCGCCGAACGGTCTTCGCCAGGGCCTCGAACACGACCTTCGTGGCCGCCGGGTGGGCCTCGACGAACGACAGGAAGTCGTCGCCCGCGAGGAGCGCGCAGCGGGTGTCCTCGAGCGCGGTCGCCGTCGCCGACCGGGGGCTGTTGTCGAAGAGCGCGAGCTCCCCGAAGAACTCACCACCGCGCAACAGTGCGACGAGCGCCTCCTGCCCGAACTCCCCCGGCAGCGCGATCTTCACCGCGCCTTCGAGCACGACGTAGAAGTGCTGGCCCGGATCGTCCTTCCGGAAGATCGTGTCGCCGCGCTTGAACGCCTTCTGGCGCATGCGCTCGGCGAGCCCGCCGAGCTCGGCCTCGGACAGCTTCGCGAAGAGCGGCACGCGCTTCAGGTACTGGATGAGCTGCTGATCGGGCATCGCGGGAACGGTACCGCACTCTTGACGGCGCAGGCATCATTGGCGGTCCCGATGGACGAGGTGTACATCTCCGGCGCGCTCACCGCGATCGCCGACGGCGCGCGGGCGCGCGTCTTCTACGAGCTGCTCGCCGAGATCGTGAGCGAGTGCGGCCTCCGTCCATACCTCCCGCACCAGGCGACCGACCCGGTCGCCGCGCCGGAGCTCGACCCAGCGAGCGTGTACGAGATCGACCGCGCGCGCGTGGCGCGCAGCGGCCTGCTCATCGCGTACGCGGGGACGCCGTCGTTCGGCGTCGGCATCGAGGTCGAGATCGCGCGTGAGCGGGGCATCCCGGTGATCCTCGTGGCCGAGCGCGAGCGCACGGTCTCGCGGATCCTGCTCGGTTCGCCCGCGGTGGTGGACGTGGTCCGGTTCACCGACCTCGCCGCCCTGCGCCGATCGCTCGGCGCGGCCATCGCGCGCGTCACGAAGACCGCGGGCGACCAGGCGCCGGACGCCGTCGTCCAGCGGTTCCTCGGCAGCCTCGGCGCGGCCCGGCAGCTCCCTGCGGCCGAGGTCGCGGCGCTCCTGCGCGTCGCCGAGCTCGACGGCGACCCCGCGAGCCAGATCCGCCGGGCGATCGCGGACGGGAAGCTGTTCGGCGCCGGGCTGCGCGACCTCGTGGGCCGTCATGCCCTCCGCGGCGCGAGCCTCGCCGCGTTCATCCTCCACGACATCCTCGAGCGGCCGTTCGCGGAGATCGCCCGCACGCTCGGCGCCGATCCGCGGGCGGTGCGCCGGTCGGTGGAGCACGCCCGGGCCAGGCTGCAGCTCGCCGCCGACGCCGACGGCGCGGTCATAGGACAATGGCTCGTGACCGAGCTCATCGCGCCCCCGACGCGGGCGCTGCAGCTCCGGCTATTCGCCAACGCACAGAAGGAGCCTCATGAGCAAAGGACAGCGGAAGCAGAAGACCACCGGCAAGCTGGGCTGGCGGTCGAAGAAGGCGAACCACGGGCGTAAGCCCGGGATGGGCCGCGGCAAGCGCAACTAGTCCCATATCGCCTTGTCAAGCGATAGGCGGCTCGAGGGTGAAGTCATGATCGCCGCGCCAAATGCCCCAGACGATGGAGAGCGACTTCTTCATGCAGTGGCCGAGGGCGTTCATCTTGGTCTTCCCCTGGGCCCGCT
>DASYXA010000123.1:0-16193 GCA_035935465.1 Candidatus Limnocylindria bacterium | reverse complement strand
CTTCGTCCCGTCGGCGAAGCGGTCGAGCGTGCCGGCGAGATCGGCCTCGAGCCCGGGGGATGGCACGACGTCGACATCGCCGCGGCGCAGCGCGTCGAGGAGCGCGGTCCGGCTGGGGAAGAACCGGATCTCGAGCCGGCTGAGCGCCGGCGCACCGAGCGCGTAGTTCTTGAACGCCGAGAGCGTGATCACGATGCCGGGGACCCACGCCGCGACCGAGAACGGTCCGGCGTGGACGGGCTCGCGCGCGTACTGTGCGCGCTGCGCCGCGCTGGCGTTCGCGAGGATGTGCTCGGGCAGGACACGCGCCGCGAGCGCATAGCCGTCCCAGCGTTCATTCGCGCGATACGTGAAGCGCGTGATGCGGTCGGTCACGACGTCGACGCGCTCCACCCGGTCCGCGATCCACCGTGCCTCGGACCCGAGCGGCGCCGCCCGGTCGGTCTCCCAGGCGAAGCGCACGTCGCTCGACGTCAGTGGCGCGCCGTCCTGCCAGGTGAGGTCCGGGCGGAGCTCGAACGTCGCGACGAGCCTCCCGTCCGGCGCGGCCGGATCGTCGGTCACGACCACGACCCCGCCGTTCTCGATCGTCGGCACGCGGACGGCGAGCCGCGCCACGAGATCGTCGTGCGCGTCGCGCCGCACGAGCTGCTCGGTGACCGCGGCCGCGATGATCCGCGCGTTCGGATCGTCGGCGAACACGGAGGCCGGCTCGCCGACCAGGCCGATCACGACATCGCGGCGGGCTGGGCGCGCGGGCACGCACGCCTGGAGGGTCAGGAGAACGACGGCGGCGGCGGCGATGAGGAGCGCGAACGGCCGCGAGCGCACCGGCGAAGGTTACGGTCTGCCGGCGAACGGCTCCGAGTCTCGGATGCTGGGCGCGGGCGTGACCGCGTCGGCGCGGCGTGCGGTCGCGGCGTTCGCCGCGAGGTCGCCCGCGGTCGTGCGGTAGTCGGTGGCCCGCGAGTCGATCGGCCGCTGCAAGGCATTGCGGCCGTTGAGCGTCCACTCTCCGGCGGTCACCGCATCGCGCGAGCTGTCGGGAAGGGCCGGTGGGGCCTCGACCGACGCCACGGATCCGGCGAACAGGAACGCGGAGATCGCCGCGGCGACGGTGAGCTCCGAGACACGGGTGAGGAGCGCGAGCCCGCGGAGCGGCCGCGGCTCCCGCGCCGACCAGCGCACGGCAGCCCGGACGCGCGCGGCGCCGATGGTGGCGGTGCGCTCGCGCAGCGGCGCGAACGCCTCGTCGAGCGCGGCATCCAGCGGCAGCCGCCGGTCGAGTGGCAGGGGTGCGGGAGCGAAGGGCCTCATCTGGCGTGACTCTGCATCTGCTCTTCCGTAGCGCCGAAGGCCTCGGCCGGTTCGAAATCCAGGCCCGGATGTAGGGAAAGCTGCACTCGCAGCTTCCGGAGCGCGTAGTGGAGCCGGGATTTCACGGTGCCGACCGGGACCTCGATGATCTCCGCGATCTCAGCCAGGTTGAGGCCGTTCAGGTAGTGCAGGACGACGACGACCTTGTGCTTCGCGCCGAGCGCGTCGACGCACTCGAGGACGACCCGGCGACGCTCGGCCCGCTCCGCGGCGTCACTCGGCGATTCGCCGTCCGTCGGGATGTCCTCGGTGCCGTCGTCGAGCGAGCTGAACGTGACGCCCTTGCGCGGCCGGCGGTTGTACGAGAGGTTGACCGCGACGCGGTACAGCCACGGCCGCAGCGAGTCATCGGGCTCGAGCCGCTCGATCGCGCGGTGCGCGCGCGCGAACGTGTCGACGACGATCTCGTCCGCGGCGGACGGATCCTTCGTGATCGCGAGGCCGAGGCGGTAGATCCCGTCGCGGTAGCGGTAGAAGAGGTTGTCGAACGCGAGGATCTCGCCGGCGCGGGCGGCGTGAACGAGCTCGCGGTCGCCGCGGAGCTCGGCCCCCAGGCTCTCGCCCTTCGCCCGCGGCTGGCGCGTCACGCCAGGTAGCGCCGCGTCGCCCGGAGCGGCGACCCCTCGGTGAGCTCCCCGCGCTGCACGCGCTCACCCGATCGCGGTGCGTGGATGAAGGTGCCCTCGCCGGTGGCGATCGCGGTATGGGTCACGCGGTCCGTCCCGAAGAAGAAGAGGTCACCCGGACGCGCGACGTCCACCGGTCTGCCTCCCAACGCCTGCTGGTCCGCATCGCGGTCCAGCCCCACACCGTTCAGAAGGTACACCCGCTGCGTGAGCCCGGAGCAGTCGATCCCCTGTGCGCTCGTGCCGCCCCAGAGGTACGGGACGCCGACGAAGGATCCCGCCGTCGTCACGATGTCTTCGGGAGTCGGAGGCCGTTGCGGCAGCCGGTCGTTCGGCACGGTATCGGTGACGGCCACCCATCCGGCGGCGCACAGCGCGAAGCCCTCCGTGACCAGACCGCAGGCAACCCCTGGACCGACTTCGCCGATGACCTCGCTGTCGTCCCGCGCGTCGCGCCGGACCGGAGCGTTGTGCCGCGCGACGAGCAGCTCGCTCCCCGAATGCGGATCCGCGCGCAGGTGCCCCCGCCGGATCCAGCCGAAGTAGAGATCCTCCCCTTGGACGTAGGCCCAGTCCGTCGACTCGCCGAGGATGGTCAGCACCTCGCCGGCGTGCGCCTGGTCGACGAGCTCGCTCGTCCCATCGGGTCGTGCGTGGAGATCGGCGACCGCGCGCGTGACGCGCGCTCGCGGTGGGCGCACCATCGCCACGCGTGCCGTCGCGGACGCCATGGTCATGCCGGGCGGTACCGGAGCACCGGCTTGCGCGCGGCGGCGACCTCGTCGAGCCGGCGCAGCGGCGCCTTGACCGGCGCGTCGTGCACGCTCTGCGGGTCGGTCTCGATCCGCTTCGCGATGCGGAGGAGCGCGTCGGCGAACGCGTCGAGCGTCTCCTTCGGCTCGGTCTCGGTCGGCTCGATCATCAGCGCTTCGGGCACGACGAGCGGGAAGTAGACCGTCGGCGGATGGAAGCCCTCGTCGATGAGGGCCTTCGCGATGTCGAGCGCGTTCGCGCCGTGCCGCTTCTGCTTCGCCGCGGTCAGCACGAACTCGTGCATCGGCGAGCGCTCGTACGCGACGTCGTACCCCTCGCGCACGAGCGCCAGCAGGTAGTTCGCCGCCAGGATCGCGTCCCTGCCGGTCTCCACGAGGCCCTCCTCGCCGAGCGTGCGGATATACGTGTAAGCGCGCACGAGCACCCCGAAGTTCCCGACGTACGACCGGACCCGGCCGATGCTGTTCGGGTGCTCCGCCATCGTCTCGCGCCGGTACGTCCCGCTCCCGTCCCGGATCACGCGCGGGACCGGCAGGAACGGCGCGAGCGGCTTTTTCACGCAGAGCGGCCCGGCTCCTGGGCCGCCTGCGCCATGCGGGGTCGAGAACGTCTTGTGCACGTTGATGTGGACGCAGTCGAACCCGAGGTCGCCGGGTCGCGCCACCCCGAGCAGGGCGTTCAGGTTCGCGCCGTCGCCGTACACGAGCCCGCCGGCCCGGTGGACGGCGTCGCAGACCTCGCGGACGCGCTCCTCGAACAGGCCGAGCGTGTTCGGATTCGTGAGCATGAAGCCGACCACGTCGTCACCGAGCGCGGCCGTGAGCGCGTCGAGGTCCACGTTGCCGCGCGCGTCGCTCTTCACGGTCGTCACGTCGAAGCCGCACATCGCCGCGGACGCCGGGTTCGTGCCGTGGGCGGAGTCGGGGACGATCACGCGCCGGCGCTTCGCATCGCCGCGCGCTGCGTGGTAGGCCTTGAACATGAGGATCGCGGTGAACTCCGCGTGCGCGCCGGCCGCGGGCTGGAGCGTGACCTCGTCCATGCCGCTGATCCCGGCGAGGAGCTCCTGGAGCTCGTGGACGAGGCGGAGCGCGCCCTGCACGGTCTCATCCGGTTGGTGCGGGTGGATGTCCGCGAAGCCCGGCAGCGAGGCGGCGCGGTCGTTGATCTTGGGGTTGTACTTCATCGTGCACGAGCCGAGCGGGTACATGCCGGCGTCGACCGAGTAGTTGAGCTGGGCAAGGTGGGTGTAATGGCGCACGACCTGCGGCTCGGTGAGCTCGGGGAGCGGCAGCGGCGCGGTCCGCCGGAACGCAGCCGGGATGAGCGCGTCGGCCTCGTCGCCGCCGCGCACGTGGCGGCCCGACCGGCCGGGCTGCTGCAGCTCGAAGAGCAGCGGCTCGAGCGCCGGCAGCTCGGTCTTCGTTCCGGTCTCGAACCGGATCCGGCTCATGACCTGGCCACCGGATGCCGCGCGGTCGCGCGCTCGACCGCGCCGACGAGCGCGTCCAAATCGGCGTCCGTCGTGAGCTCGGTGCACTGGATCGTCACGCCGTCGCCGCAGTCGGCGTAGTGGCGGCCGATCCCCTCGCCGACGAGGATCCCGTCCGCCAGGAGCGCGGTGCGGAGCTCACCGCCGAGGGGCGTGCGCAGGGCGAAGCGGTCGAAGTACGGTGCGCCGGTCCCGATGGTCACCGAAGGCAGCTTCGCGAGCCGGCTGGCGAGCGCGTGGGCGCGCGCGACGCCGATGCGCGCGGCGGCACGGAGCGAGCGCGGACCCATGAGCGACAGGTACACGGACGCCGTGATCGCCGCGATCGCCTCGTTCGTGCAGATGTTGGAGGTCGCCTTCTCACGCCGGATGTGCTGCTCGCGCGTCTGGAGCGTGTTCACGAAGCCGCGCGTCCCGTCGGAGTCGACGGTCTGCCCGACGATGCGTCCGGGCATCTGCCGCACCAGCGCGTCGCGGCAGCCCATGATCCCGAGGTGCGGCCCGCCGAACGACAGCGGGATGCCGAGCGGCTGACCCTCACCGACGACGATGTCCGCGCCGAGCGCCCCCGGCGGCTCGAGGAGCGCGTTCGCATGCGGCTCGGTCACCTGGACGCACAGGCCGCCGGACAGGTGCGCCGCCTCGGCGATCGCGCGGACGTCGACGAGCGTCCCGAAGGCGTCGGGGTGCTGGACGATGAGGCATGCGGCCCCCGCCGCGTTCGCGGCGAGCTCGCGCGACGGGACCGCGACGATCTCGAGCTCGGGTCCTTTCGCGTACGTCGCGAGCGTCTGCCGGAATTGCGAGAACACCTCGTTCGCGACGACGACGCGTTTGCGGCCGGTGAGGCGAACGGCCATCAGCGCGGCCTCGGCGACGGCGGTCGAGCCGTCGTACATCGACGAATTCACGACATCCATCGCGAGGAGCTCGGACAGGAGGGACTGGTACTCCCAGATCGCCTGCAGCGTTCCCTGGCTCACCTCGGGCTGGTACGGCGTGTACGCCGTGAGGAACTCGCCGCGCAGCGCGAGCACCGGTACGGCGGCGGGGATGTACCGGCGCTGCACCGGCCCACCGATGAAGAACGGGCCCGCGCCCGCGGTGCGGTCGAGCGCCGCGATGCGCTCCAGGTGCACCTGCACCTCGGCCTCGGACATCCCGGCCGGCACGCCCATCGCCGGACGGCGCGCGTCGTGCGGGATCGCCGCCAGGAGATCGTCGACGCTGGTGATCCCGACGCGCGCGAGCATCGCCGCGCGGTCGGCGTCGGTGTGCGGCGAGTAGGGGTTCTGCCCCACTAGTCGCCGGCTGCGGCGGAGCCCTCGCCGATATGCGAGCGGTAGTCGTCCGGAGAGAGGAGTGCGCCGAGCTCGCCCTTGTCGGCGAGGCGGACCTTGATCATCCAGCCGTCGCCGTACGGCTGCGCATTGACGAGCTCGGGGCGTTCGATGACCTTCGCGTTGCGCTCGAGGACCTCGCCGGAGATCGGCGCGTAGACGTCGCTCGCGGCCTTCACCGACTCGACGACGCCGAGCGATGCGTGCTGGCGGACCCGCGCGCCCGCATCGGGGAGCTCGACGAACACGACGTCGCCGAGCTGCTCCTGCGCGAAGGCGGTGATGCCGACGGTCGCGGTCTCGCCGTCGACGCGGACCCACTCGTGCTCCTTTGAGTACCTCAGGTCGTCGGGGACGCTGCTCACTTACCCACTCCAGTCAAACCGGCTGTACTCCGCTTCGCTCCGTACATGCTCGCGACTACGTCGCTCGCCTGTAGAACGGGACCTTCACGACTTTAGCGGGGATGTCGCGATCGCGGATGCGGACCGTGAGGTCCGTGCCGATCTTCGCGAGCGCCGCCGGGACGTACGCGAGCGCGATGTTCTTCTGCACCGTGGGGCCGAATGTGCCGCTCGTGACCTGGCCGACGGCGATCCCGTCCTTGGTCACCTCGTGACCGTGACGGGCCACGCCGCCGGTGACCTCGAGGCCGACGATCCGGCGCGTCGGGCCGCGCTCCTTCGCCGACAGGATCGCGTCGCGGCCCACGAACGGCTTGTCGAGCTTCGTCGTCCAGCCGAGCCCCGCCTCGATCGGGTCGGTCGTCTCGTCGATGTCGTTCCCGTACAGCGAGAAGCGCGCCTCGAGCCGGAGCGTGTCCCGCGCGCCGAGGCCGATCGGGATGATGCCGGTGGACTCGCCGGCGGCCAGCAGCCGCGACCAGACCTGCGCCGCGCGGTCGTTGTCGATGAACACCTCGAAGCCGTCCTCGCCGGTGTACCCGGTGCGCGCGACGATGGCGCGCGAGCCCGCGACGCGCGCGCGGGTGACGCCGAACGGCGGCAGCCCTTCGATCGACTGCTCGCGGATCTCGAGGTCGGTGACCGACGACAGGATCGTCGCCGCGCGCGGGCCTTGGATCGCGATCAGCGCGGTCTCGGCCGACCGGTCGTCCAGGCCGACGCCCGCTGCCAGGTGCGCCTGGACATGGGCGCGGTCCTTCGCGATGTTCGCCGCGTTCACGACCATCAGGTACTCGTCGTCCGCGATCCGGTACACGATGACGTCGTCGACGATCGTGCCCCGCTCGTTCGTCAGCAGGCCGTAGCGCGCCTGGCCGACGGCGAGGCCCGCGATGTCGCTCGACACCATTCCGTCGATCGCCGCGCCGGCGCCGGCACCGGCGAAGAAGAACTCGCCCATGTGCGACAGGTCGAACAGGCCCGCGTTCGCGCGCACCGCGCGGTGTTCCGCCACGATGCCGGTCGGGTATTGGATCGGCATCGCGTAGCCGGCGAACTCGACCATCTTGCCGCCGGCGCGGACGTGCTCGTCGTACAGCGGGGTGCGCTTGAGCTCGGTCACGTCGGCTCGGCGAGCGCGCGGTCGAGGACCGCGCGGTACGTATCGAACGTCAGCATGCGCCGGGCCTCAGGCACCGCCACCCAGCGGACCTCGTCGTACTCGGCGTCGTGGAGCGACGGGTCGCCGCCGGTCGCTTCCATCAGGAAGAAGTGGACGATCTTCTGCACGCGCTCTCCGGCGGCCGCGAAGCTGTAGGCCATCTCGCCGAGCGGCCGGAGGATCTTCACGTCGAGCCCGGTCTCCTCGCGGACCTCGCGCAGCGCGGTCTCCTCGAGCGACTCGCCCGGCGCCGGCGTGCCCTTGGGAAAGACCCACGAGCCGTCGTTGACGCGGCCGAGGAGCGCGACCTCCGCGCCGTGCTCGCTGTCGCGCAGGACGACGCCGCCCGCGGCGGTGGCCCGGCGCTGACGCAACGGCGGGCGGGCGCGGTCGCGCGTGGTGGACATGGCGCCCTCCGACCTATCGCCTGAGTGAGGCATTCATTCTGTCACGCGCGACGCGGCGTCGTAGGCGGCGCGGAGCGACGCGGCCACCGCGCGCGGGGACCAGGCGACCTCCGCCCGGCGCGCCGCTTCCCGTCCCATCCGCGCGGTCTCCGCGGGGCCGTCGAGGAGCAGGTCGACGCAGCCCGCAAGCTCCTCGGCCGACGGTGCCGGCGACGGGAAGAGCCCGCCCGTGCCGTGACCGAGGACCTCCGCGTACCCGCCGCGGTCGGGCGCGACGACGACGCGGCCCGCGGCCGCGGCCTCGCACAGCGCGAGCCCCTGCGTCTCGCTCCGCGACGCGCTCACGACGAGGTCCGCGGCCGCGAACGCATCCGCGAGCGCGGCGAGCCCGAGTTGGCCGGCGAAGAGCACCCGCGGTGCGAGCCCGGCGGCGGCTGCGGCCGCGCGCAGCTCGGGCTCGAGCGGCCCGCTGCCCGCGAACACCAGGACCGCGTCCCGATGCGCGGACGCACGCAGCAGCGCGATGAGGTCGAGGACGCGCTTCTCGACCGCCAGGCGCGACGCCGACAGCAGGAGCGGCACCCCCGCCGGAGCGCCGAGACGATCGCGGCCGCGGGCCGCGTCGCCTCCGCAGAGGGTCGCCTCGATCGGCGCGGCGACGACGCTGACCGCGCGCGCGTCGCCGGCCGCGCGCAGCTCGGCGGCGAGCTCCTCGTTCGGCGCGATCGCGAGGTCGGCCGCGGCCACGACGGCGCCGGTGTACGGACCGACGAGCGTGCGCGCCAACGGTGCGGCGAGCCCGGCGTAGTGCGCGTACTCGTCGAACCGCGTGTGCACGGTCACGACGAACGGGACGCGCAGCGACCGCGCCGCGGCGAGCGCGGCCCAGGACGCGCCGAACACGGAGTGCGCGTGCAAGAGCTCGACCTGAAGCGAGCGGAGCCTCGTCGGAAGCCGTGGACCGAAGAGCGCAAGGCGATGTCCGGCCGGCGCGCCGGGGACGTGGATGTCGGACTCCGCGACGTCGACGTCACCGTGCGGCCCGACGACCGTGACCCGGACGCCGCTCTCCCGCAGCGCGTCGCGCTGCCGCCGGACAGCGACGGTGACACCGCTGACGTACGGGAGCGCGACGTCGGTGAGGAAGGCGACGTGCATGCCTCAGCGTCCCGCCAGGTCGGCCTCGATCGCGCGCGCGAGGCCGGCTGCCCGGTCCGCGCCGATGAGCGGCTCCGCCGCCAGCGCCACGGCCCGTCCGCACGAGGAGGCGAGGGCCCCGGGCCGGAGCGCCGCGTCCGGCTGACCGACGAAGCACTCGTACAGCGCCGCGCCGACGCGCGCTCTCAGCGCGGCGACGAGCTCGCCCGACAACCCACTCGCCGTCCCGAACCGAGGTACGACCCGCGCCGCGATCACCGCGCCCTCTTCACGCGAGAGCTCGCCGACCGACGACACGCCGAACCACCGGCGCCGCGCAGCACCGGCACCGGGGACCTCTTCCGTCGCGAACCCCAGCCGCTCGAGCGCATCGCGGATGGCGGCGACGTCGCTCCCCGGGCGCGACCGGATCCGCAGGAGCTCGCCTCGCCGGTCGACCTCGGCGGTCACGATGTCGTCGCGCTCCTCCAGCTGCGCCAGCACGGGCGCAAGACGCGAGCCTCAGCCGAGGCCCGGCGCCGCGCTTCAGGTGAGGCCATGGAGGCGGAGGACGTGATCGCCCACGAGGTCAGAGCAGCCGCGTGTTGTTGATCACCAGCGCGAACTGGCAATGCAGGAATTCAGCGGCGCGGCGGCAGAGCATCATCCGCGACAGGAAGATCTCGAAGTACTCCATGAGCGGCGCGACCTCGGTATCGATCGTGAGCTCGAGCGTGATGAGCTTCTCGCGCCGCGAGACCTTCACCTCGGCGCTCGTCGCCGCGTAGTTCACGCGGTCGTGGATGTCGAAGGACGTGGTCTTCGGGTTGCGGACGCGCGATCGGTGCACGTCGCTCTTGTCGGCGATGATCACCGCGGCCGAGACCGCGCTCACCGGCAGGCCGCCCTCGGCCTCCTCATGGTTCGCGATCGCACCCATGATGATCGCGACCTCCTCGAACGTGAACCCGAGATCGATGAGGATGTCCTTCGCGAGGAGCGCGCCGGTCTGCCCGTGCTTCTCGCGGGTGATGACGTTGCCCATGTCGTGGAGGTAGGCCGCGACGGCCCCGAGCTCGGTGCGGCGGGCCTCGTGGCCGAGCGACTTCAGGATGAACCGCGCGCCGTCGGCGGTGGTGTTCGCGTGGCGCTCGCCGTGCTCCGTGTAGCCGATCGCGCCGGTCTGCGCATTGGCGGACCGGATGTAGACCTTGACCCGCTCGTCCTTCTTGATGTCGTCGAGCACGGGGCCCTGTCGCTTTGCCTCGACCGGCGTCTTCGTCTTCGTCTCGGTCCGGTGGACCTTGCGGGTCTCGTCGTCGGTCTTCGTGTCGTCCGGCCGCGGCGTGCCCGGTGACTCGCGCGTCGTGCTCATCGGGCGGACTCTAGCCGACGGGCGCCGTCGTACCCGCGTTGCAATCGCTCCGCGGTCTGCTGCATCCAGCGCAGCTCGGTGAGGCCGGCGCGCGCCACCACCATGCCGCGCGTGAACGCGAGCCACGGTCTCAGCGTGCCACCCAGCAGCCCGAGCCACGTCGCCGCTGTGGCATCGACCTTCGGGCCCTTGCCCTTCGGCTCGGCGATCGCGGCGAACAGCGTGCCGTCACCGGCCCGGAGCTCGATCGCCCGCGCGCCGTCGGTGATCCGCAGCAGTGCGCGACCATCGGTCGCGCCGCGCAGCGCGTCGAGCACCGCGGGAGTGTCACTCGCCTCGGTGAGGATGCGGAGCACGAGATCGGTCACCGCCTCCGGGACCGGTGCGCCTCGGGCCGCGAGATCCCTCGCCTCATCGAGCGCGGCCACGAGCGCGGCGGCGGTCATGCGAGCGGCAGGCTCGAGCGGACCCCGGCGGGCATCTCGGCGCCGCGGTGACGGAGCGAGTAGAACGCCGCGCCCGCGACCATCGCGCCGTTGTCGGTGCATAGGCGCGGCGGGGGGACGCGCAGCGGCACCGCGATGCGGCGCTCGATCTCCGCGCGCAGCGCCCGGTTCGCCGCGACGCCGCCGCCCAGCAGCACGCTCCGCACGCCGTGCTCCGCCGCGGCGCGCGCGGTCTTCTCCGCGAGCGCCTCGACGATCGCCTTCTGGAACGAGGCCGCGACGTCGCCGACGGGGACCGGGCCCTTCTCCTCGAGCGACCGCACGAGCCGGAGCACCGCGGTCTTGAGGCCGGAGAACGAGAAGTCGTAGCGGTCCGCGAGCCAGGCCTTCGGCAGCGGGAACGCGTTCGGGTCCCCGTCCTTCGCGGCCTTCTCGATCTCGGGGCCGCCGGGGAAGCCGAGACCGAGGAGCCGCGCGACCTTGTCGAACGCCTCTCCAGCCGCGTCGTCGATCGTGCGGCCGAGCAGCCGGAACTTGCGATGCGCCTCCATGAGCACGAGGTCGCTGTGCGCGCCGCTCACGACGAGCACCGCCGCGGGGATCTCGGGCTCCGCCGGAACGTTCTCCGGGGCCCCTGCCCCGTCGGGGGCCCCTGCCCCCGCGTACAACCAGTTCGCGTACACGTGCCCCTCGAGATGATTCACCCCGATGAACGGCAGGCCCGCCGCGAGCGCGAGGCCGCGGGCGTAGTTCGCGCCGACCAGCAGGCAGCCGATGAGCCCCGGGCCGACGGTCGCGGCGACGGCATCGACCTCGCGGAGCGTGATGCCCGCGTCGCGCAGCGCCGTGTCGGTGATCGGGTCGATGGACCGGAGGTGCTCGCGCGCCGCGACCTCGGGCACGATCCCGCCCGTGGCTTGATGCGCGAGCTGCGTGCCGATCACGTTCGCGCGGATGTGCCGGCCATCGTCGACTACCGCGACCGCGGTCTCATCGCAGCTCGTCTCGACCCCGAGGATCCTCATTCGAGCTCCAGCTCCTTCCGCAGCACCGCGAGCCGGTCCTTCACGACGCGGTCCTTGAGCCGCTCGGTCCACATGATGAGCGCGTCCTCGTTGTTGTCGCTGTAGTAGCGGCGCCGCACGCCCGCGCGGCGGAAGCCGTACTTCTCGTACAGCTTCTGCGCCGCGAGGTTCGAGGCGCGCACCTCGAGTGTGAGCCACTCCGCGCTCATGACGGCCGCGATCTCGAAGAGGCGCTGGAGCAGCCGCTCGCCGATCCGTCGTCGGCGATGGTCGGGATGGACCGCGAACGTCGTGATGTGCGCCTCGTCCACCATGAGCCACAGCCCGGCGTAGCCGACGATGTCGGTGCCGCTCCGCGCGACGACATATCGCGCGTTGCGGTTCTGGGTGAGCTCGTGGCGAAAGGCGTTCGCCGGCCACGGCACCGGGAACGAGCTGCGCTCGACCTCCTGCACGGCGTCGATGTCCTCGAGGGTCATGTCGTCGATGACGACCGGGGCCACGGAGACCATGACGGTGTCCCTAGGCCGTCCGCTTCGGCAGGCCGAGCGCGGCGTCGTCGGCGGGCGGCGGAGCGAACGGCTGGGCGAAGCTGCCGCCCATCGCGGGCTGGCGGACGTAGATCGGCTCGAGCGCGCCGAGCGGTGCCTGCGTGCGTTCCGCGAGCTCGTTCCAGCCGAGCTCGGCCAGGTATCCGGCGCGGCGCATCCGCGACGCGGGCGGCGCGAAGAGCGCGAGCGGGCCGAGCAGATCGCGGAGCGTGGACTCGGCCTCCCCGTCGATCTCGCCCACGAACAGCGTGTGCGTCCCGATCTGCCGGCAGAGGTCGACGAGCGGACCGACGATGAACGGCGAGCGCCTCGCCCACTTTCGGTTCCGCTCCTGATAGAGCGCGGCGTAGAACTCGCCGCGGCCGGCCGGCAGCAGCGGACACGTCCGGAGCTTCGATGACGCGTGGGGGTACGCCAGCACGTCGAGCGTCGACACGCCCACGAGCGCGGCGCCGTTCCCACGCGCGAGCCCCTGCGCGGCGGCGATCGCGACGCGCAAGCCGGTGAACGAGCCGGGGCCGGTCGCGACGGCGACCTTGTCGACGCCGTCGATCCGCTGGCGGCTGAGCCCGAGGAGCCGCTCGATGGTCGGGAAGAGATCCTCGGCATGGCGGCGCTGCGCGTGCCACGTCTCCTCGGCGAGCACCGCGGTCCCGTCGAAGATCGCGACCGAGGCCCACTCGGTCGACGTGTCGAGCGCGATGAGCGCGCTCACGGGGTCTTCTCGCCGAACGCGTCGTCGCGCAGCGCGTCGACGAGCGCTCGCGAGCGCGGCCCGGTCGGCGCGATCGTGACCGTGCGCTTCGTCTCGGCGACGTGCTCGAGCCGCACGTCGACGCGGTCCGGCGGCAGCTCGTCGCCCGCGTGGTCCGGCCACTCGATGACCGTGATGCCGCCCGCGTCGAGCGCGTCCTCCCAGCCGGTCGAGCCGAGCTGGCTCTGCTCGAGGCGGTACAGATCGAGGTGGTACAGCGGCAGCCGGCCGCCGAAGTGCTCGTGCAGGATGATGAACGTCGGGCTGGTCACGGTGTCCTCGTCGATGCCGAGGCCGATCGCGATGCCGCGCGCGAGGACGGTCTTTCCGGCGCCGAGCTCGCCCCAGAGCGCGATGACGTCACCCGGGCCGGCGTGCGCGGCGAGCCGCTCGCCCAATCGTTCGGTGTGGAGCGAGGAGTGGCTGACGAGGTCGATCGCGCTCGGATCAGCTTGCGCGCGGCTGCCGTGCTTCGAATTGGCGGCGTTCACGAATGAGCCGAATGCTAAGGCCGACGAACGCGCCGAAGACGACGGCCCACAGGCCCATGGACCACGACCACGGGACGCAGACGGGAGTGAGGCCGCCATCGCAGGCGAGCGATCCGACGAGCGGCACGAGGCCGAGGAACCCGACGAGCGTGCGGAAGCGCTTGAGCCGTCGTTCGCGCTCCTGGTACTCGGCGAGCGCCTTCTCGTGGCGGGGCAGGGTCCGTGCGCCACGGCCGGACGACCGGCCGCGCCGCCTAGCGCGGCGCGTCATACGGGAGGACGTTCGGGATCGGCACGACGCCGTCCTGCGTGGCGAGGCCTTCGCAGAAGGCGTCGCTCGCGAAGCGGGTCACGCCGGTGAGGCTCGTCTCGCCCTCGAGCGGCCGCACGCCGCCGAAGTCCCCGGCAAGCACGAGCGCCGGCGCGTCGAGTGGCGCGTCGAGGAGCGCTTCGGGGGCGAACACGAAGAGGCGCGCGGACGCGACGTTGACCGCGGCCCGCCGTCCAGCGAAGGCGACGAACGGGCGGTACACCTCGGTCGGGAGCGGGCCGCTGCCGAACCCGAGGAGGCAGAGGAGCGTCGGCCGGTCCTCGACCGTCGAGCTACCCGACGCGGTGACCTCGTCGCCGTACACGACGCGGAGGCCGCCGGCCGGCGCCGCGCCCGCGACCAGGCCGGCGGCGCCGCAGGCGTGCGCGCGCGTGATCGCCTCGGCCGCGATGCGCGCGCCGCCGACCAGGATCTTGTCGCGCATCTTCACGTCGATGCGTCCCGGCGCGAGCTCATCCGTGGGCGCGTCGACGCCGAGGGCGAGCTCGCCGAACGCGTCCGGTCCGTACGCGGCGACGCCGCCGAGCCCCCAGGCGGATCCCTCGACGGTCACCGCCGCGTCGTCGCTCCGCCGGACGGTGCCGTCCATCGACGCGCGCACGGTCCAGGTGCCGGTGATCGGCGCGATGTAGAAGTCCCCCTCATAGGACCGATGGATGAGCCGTCCGTCGGCGGGCGCGGTGACGACGCGCGCGAAGCGGCGGCCGGTGCGCGCGAGCACCGTACCGCGCGCCACATCGCTGCCGACCTGCACGCGCGCGACGCGGTCGACGTCCTCCGGCTCGACCCCCAGCTTGCGCGCGCCTTCGACCTTGATCGGCGAGCCGAGCAGCGTGCCGGTCGCGAGCGGCTCGCCCGCGCGGACGAGCGCGCCGACCGCCGGACGTGACGAGGCGCCCAGCGGCAGCGGGTGCTCGACGACCCACTGTCCGTACCGCCAGCCCATCAGGCGGCGCCCGTCGCGGCGAGGTCGAGCGCGGCGAACCACCGGACGAGCGTCGGAATGCGCTCCGCGTCGCGCGGCGGCAGGACGAGCGGACGTCCGCGCAGGTCGATGATGATCCCGAGCTCGCCGGCGGTCCCGTGCACCTTCACCGGCGTGCCGGTGATCTCGACATCGGCCTCGCCACGATGCCGCACGCTGAAGAACGCGCCCGGCGCCAGCTCGTCGTCGAGCTGCTCGGCGCCGTTCACCCGCAGCTTGCTGCGCCGCCCGAGCGTCGCCGGCACGACGAGCGCGATCGGCACCAGCCGGCGGGCGAGCTCCTCGGTCACGGTCGCGGTCGGATCGCCGCCGGTCATGCGGATCCGCGCCGCGAGGGCGCCGAGCGCCACGAGCGCATCGTCGGCGTCGCGATGGAGCGTCGTCGGCTTCGGCGACGCCAGCCCGTCGATGACGACGAGCGCCGTGTGCGCGGCCCGCGTGAACGCCGCGGCCGCCCCGGTCACGATCGTGACCGGCGCGTCGCGCAGCGTCTCGACCGATCCTGCCGCCGCCGCATCGGCCAGCGCGTGGCTCAGCGCCTCGTGAGCGAGCGCGATCTCGAGCGCGAGCGCGCTCGCGTCGGCGGCGACGGCGTCCGGCCAACGCGCCCGGTTGAACACGCGCTCGAGCATCGTCGGCGCGTCGATGGACCACGGGATCCACCGCCGCACGCCGTCGAGCCCCGCTCGGCCGACGGTGCGGTCGGCGGCGGTGCCGGCACCGAGCGCCGCCACGTGCGCCGCCACGACCGCGCCGTCCGCGCTCGCGCGGACGAGCGAGGTCGAGCCACCGGCCACGTCGACCACGAGCGTGTCGCGGCCACGGGCGGCGACCAGGCGGGCGAGCTCCTCGAGCGCCTCGTCGCGGAGGATGAGCGACGCATCGGTGCCGCGCCGGAACTCGCGCGCGCGGTGCGAGAACGCGCTCGTGCCATCGGGACGGCGCGGATCGGGCAGGAGCTCGACCGCGTAGCCGACGGCCGCGGCCTTCACCCGGAGCGCGGCGTGCGGCTCCCCCGCGACCACGACCCGCGGTGCGGGGCTCCGATCGGCGCAGCCGAGCCGCATCGCCTCGACGAGGTCGATGATGCCGTCGGCCTCGCGGCGCTCGGCCACCAGCGCGAGGACCAGATCGGGCCGCGCGTCGCGTAGGGCGGCCGCGCGCTCGATGAACGATCGCGCGTCGTTCACGCGCAGCAGGAGGACCAGCTCGGCGCCCGATGCGAGGACCGCTCGACGAAGGACGCGCTCGAGGTCGGGCGCTTCGCTCGCGAGCACCGCAACGCGCAGGAGGCCGCCGGAGCCGACACGGATCGGCGCATCCTCGGTGTCCGGGGGAAGCGGCTCGCTCGCCGCAACGGCCACGGACTCGATCAGCGTCGCCTGTCCAGCGCGTTCTTCGATGGACCAGCGGCGGGCGCGCGCCTCGAGCGCCACGTCGACCGTGCGCCGATGGCGCGACGGTGCCTGCTCCGCGGTCACCGCGCCCGAGCGGGCTGGCGCGACGCCGCGTCGGC
>DASYXA010000122.1:0-48801 GCA_035935465.1 Candidatus Limnocylindria bacterium | reverse complement strand
CAGGACCGCGTACCGCTCGAGCTCGACCGCGTACGCGGCGTAGTCGAGCGTCGTCGCGAGGCTCGAGTGCACGTACGGGATGTGGAACCCCTCGAGGTAATTGTCGACGTACAGCGCCCAGTTCGCCTCGACGAGGTAGTCGCGCGCCGCCGCGGCGTCATGGACGAGATCGGCGAACGGGAGGCCGGCGAGCCGCGCGCGGAGCGGTGCCGCGACGTCGTCGAACGGCATGGCCGGGGCGAGCGCGACCATGAGGAACCGCTCGAATCGCGCGAGCGACACGGGCGGAAGATCGTCCGCCGCGGTCGGGAAGTTCGCGGTGCCCTCGAACTCGGGCATCGAATGGAACCGGCCGTCGAGCGTGAACCGCCGGCCGTGGTAGCGGCAGCGCAGCTGCGGCAGGTGCCCCGGCCCCTCGACGACCAGCGTGCCGCGGTGCGTGCACACGTTCGAGAGACAACGGAGCGCGTCGTCGCCGTCGCGGGTGAGGACGAGCGGCTCGTCGAGCGCGCCGGGGAGGAGCGTGAACGGGAACACCTGGCCGGCGACGCTCACCAGATCGTCGTGACCGGCGTAGTGCCAGGTCCGCGCGAAGATCCGATCGCACTGCACGCGGAAGACGTCGGGATCCGCGTAGACGCGCGCGGGCAGCGTCGCGGCGGTCCGGATGTCGGGATCGATGCCGAACGGTCGCTCGCTCACGGCGGCGATGGTATCGGCGGGATCGGTGGCCTGGACCTCGGATCAGGCCGTACGCTCCTGCCGATGTCGCGACGACCGCGCCAGCCGCGCAGCGCGCCTGCCGCCGCGCGTCCGGGGTCACCTGCCGGCCCGGGCCGCACCCAGCTCGGGATCGTCGCTGCGATCGCGGTGATCGCAGTCGCCGGTGTCATCGCCTTCGCGAGCATGCAGAACGCGACGCCTCCGCCGCCGGTCGCGCCGGGCATCCGCGTCGTCGGCAACGTGATGGGCGAGCCCAATGCCGCTGTCACGATCGACGAGTGGGCCGACCTGCAGTGCCCGGCCTGCCGTGCCTTCGCGCTCGGGACCGAGCCGCGCCTGCGCACCGCGTACGTCGCGACCGGCACGGTGCGGATCGTCTTCCGTCACCTGGCCTTCATCGGCCACGAGTCAGCGTGGGCTGCCGAGGCGGTCGAGTGCGCTGGGGAGCAGAACCGCTTCTGGGATCTCCACGACCGGCTCTACGCGATGCAAGGTGGTGAGAACACCGGGATCTTCAGCAAGCCGAACCTCGAGAGGATCGCCGGCGACCTGGGTCTGGGGTCCGGCTTCAACGCCTGCCTCGAGTCGGATCGCTACCTCCAGCGGGTGACGGACGACACGAGGGCGGGTCAGGCGAAGGGCGTGACCGCGACGCCCACCTTCTTCATCAACGGCCGCAAGGTCGAGGGCGTGCTCTCATTCGATCAGCTGCGCACGATCCTCGACCCGCTGGTGAAGTGAACAGCCGTGCCGCCGCCGTCGCGGTGGCCGCGCTTGGCACCATCGGCTCCGCCTATCTGACCTGGGTCCACTATTCGGGCCAGCTCGCGCTCTGCTTCGGCGCGGGTGGGTGCGAGACCGTCCAAGCGAGCCGGTACGCGATGGTCGGCCCCGTGCCGGTGGCGGTCGTCGGCCTGGGGGCCTTCGGCACCGCCCTCGCGCTCGCGGCGCTCCGGCTGCGGCCGGACCCGCCGACCTGGCTGCTGACCGGGCAGTTTGGCGTCACGCTGGCTGGGACGCTGTTCGCGGCGTACCTCACCTACCTCGAGCTCTTCGTCATCGGCGCGATCTGCCCATGGTGCGTGGTCGTCGACTCGGCGATCGTCGTCCTCTTCGTCCTCACGCTGGTGGAGCTGCGCCGCTCGTCGTAGACCGACGCCCTAGGCTCGTCGGATGTCCGACGCCTACGCCCTGGTCCTCCATTCCCACCTGCCGTACGTGCGGGGCGCGGGGCGCTGGCCGCACGGCGAGGAGTGGGTCCACGAGGCGATCCTCGGCACGTATCTGCCGCTCCTGGTGCTGTTGCACGATCTGCGTGCCGAGGGCGTCCGCTACCGCATCACGATCGGCCTCACCCCGACGCTCATCGAGCAGCTCGCGGACCCGGACATCGGCACGCGTTTCCTCGCGTACGCCGACGACCAGATCCGCCGCGCCGAGCTCGACGCCTGGGACTTCGGCGTCGCCGGAGCGTCGGCGAAACAGGCGGTCGCGGAGTTCTACCGAGCGTCGTACACCCGGCTGAAGCAGGCATTCACTCAGCGCTTCGGGCGCGACCTCGTCGGCGCGTTCGCCGAGCTCGCGCGCACGGGCGAGGTCGAGATCCTCACCTCGGCCGCGACGCACGGCTACCTGCCGCTGCTGGATGCGCGCTCCGTCGAGGCGCAGCTCGCCGTCGGGCTCGCCTCCACCAAGCGGCTCACCGGCCTCGAGCCCACCGGCATCTGGCTCCCCGAGTGCGCGTACGGGCCCGGCCTCGAGCGCGCGCTCGAGCGGCATGGGTTCACCCACTTCTTCACCGACGCCGCGCTCGTGCGCGGCCGCGAGGTCGGTCGCGCCGCGAAGCCGTACCGCTCGAAGCGTCCAGACCGGCACTCGGGCGCCGGCGCGCCGGTCGCGGTGCTCGACGCAGCGGACGCGCTCGTCGATCCGACGGTCGACGTGTTCCGCCCGTACCTCGTCGCCGATTCCGCGGTCGCAGCCGTGTCACGCCACCCCGAGATCTCGGGGCAGGTGTGGTCCGCGTCGCAGGGCTACCCGGGCGATCCGTTCTACCGCGAGTTCCACCGCAAGGACGACCGGTCCGGCCTGCGCTACTGGCGCGTCACCGGCACGTCCGACCTCGGGACCAAGGCCGAGTACGCGGTGGACCCGGCCGCCGAGCGCGTCCGCGAGCACGCGACGCACTTCACGGCCTCGGTCCGCGCGGAGCTCGCGGCGCACCGCGCCGCCACCGGGCGCGACGGCATGCTCGTCACGACGTTCGACAGCGAGCTCTTCGGGCACTGGTGGTTCGAGGGGATCGACTGGCTCGGCCTCGTGCTCCGCGAGCTCGGCGACCTTTCGACCACGGTCGCGGGCCGGCTCGAGGCCGAGCCGCCGCGCGAGCGCGTCGCGCTCGCCGAAGGGTCGTGGGGGAAGAACAACGATCACTCGACCTGGCTCGCGCCGCAGACCCAGTGGATGTGGGATGGCATCGCCAGCGCCGCTTCGCGGGTCCGTGCGCTCGCGGACGCGCCGCCCCGCGACGCGCTCCGGAAGCGGGCCGCCGATCAGGCGCTCCGCGAGCTGCTGCTCCTCGAATCCAGCGACTGGCCGTTCCTCGTCACGACCGGGCAGGCCGGCGACTACGCGACCGAACGCTTCCGGTCGCACGCCCAGCGCCTCGGGCGGTCGCTCGAGATCGCGGCCCGCGGCACCACTGACGACGAGGTCGAGCTGCGGAGCCTCGAACGCGCGGACAACCCGTTCCCGGACGCGCGCATCGAAGAGTTCGCCGAAGCCCGCTAGGCCTTCTTCCCCTTCGCGGCCTCTGCGGGCGCAGCCTTCGCGGCCGGAGCGCCACCCTTGGCGGCGGCCCCGGCGGCTGGCGCGGCACCCGCGGCTGCGGGGGCGGCGCCCTCCACGGCAGCGGCCTCGCCCTCGGCCACCTCGCCTTCGGCTGCGGCGGCCGGCTTGACCACCTCTTCCTCGGCGCGCGGCGCGACGGCCTTGGCCACGACCTGGTCGCCGTCGTTCTGGATCTCGATCTTCGACGTGTCGACGACGAGGTCGCGCACGTAGAGGGTGTCCTCGATCTGCTCGATCTTCGAGACGTCGACGTCGATCTGGTGCGGGATGTCCTGCGGGAACGCCTCGATCCGGACCTCGCCGAGGGCGTGGACCATCACCCCGCCGTGCGTGCGGACCGCCGGCGACTCGCCGATGAAGTGCAGCGGCACCTCGGCGTGGGTCTTCTCGGTGAGCGACACGCGGACGAAGTCGACGTGGAGGAGCGAGCCGGTGCGTGGCTCGCGCGAGACGCCGTGCACGAGCACCGGGACCTCGCCGCCGTCGACGCCGGTGAGCGAGAGCAGGGTGGTCTGGCCCCAGCGGCGGTAGCCTTTCTGGAAGATGCCCGTGTCCGTCTCGACCGGGGTCGAATCGGCGTGGCCGCCGAAGATCACGCCGGGCAGGCGGCCTTCGCGGCGCAGCGCGCCGACCTTCTTGCCGAGCACGGTGCGCGGACGGACTTCGAGCTTCGGTGCCTCAGCCACGTGGAGTCGCTCCCCCTGATCGCGATTTCGGAGACTCGATTATCTCAGGGCGGGGTCGGCAGGTCCACCACCAGCCGGACGGGGCCTGCCAGGTCGCTCACCGTGGGGCAGGCGAGCCGCTCGAGGCCGATGCCCCAGATCATCACCCGCTCGAAGTCCTCGACGAGCTTCACGTTGCGGACCAGGGGCAGCCCCGGGTGGATGTCGGTCTGGGTGAACGTCTGCTTCCCGGTGTTCGGGTCGACCGTCGAGGCGTTGCTGATGCGCAGCGCGAGGAACGCGTTGCCGTCCACCGGCACCTGCCGTCCGCTCGTGCCGACGAAGCCGTTCGTGACCGCGATCGACCACGGCGGCAGCCCGTACGGCCCGACCGAGGTGGGGCCGAGCTCGACGACGATCCGGTCGAAGCCGGGGTTGTGGGCGATGCGGATCGCGGTGATCTGGGCCTGGAACGCGTCGTTGCCGCCCTGCTGGTCGGGGCAGGCCACCGGCGTCGTGCCCGCGGTGGGGCTCTGGCTCGGAGTCCCGCGCGGGCTGGCCGACGGCGTTGCCGTGGGGATCGGCGACGGGCTTGCCGGCGTGGCCGTCGGGGTCGGCGCCGCGGTGGCCGGCCCGGCCGAGCCCGGCGCCGGCGAGGGCGCCACGGTCGGCGTGCACGCTGCCGCCATGACCGCGAGGGCGAGGAGCAGCGATCCACGCGTCACGTCATGAGTCTCAACGAAACTCGGGCCGTGGCGATATTCCCGACACGCGACCGATGGATGTACGGAGACCGTACGCTGAACCGATATTTGGTAGAATGACCTCCAAGTGGCCGATCGGCTGCGTTTGGCGCTGGTTTTCCACCAGCACCAGCCAGCGGGGAACTTCCCCCAAGTGTTCGCGGACGTAGCCGAGCGCGCGTATGCGCCGCTCGTGGCTGCGCTCTATCGGCACCCCGAAGTCAAGGCGACCCTCCACTTTTCGGGCCCGCTCCTCGACTGGCTCGAGGGCAACCGGCCCGACGTCATCGGCGACCTCGCCGATCTCGTGAAGCGGGGCCAGATCGAGCTCCTGTCCGGCGGCTACTACGAGCCGATCCTCGTCGGCGTCCCGCGCCGCGACGCGGTCGGTCAGATCCGCGCGCTCACCGATCGCGTGGCCGCGATCTTCGGCCGCCGCCCGCTCGGCGCGTGGCTCGCCGAGCGCGTGTGGGAGCCGCACCTCCCCGCGGTCCTCGCCGAGGCCGGCGTCGCGTACACGATCCTCGACGAAGAGCACTTCATGCAGGCTGGACTCCGCCGGGACGAGCTCGGCGAATCGTTCATCACCGAGGACCAGGGCTTCCCGCTCGTCCTCTACCCCGCGAACACGCGGCTGCGCTACCTCATCCCGTTCCGCGACGTCGGGCAGACGATGAAGGAGCTGCGCGAGCGGCAGGCGGCCGGCGCGAAGCTCGTCGTCTACGCCGATGACGGCGAGAAGTTCGGCGCCTGGCCGGGCACGTTCCAGCGCGTCCACAAGGACGGCTGGCTCGAGGACTTCTTCACCCAGATCGCGCAGGCCGACTTCATCGAGACCACCACGCTCGAGGACGCCTGGATCTTCCAGAAGCCGTCGCGGCGGGTGTACCTTCCGGGCGGCACGTACCACGAGATGGGCGAATGGTCGCTCGATGCCGGTGCCGCGCGGCGCTTCTCGCAGGCCCGCAACGCGTTGAAGGACGATCTCGCATCGCTCGTCGCGCTCCCGCCGTGGCGGAACTTCCTCACGAAGTACCCCGAGGCCAACGCGCTGCACAAGCGGATGCTCATCGTGTCCGAGGAGCTCGCCCGCCGCAGCATCCTCGACGCGTCGCCCGAGGTCCGTCAGGCGCAGCAGAACCTCTGGCGCGCGCAGACGAACGACGTCTACTGGCACGGCGTGTTCGGCGGGCTGTACCTGCCGCACCTCCGCGCCGACGCGTACGGCGCATTGCTCCGCGCGGAGCGGCTGCTCGCCGAGCGCCGCGTCGCCGCGGGCGAGCAGCGCGACTACGACGTCGACGGACTGGACGAGTACCTCTTCCGCGGGAACGCCGGTGCGGTGTTCGTGCACGTCGAGGGCGGGTCGATCATCGAGTGGGACATCTACGCGTCGGCGACCAACCTCATCGACACGCTCGCCCGCCGGCCCGAGAACGAGCACGAGACGCTGCGTCGCGCCGAGAAGGCCGGCAAGGTGAAGGTCGGCAAGGCCGCGGACAAGGACGCGAAGTCGATCCACGAGGTCGTCCGGGCCAAGGAGCGCGGCCTCGTCAAGCTCCTCGAGTACGACGACGCGCGCCGCGCGTTCTTCCAGGACAGCTTCACGGTCGGCCGCGCGGATGCGGTGAGCCTGCATGCGTTCCCGTACCAGCTCACGCCGCAGCGCGAGGCGCGCACCGTCAGCCTGATCCTCGAGCCGCCGGCCCGCTCACTCGCGAGCCTGCCCGGCTTCGGCGTCCGCAAGGACATCCGGATCGCGGACGAGGGCCTCGCGGCCGGCGTGCGGTACCGCCTGCGCAATGACGGCGAGGAGTCGATCGAGCTCACCTTCACCAGCGCCTCGAACGTCGCGTTCGTCGGCGAAGCGAACGCCGGCGACCTCATCACGCTCGGCACGCGCAAGACGACGCCGGGCAAGGCGCTCGAGGGCGCGCGCAACATCTCCGAGATCGCGGTCCACTCCGAGGCGCGGCACTTCGACATCACGTTCGCGGTCGATCCGCCCGCCGAGACCTCGGTCCGGCCGATCTACGCGATCGCGAATTCCGAGGAGGGCTTCGAGCGCCTGTACGAGCAGACCGAGATCGCCTGCTCGTGGCATGTCACGATCGAGCCGGACTCGCACGTCGATCTCGAGATCCGCGCCACCGCGGTCGGGCAGCTCGTCGAGCCGGAGCTCATCAAGCCCGCCGCGCGGCGCAAGCGCACGACCGCGGCGCCGGCCGGCGCCGAAACCGCGGGACGCGCCAAGCGGTAGGGCCGATCGATGAGCGACGCTCCGTTCTGGACCAGCCCGCCCCCGCCTCCTCCACCGGCGCCGCGCCGCACACCGGGTCTTGCGACCGTCGCGGCCGTCGCGCTCGTGGTCGGCGCGATCGGCGGCGGCGCGGCCGGCGCGTACGTCGCGGGCGGCCGGCTCGCTCCGGCGGCCGAGACGCCGGTCCCGCTGTCGACGTCCGCGCCGGGCCCGTTGCCGACGGCGCCGCCCGTGACCGCGGCGAGCGGCCCGGACGACGTGGTCGCCGTGGTCAACGAGCTGCTCCCGAGCGTCGTCACCGTCATCAATCGCCTGCCGAACGGGCTGGCCCAGTCCAGCGGCTCGGGCATCGTCATCGACGCGGCGCGTGGCTACGTCGTCACCAACAATCACGTCATCGAGAACGTGCGCGATACGAACCCCGGGGCGTCGTTCGACGTGATCTTCGCCGACAACAAGGTCGTCAAGGGCGCGAAGCTCGTCGGCCGCGACGACAAGACCGACGTCGCGGTGCTCCAGGTCCCCGCGCAGGGTCTGAAGGCAGCGGTCCTCGCGAACAGCGACGCCGTGCCGGTCGGCTCGACGGTGGTGGCCATCGGCAGCGCGCTCGGCGAGCTCCAGAACACGGTGACCACCGGCATCGTGTCGGGGAAGGGCCGGCGCGTGCCGGAGACCGACGTCGTCTACCTCGAGGACCTCATCCAGACCGACGCGGCGATCAACGAGGGGAACTCCGGGGGGCCGCTGATCTGGGCCGCGACCAAGCAGGTCATCGGCATGAACACGCTGGTGAACCGCCAGGCCGGAGCCGAAGGCCTCGGCTTCGCGATCTCGAGCAACACCGTGCGCGCGATCGCGAACGAGCTCATCACCAATGGCAAGATCGACCGCGGCGCCATCGGCATCGGCTACAACCTGCTCACGCCGCGCGCGGCCGCCGCGCTGTCGCTGCCGGCGCAGACCCAGGGGATCATCATCAGCCAGATCCTGCCCGGATCGCCCGCCGCGCAGGCGGGCCTCAGGACGAACGACGTCATCACGAAGGTCAACGATCAGCAGATCGACGACACGCACCCCATCAGCTCGCTCCTGCTGCACACGCGACCGGGCGATAAGGTGAGGCTCACGATCATCCGGGATGGGAAACAGCAGACCGTCGACCTCACCCTCGGCCGGCAGAGCTGACGCCGGGCCGGCGCTCCGCCGGCACGATGCGTCGCTGTACATCGTCGCGAGCGGTCTCGGCGGCCTGGGCCTCGGGATCGCGCTCTTCTACCTGAACTTCCTGTACCGCGCGCTCGGCTTCGACGCGCGCGCCATCGGCGTCCTTGGCGGCGCGCAGGCCCTCGGCGCGCTCGCGGGCGCGCTGCCCGCGGCGCTGCTGCCGCGCCGGATGCCGCGCCGGAACGCGATCTTCGCCGGTGGCTGCGTCACGGCGCTCGGCGTGATCGGGATCCTCACCCAGACTGCGCTCCCGGCGCTGTTCGTCGCCGCCGCGCTGACCGGGCTCGGCGGGATCATCGTCGCGTCGTCCGGCAGCGCGCTCGTCGCCGACGCGACGACCGGCCTCGACCGGCCGCGGATGTTCGGGAATCAGATCGCGCTCGGCGCGCTCGCGAGCTTCGCGGCGATCGCGATCGCGGGCGCGCTCGCCTCGCCCGTCGGCGCGATGCTCGGCCGCGGAGAGACCGATGCGCTCACGATCCGCACCGTCATCGGCATCGGCGGGGTGCTCGCGGTCGCGTCGGCGGTCCCGATCCTGTTCGTGCGCCCGGCGGCGATCGCGGTCGGTGCGCTCGACGCGCCGCACCGCCGCAGCCTGTTGCTGCGGTTCGTCGCGATCGAGATGGCGTTCGGGTTCGGGGCGGGGAGCTTCCTGCCGTTCGCGAACCTGTTCTTCGCCGACCGCTTCGGCCTGCCCATCGCCGGCGTCGGACTCGCCATCGGCGCGTTGTCGGTCGCCGGGAGCGCCGGCGCGATCCTCAGCGGCCGGCTCGTCCTGCCGCGGCTGCCACCGCTCCTCGCGATCGTGCTGCCGCTCTTCGCGTCACTGCCGTTCGCCCTGGTTGCGGCCGTCGCCGGCCAGCCACTCGTCGCGTTCGTCGCGCTCGCGTTCCGCGCCGCACTCACGTTCGGATGGGTGCCCACCTTCACGGCGCTCGAGCTCTCCTCCTTCGCGCCGGTCGAGCGCGCCGGCGCGGTGGCGGCGTTCGCGATCGCCTGGAACGGCGCCTCGGCCGCGGGGGCCGCCCTCTCGGGCGTCGTGCGGGCCGAGCTCGGGGCCGGCGGCTACACCGCGAACCTCGTGACGCTCGTCGGGTCCTATCTCCTCGCGGCGGCGCTCCTCATCGTCTTCTTCCGCGCCCACGAGCCGCGCGGCGACGCGGCGGCGGCGCATCCGGCAGACTCGGCCCGATGACCGGCATCGCCCGCGACCTCGTCCGCGACGCAGTGGCCGCAGGCGTCCTCGCCGCGACCGACGCGCTCGGCTGGGGCGATCCGGCGCGCGCGGCCACCGTCGAGATCGAACGGCCCGCGGACCAGGCTCACGGCGACTACGCGTCGAACGTCGCGCTGCGCCTCGCGAAGCCGCTCCGCCGTCCGCCGCTCGAGATCGCTCGAGCCATCGCGGAGCGCGTGCCCGCGCGCGACGCCATCGCCGCGGTGGAGGCCGTGGCGCCCGGCTTCATCAACGTGCGGCTCGATCGGGCGTGGCTCGCGCGGCAGGTCGATGCCATCGCCGTGGCGGGCGATCGCTTCGGCCGCAACGACGCGCTCGCGGGGCAGACGATCCAGGTCGAGTTCGTCTCCGCGAATCCGACCGGTCCGGTCACCGTGGCGAACGCGCGCGGCGGGCCGATCGGCGATGTCCTCGCGAACGTGCTCGCGCTCTCCGGCGCGACGGTGCTGCGCGAGTACTACATCAACGACGCGGGGACGCAGCTCGATGTCTTCGGCCGGAGCGTCGCCGTGCGCTATCTCGAGCTCGGCGGGAAGACGGGCCTCGTCATCCCGGAGGACGGCTACCCGGCGGAGTACGTCGTCGATCTCGCGCGCGCGATCCGCCGGACCGCCGGCAACGCGTTCGATGACCGGTCGCCCGAGGATCTCGCGCCGCAGTTCGCGCGGACCGCGCTCGATACCGTCATCGAGTGGCACAAGGCGACCATGCGCAAGTTCCGGATCACGTTCGACACCTTCTATCGCGAGACGGCGCTGATGGAGTCGGGGTACTTCGGCGACACGATCGAGGCCCTGCGCCGGGCCGGCGCGATCGAGGAGCGCGACGGCGCGGTGTGGCTGAAGTCGCGCGAGCTCGGCGAGGACATCGAGAGCGTCCTCATCCGGAGCACCGGCGTGCCCACGTACTTCGGTGTCGACGTCGCCTACCACCGGGAGGCGCTCGTCGAGCGCGGCCTCGACCGGAAGATCGACATCTGGGGCGCGAACACGCATGGGCACGCCCGCCGGATGAAGACTGCGATGGCCGCGCTCGGCCTCGAAGGACGCTGGATCGTCGTGCTCTACCAGTACGTGAAGTTCCTCCACGAGGGTGTGCTCGTGAACATGGCCAGGCGGCGTGGCCAATATGTGCTCCTCGACGACGTGATCGATACGGTCGGCGTTGATGCGGCCCGGTGGTTCTTCCTCATGGCCAGCGCCGATCGAACGCTCGACTTCGACCTCGAGCTCGCGGTCCAGCAGTCGAACGACAACCCCGTCTACTACGTGCAGTACGCGCACGCGCGGATCGCGAGCATCTTCCGCACGGCCGCGGAGCGCGGCCTCGCGGCCGCCGGCGCCGACGTCGGCCTGTTGACCGACGAGGCGGAGCTCGACCTCGTTCGGCTGATGCTCCGCTTCCCCGAGCTCGTCGAGGAGATCCGCGACAAGCACAACGTGCACCTCTTGACGGGCTACGGCCTCGAGCTCGCCGGCGCGTTCCACGCGTTCTACAAGGGCAACCGCGTCGTGGGCGAGGACGAGGCGAAGTCCAAGGCCCGGCTGCGGCTCGTCGAGGCGGTCGGGGTCACGCTCCGTCAGACGCTCGGACTGCTCGGGGTCAGCGCACCCGAGTCGATGTGATCGCCCGCTTGCCGGCTAGCACTTAGCGATCGCGCAACTCGGACGCGCGCGCGTCGATCCGGCCGGAGACTGCGCTGCATGCGACCGCTCATCGCCTGCGCCGTGCTCGTCTTCGCCGCCGCGTGCGCGCCGCGCGCGGTCACGCCACCGCCACCGTCCGACATACCGGCGCGATCCACCGGCGCCCCGAGCGCGAGCCCGCGCGCCGTGGACGGCGTCATCTACTGGGCCGTCGATCGCGGTCCGGTCGGTTCACCCGTGGACCAGCGACTCGTCTACGCGTTCGGCGTCGGCGATCTTCGCGGACCGGTGAAGCTCCTCGCGCCGGACGGCTCTGTCGTTGGCGAGGCGGCGGTGATGGGCTCAGGGATCTTCGATGCGTCATCGTGCCTCTCGCGCGTCGGGAGCAAACAGCGTGGCGTCGTGGTCATCGGGCCAGTCATCATGACCGCCGCGGCGCAGACGGCGTTCCTGGCGGATCCCGCCGCGTACCGCGCCGACGTCGACGCCGGCTTCATGAAGCCCGGCGCCGGCCACGTGGTCCTCCGCCTCGAGGACACCGGTTGCCGGCCGCTCTGAGCTAGCGGGTCGGGCTGGGCCTCGGGCTCGCCCCGGCGCCACCGCGACCGCCGGGGAACTGCGTGCCGCCCAGGATGTCCCCGAGGATGTTCGCGCCGCCGATCACGATCGTCTGCGCGGAGATCGTCCCGCTCGCCGTGTCGGGGGTGCCCGCCACGGTCACCGTGTCGCCGACCTTGAGGTCGGTGAGCTTCACGTCCGTCTCGACGGTCTTCACGACCCGGGTGCCGGTGCCGACGAGGACGAGCTGCGTCGACGTCGTCGGGCTCGCGCCGTTCTGGCCGTCGGCCCGGACCGCGATCGTGATCGAGTCGGTGTTCACCGCGAGGATCTGGCCGTTGGCGAAGCCGCGGGCCGCGGCAGCCCCGCCGGCGGCGCCGCGGACGCGGAATGCCGCCGGTCCGCCGGCCCCGGTCGCGCCGGTGGCCGTCGCGGCGGGCGCGCGGGTCGAGCCGACGGCGAAGCCGCCGCCGAACAGGGCGAGGGCCACGATGACTCCGACGATGACCTGGACCGGGCGCCGGGCGAGCACGTTCATCTGCGTTCTCCCTTACTACTCGTAGCGCAGGGCCTGGATCGGATGCAGGCGCGCCGCCCGCATCGCGGGGTAGAGGCCGAACACGATGCCGATCGCGACCGACACGCCGACCGCGATGGCGACCGTGCCGGCCGTGATCGCGATCGGGATCTGCGCCGCCGCGGGGATCCGGTGGACGACGACCGTGATGCCCCAGCCCAGGAGGATCCCGAGGATCCCGCCGATGCCGGTGAGCCCGATCGCCTCGATGAGGAACTGCGTGAGGATGTCGCGCCGGCGCGCGCCGACGGCTTTCCGGATGCCGATCTCGCGCGTCCGCTCGTTCACCGAGACGAGCATGATGTTCATGATCCCGATGCCGCCCACCAGCAGCGAGATCCCGCCGATCGCGGCGAGCAGGATCGTGAATGTCCCGGTCACCTGGTTCAGCGCCGCGAGCGTGTCGTTCTGGTTGGTCACCGTGAAGTCCGCGCTCGCCGGGTCGGCGATCTTGTGCCGCTGCAGGAGCACGTCGGTCACATCGGCGGTCGTGTTGGCCATCTGGTCGCTGCTCGCGGCCTTCACGATGATCGCGTTCACCGAGCTCGTGCGTCCGGTGAGGACCCGCTGGGCCGTGGTCGTCGGCACGAGGATCTGGTCGTCGCGCGAGAAGCCGAACGTGGTCCCCTTCGTGTCGAGCATCCCCACGACCTTGAAGTTCACGATGCGCGCGCGCTGCGCGCCGCCGGGGCCGCCACCGCCACCGAACACCTGCCGCAGCTGGATCGTCTGGCCGGTCGGATCGACGCCCTCGCCGAACAGGTTCGTCGCGGTCGTCGAGCCGATGACCGCGACCTGGGCGTTGATGCGCACGTCTTCATCGGTGAAGAAGTCGCCGTACGCGAGGCCCCAGTCCCGGACCGCCGGGTAGCCGGTCGTGACCCCGACGACGCTCGTGTTCCAGTTCTGCCCGGCCGCGGTCACCTGCCAGCGCCCGGCGTTCTGCTCGGCCTCGACGGCCCCGATGGTCGGCCCGAGCTGGGCCTGGATCGCGTTCATGTCGTCGAGCGTGAGGCTCGCGGTCTGCCCGCCGGCGCCGCGGAGGCCCTCGGAGCTCTGGTTGCCCGGCGTGACCGTCACGAGGTTCGATCCGAGCGAGAGCACCTGCTGCTGCACGGTCTGCGATGCGCCATTGCCGACCGCGACCATCGCGATCACCGACGCGACGCCGATGATCACCCCGAGCATCGTCAGCGCCGAGCGCAGCTTGTTCACGATGATCGACTGGAGCGCCGAGCGGAACGAGTCGAAGAGCTTCATCGGGACGCGGGCACGGGCACGTGCGCGACGCTGCCGCTGCTGAGGTCGACGGACTGCCCGACGGGGGCCTTGCGGAGCTCGTCCTCGGCGCGGCGCGGCTGGGGGACGAGCTCGTCGCCGGACACGACCCCGTCGCGCATCCGGACGATGCGTTTGCAGTGCTCCGCGACGTCCGGCTCGTGGGTCACCATGACGACCGTCTTCCCCTGGTCGTTGAGCCGCTGGAAGATCGAGAGGATCTCGGCCGTCGAACGCGAGTCGAGGTTCCCGGTCGGCTCGTCGGCGAGGATGATCGACGGATCGTTGAGCAGGGCGCGAGCGATCGCGACGCGCTGCTGCTGGCCGCCGCTCAGCTCGGTCGGCTTGTGGTGCATCCGCTCGCCGAGGCCGACCGCCGCGAGCGCGTCCTTCGCCCGCTGCGTGCGGCCGCGCGCGCTCCCCCCGTACACGAGGGGCAGCTCGACGTTCTCGATCGCGTTGAGCCGGGGGAGCAGGTTGAAGGTCTGGAACACGAAGCCGATGTGCTTGTTGCGGATCGCGGCGAGCTGGTCATCGTTCAGCTGGCGCACCTGCTGGCCGGCCAGGACGTAGCTGCCGCTGTCCGGCACGTCGAGGCAGCCGAGGACGTTCATCATCGTCGACTTCCCCGAGCCCGACGGCCCCATGAGCGCGGCGAATTCGCCGGGGAACACGTCGAGATCGACGCCGCGAAGGGCCTGGACGATGTTGTCCTTGCCCATCCGGTAGGTCTTCGTCACGCCGCGGAGCGTGATGACGGGCTGGAGGCTCGCGGCGCTCATCGGCCCACGATGACCGGGCCGCCGCCCCCGCGGAATCCGCCGCCGCCCTGGCCGGTGACGGTCGCCCGCGGCTGGGGCAGCGCGACGACGTCGCCCTCCTGCACGCCGCTCAGGACCTCGGTGACCGTGTCGTTGGCGATGCCGAAGGTCACGTCGGTGTCGACCTGCTTGCCGTCCTTCACGAGCGTGAGGTAGCGCCGGCCGTTCGCGGTCTTCACCGCGAGGTTCGGCACCGTGAGCGCGTTCGGGCTGCTCGCGATGATCACATTGGCCGTCCCGCTCATGCCCGGCTTCACCGCCTGGCTCGGCAGGTCGATGGTCACGTCGATGCCGTACACCGGCACGCCCTGGGCGATGGTCGCGACCGGGTCGAGCGAGGTGACCTTGCCGGTCATCTTCGCGTTGCCGACCGCGTCGACGGTGATCGTGGCCACCTGGCCGAGCTTCAGCTTCACGACATCGGCCTCGCCGACCGTCCCGTGGAGCGCCATCGAGCCGGTGTTCGCGATGACGATGAACCCGGTCGTGCTCGCGCTGCTCACGTTCTCGCCGACCTGAGCGCTGATCGTCGTCACGACGCCGGAGACGGTCGCTCTGATGAGCGCGTTGTCGAGATCGTTCTGCGCGGTCGCGACCGCGGTCTGCGCGTTGTTCAAGGAGTTCTGCGCGCTCTGCACGTTCGACGGCTGGTTGTTGACCGAGGTCTGCGCGCTCTGGAGGCTTTGCGCGGCGCGGACCTGGGCCGCCGCGACGTTCTGGACCGCGCTCACGTAGCTCCCGGAGATCGCATCCGAGGTCGTGCTGATCGCCGACGCGATCTGCGTCAGCCGCGATTTGAGCGCCGACGAGAGCTGCGCCTCCGAGGTGAGCTGGCTCTGGAGGCCGACGAAGTCGGCCCGGGCCTGGTCGAGGTAGCCGTCGGCGCGGCTCTGCGACGTGTTCACGTTCTGCTGCGCGGACGTCACGCTGCCCTGGGCGCTCGAGAGGGCCGCGGTCGGCGCGTCGAGGGCGGTGCTGAGCCGGGTGGCGGCGCTGTTGTACGTGCTGAGCACCGTCTGGTAGCCGGTGCTCGCGGTGCTCGGGTCGCTGCCGGCGGCCACGGCCGAGTCGAACGCGCTGATCGCATTCGCCAGCGCATCCCGCGTGGTCGAGTAGTCACCGAGCGCGGAGGCGAGCTGCCCGCTCGCGTAGCTCTGCGCGTTCACGAGCGTCGTGTCGGCGCCGTACAGCGAGCCGCGCGCGGCCTGCACATCCGAGGTCTGCCGGGCGCTCAGGTCGTTGATCGTCTGCTGCAGCTGGACCCGGAGGCCGTCGATGTTGGAGGTGAACGCCTGCACGTCCGGCTTGATCGAGGTGCTCAGGTTCGCGAACGACGTCTCGGCCGCGGCGTAGTTCGCCTTCAGCTTCGCGAGCCCCGACTGCGCGGTGGCGATGTCGTTCGCCGTGGACTGCTGCGTCTGGGAGAGCGTGTTCTGCGCGTCAGTGACCCCGGACACCGCCTTGTCGTAGTTGGTCTGGGCGGCGGCGAGATTGTTCTGCGCGGTCGTGAGCGCTGCCTGGAGGTCGGTCGTATCGAGCTTCGCGAGCGGCTGCCCCGTGGTGACCTGCTGGCCGACCGTCACCAGGAGCTGCGCGACCTTCCCGTTCGTCGCGGGGTTGAGCTTCACCGTCGCGGCCGAGCTCACCGATCCGGACACCGCCACGGTCTGGGTGACCGCGCCGCGCGTGACCAGCGCCGTGCGCAGCACCGGGGCCGCGGGCGCGCTGCTGCACGCGGCGGCGAACAGGCCGGCGGTCGCGGCAGCCAGGACCTTCGTTCTGATCGACATGGACCCTCTTCCCTTCTCCACGCGAGGACGATGCTCAGCGGCTGGTCGGAGCGGGCAGCGCGGACGGACCGAGCCGCGCGATGACGACGGCGCCGAGCGCGTACGAGATGACCGCGAGGGCGACGAGCCCGCCCACCGCGGGCAGCTGCATGAGGACGTACAGGATCGTCGCGCCGATGAGCGCGACGAGCGGACCAGGGATGCCCCCGGACCAGCGGCTCATCGCCCGCAGGCCGAAGATCGCGTCGCCCAGCCGCCACGATGCGGCGGCGAAGCCGATGAGCGCGACGAGCAGGAGCGCGGCCGCGAAGACGGCCATCGTCATGAGCCCGACCTGCAGGCCGAATTGGATGCCGGTCGGCGCTTCGCGGAACCCCGCGGCGAGGCCGCCGACGAGCACGACGCCGCCGAGGAACGACGCCGAGGCGAGCAGGAGGAGCACCGCGAGACCCGTGCCGAGCACGCGCAGCTGATCGCGCCAGGTGCCCCGCGCGGCGTGATACGCGCCGAGGACCTGCTCCCGTCCGAGGACGAGCACGGCGGACACGCCGATGACGAGCAAGAGGTAGCCCGCGGCGTCGCGCGCCGTGTTGGACACGCCGCGCTGGAGCGGCACGACCGCCCGAAGCGGCACCGGCACGTCACCGGCACCGGCGGCGCGGATCGGCTGCGTCACCCGCCCGCTGAAGTTGACGAAGAAGAACGGCCGCGTCCGGCCGGCGGCGTCCGCGCCGGCGGCCATCGATCCGACCAGGAGAATGGTCGCGATCGCGATCGCGACGACGATCGCGCCGAGCGCGAAGGCGGTGTCGCGTCCGGTCATCGGGCGATGATCCGGTGTGGCTCGGTGCCGCGGAGCATCGCGTGCGCGGCGACCGCGCTCCCGAGCCCGACGAGCGCGAGCGAGACGATGGCGAGCCCGTCGACGACGACGTCGGCGCCGCTCGTTTGATCCAGGCCCTGCGCCGCGACGAGGATCGCGCTGATCGATGCGCCGAGCTCGGCGCCGTGGGCGGCGAGGCCCCACCCGAGGTAGGCGAGGCTCGGCAGCGCGAGGATCGCCGCGAAGATCCACTCCCAGCGCATCGGCGCGCCGTCGCTTCGGATGCGGGACATCACCGTGTCGCGGAAGCCGATCGGCAGCGGCTCCGGCCTCGCGGCACCGAGCAGCGCGTGGATGTCGAGCTCGTCGCGCTCGAGATCGTTCATCCGCGTCGTGCCCGCCGTTCCGCGAGCGTCGCCTTGAGCGCGGCGCGCGCCCGATGGAGATGTGTCTTCACCGTGCCGAGCGGGATCCCGAGGGTGTCCGCGACCTCCTGGTAGGAGAGCTGTTGCATGTGTCGGAGAGTGAGGGCCGCCCGGTACGCGGGCGGCAGCAGCGCCATCGCGTCGAGCACCTCTTGCACGTCCTCCTTGCGGACGGCGGAGAGCTCGGGGCCGGCCTCGAGCGGCTCGGGAGCGTCCGGGAGCTCCTCGACCGTGATCTCGCGGCCCTTCGCGCGCTGGATGTAGTTCAGGCTCGCGTTCGTCGTGATCCGGAAGAGCCACGGACCGAACGGATACACCGGGTCGTACTGATGGAGGGCCCGGTAGGCCCGGATGAACGCGTCCTGGGCGCAGTCGCGCGCGGCGTCCGCGTCATGCGTGATGCGTAGCGCGACGTTGTACACCCGACCTCCGTAGCGTTCGACCAGCGCTTCGTATGCGTCCGCGTCACCGGACAGGCAGAGACGCACGATCTCCTGGTCAGTCATACCCGCGCCATCACCGCCATGTTTCGGCGTATTCTCAACTTCTCCATGGACTTGACCTGGCTCGGTCACGCGTGCTTCCGGCTGCGTGGCCGTGAAGGTGTCGTGCTGACCGACCCGCCCGACCCGCGTTCCGGCGCCGCGATCCCGAAGACCGCCGCCGACCTGGTGACCATTTCCAACGAGGATCCGCGCCACAACAGCCTGCGCTCGGTCGGCGGCGAGCCGGTCGTCCTTCGCGGGCCCGGCGAGTACGAGGTCAAGGAGATTCTGGTCACCGGGATCGGGACCTTCCGCGACGACGAGCAGGGCGCGAAGCGCGGCCGGAACACCATCTACGCGATCCGGCTGGACGACCTCGTGATCTGTCACCTCGGCGGGCTCGGGCACGTGCTGCCGACCGCCGACCTCGAGCGGCTGGGCGACATCGACGTGGCGCTCGTGCCGATCGGCGGTCACGAGACGGACCTGTCCGCGACGCAGGCGGCCGAGATCATTCACCAGCTCGAGCCGAAAGTCGTCGTCCCGATGTCCTATGACCCCGACGGCAGGAAGAAGGACAGCCCGTTCGAACGGCTGCTCCACGAGCTCGGGGTGAAGGAGATCGCGCCGACCGCGAAGCTGTCGCTCTCGCGGAGCTCGTTGCCGGAGAACGTCCAGGTGGTGACACTGGACTCCCGCGCGCGCTAGCCTCCCCGCCTAGCGAGGGAGGGAACGACCATGCGACCGACACGATTCGCCACCGAGATCGGCTGGCTCCTCCAGACCGGCCTCATCGTCTTCATCGCGACGCCGACCATCGGGATCCTGAACGGGACGAAGGTGCTCGGTGAGCTCAGCCGCGACGTCATCCTCACCCACGTCCATTCCGGCACCCTCGGCTGGATCACGCTCGGCGCGATGGCCATGGTCCTGTGGCTGTTCGGGCCGGCGGTGCCGGCCGCCAAAGACCGCAACACGCGAATGCTCGCGGTGTTCTCGGCCGTGGCGATCCCGGTCTACGTCCTGGCGTTCTTCAGCGGCAACCTGCCGGCGCGCGCGATCACCGGCACGCTGCTGCTCCTCGTGATCGTCATGTGGGCGATCTTCGCGATCGGCGCGGCATCCGGTGTCGGCTGGGGCAAGCTGAGCGTCGCGCAGCTCGCTGCCGTGCTGTCGATCGTGTCACTGGTCATCGGCTCCACGCTCGGCGTGCTCATCCAGATCCAGCTCGCCACCGGATCCAAGATCTTCGCCAACGACGCGACCGGGGCGCACGCCACCGCGCAGGTGAGCGGCTATCTCGTCCTCATATCGGTCGGGCTCATCGACTGGCGGATCCTCGGCGAGCGGTCGCGGCGCACGCTCGCGGCGAACGTCATGATCGGCGCGCTGTTCGTGGGCGGCCTGTGCGTCGCCGGCGGTCTCCTGCTCGGCCTGCTTCCGCTCACCGGCTTGGCCACCCCGCTCGAGATCCTCGCGGTCGCCATCCTGCTCGTCCGGGTCGGCCCTGCCGCGCTGCGGACGCCGCTCGGGTCGGGGAGCGCGCGCTTCTTCGCGATCGCGGTGCCGTTCCTGGTCACGAACATCGTCCTGACCGTCTACCTGATCGTCACGATCGTCGGGTCGGGCAAGCCGTTCGACCAGATCGACATCCCGTTCAACCTCATCATCGCCCTCGACCACGCGATCTTCGTGGGCACCATGACCAACCTCCTGTTCGGCGTGCTGTCGCAGCTGACCGCCGATCGCGCCCACGTGTGGCCGTGGGCCGATCAGGTCGTGTTCTGGTTCCTGAACGTCGGCGTGACCGCATTCATCGTCGTGCTCCTGCTGAAGGCGACCGACCTCGAGCGCTTCACCGCGCCGGCCATGGGCCTCGCGGTCTACCTCGGGATCGCCGCGTTCACGCTGCGGCTGCGCGCTCCTGCGGAGCCGGTGCTCGCGCCCGCGTAGGTGCTCGTTCCGGATGGCCGGCTCGCGCCGGCCATCCGGTATACTTTTCCTACGTCGTGCCGGGCGGACACGGCGACTTTTTCTGTAACGGATGGTCCCCACCTTGTACGCAGTCGTCCGCACTGGCGGGAAGCAATACCGGGTCGAAGAGGGAGCGCTCCTCACCGTGGCCACGCTCGAGGGCGAGCCAGGGAAGGAAGTGACCTTCGGCGACGTTCTGCTCCTGGCGGACGGCGACGGCGTGAAGGACGCGGCGAAGGCGAAGGTCACCGGCGAGATCGTGCGTCACGGGAAGGGCGAGAAGATCGTCGTGTTCCGGTACAAGAACAAGACGCGCTCCCGCAAGCGCACCGGGCACCGCACCAAGACGACGACCGTCCGCATCAAGAAGATCGAGGCATAGGGAATGGCACACAAAAAAGGGGCGGGCTCGACCCGCAACGGTCGCGATTCCGCCGGGCAGCGGCTCGGCGTGAAGGAGTACGCGGGGAGCGTCGTCGATGCCGGCGCGATCCTCGTGCGCCAGCGCGGCACCAAGCTCATCGCCGGCGAGAACGTCGGCGTCGGAAAAGACCACACCCTGTTCGCGCTGGTCGCGGGCACCGTCAAGTACAGCCCCGCCCGGGACGATCGCCGCAAGGTGAACGTCACACCCGACGCGAGCTAAGGAGACCCAGCGATGAAGGCGAAGATCCATCCCCAGTACGTCGAGGCCACGGTGTCGTGCGCCTGCGGCAATCAGTTCAAGACGGTCAGCACGAAGCCGGAGCTCCACGTCGAGGTCTGCGCGAAGTGCCACCCGTTCTTCACCGGCAAGCAGCACCTCATGGACGTGCAGGGCCGTGTCGAGCGCTTCAACAAGCGCTACGGCCAGCAGAAGGCGGAGCAGCCGGCCGGGTCGGAGGCCGCTCCCTCGCGTTAGCGCCCGCGGGACGTCGGGCCACCATGGCGGTGGCCTCGAGGTCGTGGTCGGGAGCATGTTCAGCGGCAAGAGCGAGGAGCTCATCCGTCGCGTGAAGCGCGCGCTCATCGCGCGCCGCACGGTCCAGGTCTTCAAGCCCGCCATCGACGACCGCTTCGGCGTCGAGCTCGTGCGCTCGCACGACGGCGATGAATTCGTCGCCCGGCCGGTGCGCACGAGCGCCGAGATCCTCCCGCTCCTCGCAGCCGACACGAGCGTCGTCGGTATCGACGAGGTCCAGTTCTTCGACCCGGGCATCGTGGACGTCGTCCGCGCGCTCGTGCAGGACGGCCGCCGGGTGATCTGCGCCGGCCTCGACCTCGACTTCCGCGGCGAGCCGTTCGGCCCGGTGCCGACGCTCCTCGCGCTCGCCGAGCGCGTCGACAAGCTCGAGGCGATCTGCGTCGTGTGCGGCGAGTCCGGCACGCGCACGCAGCGCATCGTGAACGGCGTGCCCGCGTTCTTCGACGACCCGATCATCGTCATCGGCGCGCAGGAGGCCTACGAGGCGCGCTGCCGGACGTGTCACACCGTCCCGCGGCGCGCGCCGGGCTCCGCATGAGCGCGAAGCAGCCGACGACGTATGGCGGCCAGGCGGTCATCGAGGGCGTGATGATCCGCGGCCGGCGCACGATCGCGCTCGCCTGCCGCAAGCCCGATGGCGGCATCTACCGCTACCGCGAGCCGCTCGATTCCCCGATGCTCACCTCGAAGCTCGCGCGCGCGCCGTTCGTGCGCGGCGTCCTCGTGCTCTGGGAGTCGCTTCGCTACGGGATGCGGATGCTCATGCGCTCCGCCGACGTGCAGCTCGCGGCGGACGAGCAGCAGCCGACCACCGGCGGCACATCCGCGTTCATGGTCGGCGGCCTGCTCGCCGCGCTCGTCCTGTTCATCGGGATCCCATACGTCGCGACCGGCCTCCTGCGCGCGGCGATCGCGTCGACGCTCTGGCTCAACATCGCCGAGGGCCTGCTGCGCCTCGCGCTGCTCCTCGGCTACCTGGTCGCGATCTCGTTCCTCCCGGACATCCGGCGCGTGTTCGCGTATCACGGGGCCGAGCACATGACCATCCACGCGTTCGAGCACGGCGACCCGCTCGATGCCGGCCACATCGCGCCGTACCCGACCGCGCACCCGCGCTGCGGGACGGCGTTCCTGCTGTTCGTCGTGGTCATCGCGATCGCCGTCTTCGCCTTCGTGCCCCGGGTGAACCTCATCGTCGACCTGGTCGTGCGGCTCATCCTCGTGATCCCGGTCGCCTCCATCTCATACGAGGTCTTGCGCTTCGGGGCCGGCCACGAGGACCATCCGCTCATGCGCCTCGCCGTCGCGCCCGGGCTCCTGCTCCAGGCCATCACCACGCGCCGGCCGGACGAGCCGATGATCGAAGTGGCCATCGCCTCGCTCGAGGAAGCCCTGGCCGGGGATGCCGCCGCATGACCGAGCTCTCGCCGAAGCTGCGCGGCCGGCTGATCCAGATCGAGGAGCGTCACGACGAGCTCGGGCGCTCCATGAGCGACCCCGCGGTCACCGGGGACCGCGACCGGCTGCGCAGCGTCGGGCAGGAGTACGCCCAGCTCGAGGCGATCGTCGACACGATCAGGCGGCTGCGCGCTGCCGAGCAGCGCGTCGCCGATGCGCGCGAGCTCCAGCAGGGCGACGATGCCGACCTCCGCGACCTCGCGCGCGAGGAGGAGGGCACCGCGGCGCTCGAGGTCGACCGGCTGACCGAGAAGCTGCGGACCCAGCTCATCCCGCGCGACCCGCTCGACGACAAGAACGTGATCGTGGAGATCCGGGCGGGTGAGGGTGGGGAAGAGGCCGCGCTCTTCGCGGGCGAGCTCTACAAGATGTATCTCCGCTACGCCGAGCGGCACCGCTGGAAGACGGAAGAGATGTCCGCGAGCCGCTCCGAGAAGGGCGGCTACAAGGAAGTGATCTTCCGCATCGCCGGGCAGGGCGCGTACAGCCGGCTCAAGTTCGAGTCGGGCGTGCACCGCGTCCAGCGCGTGCCGGCGACGGAAGCCCAGGGCCGCATCCACACCTCCACCGCGACGGTCGCCGTGCTGCCCGAGGCCGAGGAGGTCGACATCCAGATCGCCGACGACGACCTGAAGATCGACGTGTACCGCGCCGGTGGCAAGGGCGGCCAGGGCGTGAACACGACCGACTCGGCGGTGCGGATCACGCACCTGCCGACCGGCGAGGTCGTCATCCAGCAGGACGAGCGGTCCCAGATGAAGAACAAGGCCAAGGCGATGACCGTCCTCCGCGCGCGGCTCCTCGCGCGGGCGCAGGAGGAGAAGGACGCGAAGGCCGGCGCGCTGCGCAACGCGCAGATCGGCCGGGGCGAGCGCTCGGAGAAGATGCGCACGTACAACTTCCCGCAGGACCGGCTCACCGACAAGCGGCTCGGCCACAATCTGTCGAACCTGCCGCGCCGGATGGACGGCGAGCTGGACGATCTCATCGAGGCGCTCATGCAATCGGACGAGGCCGAGCGGCTCGCGTCGCTCGAGGAGGGTGAGGAGTGAAGACCGACGACCTGCGGTACGACGAGGACACCGCCTTCACGCTGGCCGACGACGCGGCCACCATCTCGGCGATCGTGCGCCGCACCCCCGACGAGCGGCTCCGGGCGGTGAGGATCGGCGACTGGACCGCGAAGGAGGTCATCGGCCACCTCACCGACACGGCCGAGGTCTTCGCCGAGCGCCTGCGGCGCTGCGCCGCCGAGGACCGGCCGGCGCTGCCGAGCTTCGATCAGGACGCCGTCCACGCCGAGCGGAGGAACAACGACGCCGACGCGATGGCGCTCTCGAAGCGCCTCCAGGCCGCGCACGCCGCGATCGTCCAGACGCTCCAGCGGCCCGGCGTGCGCGATCGCATCGGCGTGCACGCCGAGCGTGGCCCCGTGACGGCCGGCTGGATCGGCGCCTACCACGCCCGCCACTCGCACGAGCACGTGACGGAGCTGCAGCCGCACTTCCCGCCCCGCTAGCCAGCTCGCCCGCTCGCTGAACCTAACTCGTAGCGGTGGCGTACTACTTAGGGCGTGGCGACCGTGCTCGAGCAGGCCCTGGCGCCGCTCTCCCGAGCCGAGGCCGAGCGGCTGCTGCCGACGCTGGCGGTGGGCAAGCAGACCCTGGAGCGCCGGATCCTCCGCGCGCGCTGCCTCAAGTACGTCGAGTCGTTCGACGTCGCCTGGGCCGAGCTCACCGCGCTCCACGCGCAGACGAAGGACCCGCTCCTCGGCGCGCGGATCGCGGTCGATCTCGTGCATCTCGCGTACTACCTCGTGCGCGGCGACGAGGTCGCCCGCCTGGTGCGGCAGGCCCAGGGTCACGCCGCCACCGACCCGCTGATGCTCGCCGAGCTCCGGCTCGGGATGTCGATCAACAACACCGCCGCGAACCAGGTCACCACGGCGCTCACCGACGCGCGCTGGGCCGAGGACGCGCTCGCCGGCGCACCGCGCGGGAAGTCGAAGGACCTCGTGCTCGCGCGGGTGCAGCGGCAGCTCGCGCACCTGCTCGCGCACACCGGCGACTACGTCGGCGCGGCCGCAGCCGCCGAGGCCACGACGCGCTTCGCGTCGAAGCTCGGCGATCCGTGGGAGGCCGCCTGGGCCACCTACACCAACGGCTTCGCGCACTGGTACGCCGGCCGGAATGACCGCGCGGTCGAGGAGTTCACCCGCGCGGAGGAAGGCCTCCGCATCTACGGGACCTCCGCCTGGCGGTACACCCTGCTCTGCCTCGCGCGCGCGCGGATGGAGCGCGGCGAGATCGCGACCGGCGACCGGCTCGGCCGCCAGAGCGGCGCCGGAGCGCCGGAGGACCTCGCGCACATCGCGCTCCTGCGCGGTGAGGCCGAGGTCGCGGAGCGGATCCTCGCGCGCCAGCCGAAGGGCTTCCCCGCCGACGAGCACTTCCGCGACTTCGTCCGCGGCATCGTGAAGGGCAAGCGCGGCGATCCGCGTTCGGCGATCCGGATGCTCGACGAGGTCGGCAAGGAGTTCGAGTCGCGCGGCATGGGCCACTGGTCGCTCGGCGCCGCGGTCCACGCCGCGTTCAACCGCGAGGCGCTCGTCCGCGGTGGCGGGAGCGCGCGCGCGATCCAGCTCGTGCGCGACATCGCCTCCCGCGGCGGCGAGGGATTCGCGTACTACCTGCCGGATGTCGCGTCCTGGCTCGGCCGCGCCGCGGAGCACGACCCCGAGGCCCAGAAGCTCGGCCGGCTGCTGACGGCCCGGGGCGACGCCGCGGTGCGGCGCGCGAAGAGCGACTCCGCGTCGGCCGTGGCCGCGTCCGCGCTCGATGAGGCGACGTTCTACCTGCGCGCGGTCGGGCTCACCTGGCGCGAGATCGGCGTGCTGCACGAGATCGAGAAGCTCCAGACCGCGGGCCAGCAGGTCGAGCGCGCCGAGCTCGCGAAGGCGCTCGCGCTCTCACCCGAAACGCTGCGGGTCCACATCACCCGGATCCGCGCGAAGCTCGATGTCGGCGATCGCCGGGGCGACGCGGTGCTGCTCGAGGCCGCGCTCGCTCGGCGGCCAGTGGCGTGACGCTTGAGCGCCCTCCAGTCAAGCAGGCATGACGTTGACGCAATTGATACTGGCGTTCAGGTTTATCGGCCCCTAACGTCGTCGATGGCCCTCGCTCAACGGTCCGTCCGATTGAAGAGCCGACGGCGCCGTTGGAGGAAGGTCGATGTTCGGGCGTCTTCGCGTTGCCCACGCGGTTGTTGTCTCCATGCTGTTTTCGCTGATCGCCGCGGCGCTGCCACCCGCCTCCGCGCCGCTGATCGCGCCGCATGTCGCGGCCGCGTCCGGTGAGACGATGACGAGCCCTCGATACGTCTCCGCCGCGGTCATGCCGAATGGCCAGGTCGGCCTGCTGTTCCAGAACAACGGCTCCGAGATCCGATTCAAGCGTTACACCAGCGAGACCGCGCTCGACGCCTCCTCCCAGCTCTCTACCTCGGCACCTGCCTATCCGCAGCTCGCCACGTTCAGGGGCGAGCTCGTCGCGGCATACGTCGGCGCCGCGAGCAAGCTCGCGTTCCGCATCTCGACCGACAACGGCGCGTCCTGGTCCGCCGAGAGCTTCCTCTTCGGCGCGACGACGTTCGCCAGCGACACCGGCTTCGCCCCGATCGTAGTGACCTCACGAGACCAGAATTCGCTCTACGTATTCACCGCGACGGGTGGCGCGGTTCCGCAGTACCGCGTCAGCACCGACGCAACGCTTGTGACGTGGAGCGCGGCGACCGTGGCCGGCGACGGCTCGATGCACCTGACGTCGGCGAACCAGTGCGGCAACGCCGGCCAGGAGTGCTCACGGGCCCACGTGTTCCAGTTCATGGAGACGGCCGTCGCCGGTCGGTGGCTGTACGTCACGAAATCGGACTCGGGCTACGGGCAGTCTGGACGCGGTACCCAGTACGGCACGCTCGGCGGGAGCTGGAGCGCGCAAATCGACCTTGGTGGCTCGGGTGGGCTTTCCGGCAGCGGCGGGCAATCCACCGCGACGACGTTCCTCGACCGCGACGGGAACATCTACTACCTGCGCGCGGACGAGTACGGGACGAACCTCTACTTCCAGAAGTCGACCGACAACGGCGCGAGCTGGGGCCGGGCCGTGAACCAGTACGTCCTCGGGCTCGGGCTGTACCAGACCGGCGCGCCGGTCGGGCTGTCCGTGAGCACGTATTCGCAGGGCGAGTTATGTCTGGTGGGCCGGGTTCGGCGGGACCGAGGACACCGTTCGGGTGGACCGGCTCTGGACTGCGCCCGCAGCGTACGGCGACACCGCGACCGCGCGCCTGTTCGGCAGCGCCGGCGGCGATTTCGACACCGGCCTCGGGTACCCGTACACCTTCGGCCAGAGTGACGGGGCGGTCGGGAGCGGCGTGTACACCACGGCCGCCAGCGACCTGACGCTCCCCGGACGGCTGTTGTCGTTCGGTTTCAGCCGAACGTACAACTCGGCCGATCTCACGCCCGGGCCCCTGGGCAGGGGCTGGACCCACTCGTACAACTGGACGCTCAGCGAGAACGGCAGCCTCGTGGTGATCCGGCGGGGGGACGGCCGGCAGGACTCCTTCACTCGCAACCAGGACGGCACGTACGCCGACCCACCCGGCGTGTTCGACCTACTCACTCAGCACGCCGACGGCACCTTCACCCTCACGACGCCGGCACAGGTCGCATACGAGTTCAATTCACCGACCCAGCAGCAGACGGCGAACCTCGCCCTCGGCGCGCCGGTGATGGTGTCGCGGGGATGGCAGGGTGCGAACGTGCCCCATAACGGTGACGATGGCAACACGGGCACAGCGTTCCAGCAGGTCAACGGGAGCATGTATGGCGACGGCCAGTATTGCGTCGATCTTGGCGCAGGCACGGTGAGCCAGTGGCGATTCCTCGCCGGTGGCGGCGTCGCTCTCGGCGGTACATACAACCTTGATGGCTCGAACGGTCCGATCTCGTTCGCCGACAATGGGACCAACGGCGACTGCGGGCAGCCGACGGGGACCCATGGCTGGACGAATATCGCCAGCGGGCCGACGCCGCTTGACACCGGTCGCGTCACCCTGAGCCCTGCCCAGACGTACCGCTATTGGCGGCTTGCCTTCGGCGGGGTCTCCTCGGGCTGCGGGGTGTGCGTGAACGAGTTCGAGCTCTGGGGTTCAGCGCTCGCCCCGACGGCTGGCCGGCTCGCGCGGATCCACGAGCCCGCGGGGAACGCGGTCAGCCTGTCGTACACCGGCGGGGACCTCACGTCGATCACGGACACGGTTGGCCGACAGGTCACCCTTAGCTACGACGCGAACCACCACCTCGCATCGCTGAGCGATCCCTCCGGACGCAAGGTGTCGTACGGGTATGACGCGCAGGGGCGGCTGTCGGGTGTCTGGGACAAGGCCGCCAATGCGACGCTGAACTACCGCGCCGCGGTCCAGGTCGACAGCCCGGCTGGATATTGGAAGTTCGACGAGTCCTCGGGGACCAGCGTGACCGACGAAGTGGCCGTCCAGGCCGGGACGAGCTTCGGCGGCGCGACCCGCGGGATGAGCGGGATCGCCGGTACGGCAGCGACGCAGTTCGATGGCAGCTCGGGCTACGTCAGCATCCCGAGCAACGCGGCGTTCAACTTCGGCACCGGCGACTGGTCGATCGAGGCGTGGCTGTACCGGACCGGCACCGGGCGGGACAACTTCCCGGTCGTGATGAGCAAGCGGCCCTGGCAGGTGGCGAGCGAGCCCGGGTGGGCGATCACCGTGCCGACGACCGACCCGACGAAGGTCGCCCTCCACGTGGACAACCGCGACGTGAACGACGTCGGGATGCAGACCCCGACCGGTCTGATCACGGCGAACACGTGGCATCACCTCGCCCTCGTCTACACCGCTGCCGATCTGGTGGGTCGGCTCTACCTCGACGGTGCACTCGTCCTAACGACGCCCGCGACCGACGGGGCGATGGGCGCCTCGAACAGCGTGGCCTTGACCATCGGCCGTAACAACGCCGGGACCGGCGACTATCTCGACGGCCGGGTGGACGAGGTGGCGGTGTACAACCACGCCCTGAGCGCCACCCGCGTCGCCGCCCACTACGCGGCGAACCCGGCGGCGTCGTGGCACTACACCTACGACGGCCAAAGCCAGCACCTCACGACGATCACTGACCCGGACGCCCGGGTCGTCCTGACCAACGCCTACGACACCCTCGGGCGCCTCGCGTCCCGCAAGGACGGACGGCAGAAGCAGACCACCTTCGCGTACGGCACGGGTACCACGACGATCACCGATCCGCGCGGTCACGCCACCACGGCGACCTTCGATCCCCGCCAGCGGGTGATTGAAGTTGACCCGGTTCCGTGGACACCCTGAGAGTGTGTGGCCAAGTGCTGCACGAAGGAGGTCCGCGTGGCTGGCAAGAGTCGCAAACCGTACCCGCGCGAGTTCCGCTCCGACGCGGTCCAGCTGTACCGCAGCTCCGGGAAGTCGATCCTCACGCTGTCCAAGGAGCTCGGCATCGCCGGAGAGTCGTTGCGCAAGTGGATCAAGCAGGTCGACCTCGATAGCGGCCACCGGACCGACGGCCTGACCACCGAGGAGCGCGACGAGCTCCGTCGGCTGCGACGCGAGAACCGGGTGCTCCAGGAAGAGCGGGAGATCCTGAAAAAAGCCGCGGCCTTCTTCGCCCAGGAGAGCGGGAGCCGGAGCCGATAGCGGTGTTCCGGTTCATCGAGCGCGAGAAGGCCACCATCCGGACCGCCTGCCGAGTGCTCGGCGTCTCCCCGTCCGGCTACCACGCCTGGCGGACCCGTCCGAAGTGCGAGCGGGCCCTCGGCGACGAGATCCTTGCGGACATCATCGCGCGGATCCATGCCGAGAGCCGCCGCACGTACGGCGCCCCGCGGATCCACGCTGAACTCCGCCTCGGCTCGGGCATCCGGGTCGGGCGCAAGCGGGTGGCCCGGCTGATGCGCCAGCTCGGCCTTGCGGGAGCCCATCGCCGACGCCGGCCGCGGACCACGATCCGCGGCCTGGTGACCTCGCCGGTGCCCGATCTGGTCGGCCGCGACTTCACGGCCGACCGTCCCGATCGGCTGTGGGTCGCCGACATCACGTACCTCCGCACCGCCGCCGGGTTCCTGTACCTCGCGGTCGTCCTCGACGCCTGCACCCGGCGGGTGGTCGGCTGGGCGATGCGGCGGACGCTCGAGACCGAGATCGTCACCAGTGCCCTCGACATGGCGATCGCCCGGCGGCGGCCCGAGCCTGGACTCGTCCACCACAGCGATCACGGGTCGCAATACACCAGCTTCGCCTTCGGCCACCGCTGTCGCGAAGCCGGGATCGCCCCGTCGATGGGTGCGGTCGGCTCGGCGTACGACAACGCGATGGCCGAAAGCTTCTTCGCCTCGCTCGAGTGCGAGCTGCTCGACCGGACCCGCTTCGAAACCCGCGAGCAGGCCCAGGTCGCCGTGTTCGATTACCTCGAGGCCTGGTACAACCCGCGGCGCCGGCACTCGGCGCTCGCCTACGCCTCACCGATGGAGTTCGAGAAGCGGATGGAGGAGGTCGCGATCACCTAGTGTTCGATGCTCCACGGAACCGGGTCAACTTCAGGGGTCTCCTCGGCATGTCGATCGCTTGGCATCGATTTTCGAACTGACAAGCAGAGTTATGCGCATGCCCCGCCATCGCTACAGACTCGCCATACGTGCGCGACGGGCTCGGACGCGAAAATGTGCGAGCTACGCCGGACCGACGAGCCCGAGCACCCGCTCCAGCCCTCGCGGCAGACCGGGCTCCACGCGCGGCAGGAGCAGGACGACGCAGCCGGCGGCGACCGCGCCGCCGTCCACGGCGTGGTCGCCGACCACGAGCGTCTCGCTCGGCTTCGTGCCGATCGACTTGCAGGCGGCGAGGAAGATCCGTACGTCGGGCTTCTCGATGCGGTGCTCGTACGAGTGGGTGTACCCGTCGACGAGCCCGGCCCAGCCGTGGGCCTCGAACACCGGACGGAGATCCTCGGCGACGTTGCTCACCACGCCGATCCGCAGGCCGCGCCTGCGGAGCTCGCGCAGCACCTGCTCGGTGTCGGGGAACGGGAGCCACTTCTGGTGATCCATCACGCGCTCGTAGAGGAGCGTCGACAGCCCCGGCTTGTGGACGTCGGCCTGCTCGAAGAGCTTCGTCCAGCCCGACCGGTGCGCCTCGGGTGACAGATCGCGTTGCACCGCGAGCGCCTCGGGCGTCTTCGAGTCCCGCCAGATCTTGTCCCAGAGCTCGCGCGCCACCTCGGGCGCGACGCCGGCCTCGGCGATGACCGCCGCGCCATCGGGGCTGTAGAAGAGCGTGTCACCGAAGTCGAAGCAGACCCCTTTGATCTCTTTCACCGCGGCCTCCGGTCGCGTCCGCTGAAGGCTCCTGGCGGCGTCACGTCAGCTCCACGACCTGACGCCAGCTGGGTACGGTCGTCTTGAAGCCGAGCGCCCGCACCTTCGGCTCGAACGCGGTCTGGGCGGCCGGATCCCCGTGCACGATGAACGTCATTCTCGGCGCGACAGTGAAATTCCGCAGCCACGCGAGCAGCTCGGGCTCGTCGCTGTGCGCGGAGAAGCCGCTGATCGAGCGCACCTGGCACGCGACATCGAGTGTCTCGCCGTCGATCCGCACCTGCTTCGCGCCCTGCTGGAGCTGCGCGCCGAGCGTGCCCTCGCCCTGGTAGCCGACGAACAGGAGCGTCATCGCGGGATCGGCGATGAACGCCTTGGTGTGCTGCACGATGCGGCCCCCGGTGATCATCCCGTTCGACGCGACGAGCATGAACGGCCGCGGCCCGTTCTCATCGAGCGCCCTCGACGCGGTCGCGTCCTTCACCATCACCGCGCCCGGATAGTCGAGCGGCGACTCGGCCTTCGCGAGCAGGGCCTGCGCGTCGTCGTCGAAGTACCCGGCGTACTTCCGGTAGATCTCCGTCGCACCGCTGGCCATCGGCGAGTCGAGATACAGCGGCAGGTGCGGGATCGTGCCGGCGCCGAGGAGCCGGTCCAGCTCGTAGACGATCTCCTGCGTGCGACCGATCGCGAACGAGGGCATCAGGAGGACGCCGTTCGCGCCGCTCGCGGCGGTGACCGCTTCGCCGAGCATGCGGATCGCGTCCTCCTGCGGCTCGTGCGTCCGCCCGCCGTAGGTCGATTCGACGAGCAGGTAATCCCCGTCACGGACCGGCGTCGGGTCGCGGATGATCGGCGTGTCCGGCCGGCCGAGATCGCCGCTGAACACGATCGTGCGATCGCCGCTGTTGTCCCGCGCGCGAACCCGGATGATCGCCGAGCCGAGGATGTGCCCTGCGTCGAGGTAGGTCGCGGTCACACCAGGGGCGATCTCCGTCTCCGCGCCGTAGTCGATCCCCGTGCACTGGTCGAGCGCGGCCATCGCGTTCGCGGTCGTGTACAGCGGCTCGCGCAGATAGGTCAGCGCCTCGGGTGGCGCGTTGCGTGTCGCCACCTCGGCGTCCTCGTCGGCCGCCGCGGCGAGCTCAGCCGCCGCGGCCCGGTCCTCGATGGCCGCGCGATCCGGGTACTTCTTCTTGAACCGCTGGTGCTTCGCGGCGAACTCTTCCTGCAGCTTCGCGGAGTCGAGCAGGACGAGCCGGGTGAGCTCGACCGTGCCGCGCGTCGCGTACACCGTTCCGCGGAAGCCCTGCGCGGTCACGTGCGGGATGAGCCCGCAGTGATCGAGATGCGCGTGCGTGAGGAGCAGAGCGTCGATCGCGCGCGGGTCGTACGCGAGCGGCACGCGATTGCGCAGCACGTCGTGCGGGCTGCCCTGGAACATCCCGCAATCGATGAGCACGCGCGCCCGATCCGTCTCCAGCAGGTACTGCGACCCGGTCACCGTGCGTGCCGCGCCGAGGAAGTGCAGGCGCATCAGCGCATGATGCCGCGCTAGCATCACGCGCGCAGATGTACGGCCCCGTGCTGGTGGGCACGAAGGTCACCCTTCGCCCCCCGGACGACTCTGATGCCGCGCGCTTCGTCGAGTGGTTCGGCGATCTGGAGGTGACGCGCTACCTGCTGCGCCGCTTCGCGGTCGGGCAGCTCCAGGAGGAAGGCTTCCTCCGAAAGCTCGGCGAGTCCGCGACCGACGTGTTCTGGATGCTCGAGGCCGACGGGAAGCCCATCGGCGCGACCGGCATCCACCAGATCGACTGGCTGCACGCGCACGCGAAGACCGGCATCGTCATCGGGGCGAAGTCGGAGTGGGGTAAGGGTCGCGCCTCGGAGGCGATGCTCCTTCGAACGGACTACGCCTTCTGGCAGCTGAACCTCCACAAGCTCACGTCCGGAGCGTTCATGGAGAACGAGCCGAGCAAGCGCGTGCTCCTGAAGGCCGGGTACCGCGAGGTCGGCGTCGAACGGGAGCACTTCTTCCGCGAGGGGCGGTGGCACGACCACTGGATCTGCGAGGTCCGGCGCGACGATTGGGAGAAGATGCGAGCGCGCTGACACCGGTATGCGACCGGTCCCCTGCTAGCCTCCTCGCCAGCACGGCAAGGGTGAGGGAAGCGGTGAAAAGGGTCGGCATCGTCCTGCTGGTCGTCGTGATCGCGGTCGCGGGGTTCCTGTTCTTCCCGCGGAGCGGCGGCCTCTCGATCGCGAACGCGGCGACCTTGACCGTCCTTCACGGCCAGGTTGATGCCCAGAAGGCCGGGGGCGCCTTCGCTCCGGCGTTCGACGGCGACCTCCTCACCGGTGGCGATATCGTGCGCGCGAACCAGTCCGGCAACGCGGTCGTGACGTTCTTCGACGGGAGCACCCTCACCGTCGAGTCCGGCTCGCAGGTCAAGGTCGCCAGCCTCACGAAGACCGGCAGCGGCGGGATCCAGGTCACGATCGAGCAGACGCTCGGCCGGACGTGGGCCTCGGTGCAGAAGCTCGACCCCGACAGCACGTTCGAGATCAGGACCCCGAGCTCGACCGCCGCGGTGCGTGGCACCGCGTTCGAGACCGTCGTCGAGACGGTGAACGGCGTGACCACGACGACGGTCAAGACGACCGAAGGCCAAGTGGTCGTGCAGGCGGTCTCCGGCGGGCAGACGACCGTGGGCCCGGGACAGCAGGTCGAGGTGCCGCAGGGCGCGCCCGCGCCGGCGAACCCGACGCAGCAGGCTCCGAGCCCGCGGCTGCGGTTCACGCCGTCCGCGAACGTCGGCTTCACGGTCTTCGATCCGCGCGGTCTGCAGTGCAGCACGACGGTCCGCCAGATCCCGGGCTGCACCTTCGCGGGCACGGTCGTGAACATCGACAACCCGGTGTCCGGCACCTACGCGATCGCGTTGACCGCCGCGGCGGCCGCGCCATCCGCGACCCTCACCGTGAACGGCCTCCGCGGAGCGACGAGCGACTTCGCCACGACGTTCGCCACGAGCCTCGCGCTCGGTGACCTCGTGCGCACGACGCTCGGCGTCACCGCACCGGCGAACGGCGCGCTGGCGACGAGCGGCTTCACCGCGGCCGAGCAGATCACGAGTGTGTGCGGTGCCGAAGCGACCGGCCGGGTGTTCTCATCCGGCCCGGTCGAGACCCGCGGGAACGCGCTCGGCGCCTACGGCAAGGGCGCCCCGAAGCAGCCCGCGGCGATCGTGCTGTCGGCGACCGAGCTTACGCAGGCCGCCGCCAACGGTGTGCAGCAGGCGAACCTGCCGGTGCCGGTCACCGGGATCGCCGTGACGATCGACGGCGCCGGGGTGCACCTCAGCGCGCAGGCGAGCGCCGGTCCGCTCACCGTGCCCGCGACCGCGAACGTGATCGCCGGCACGCGCGACGGGAAGCTGTTCATGAAGACGAGCTCGCTCGACCTCGGTCCGATCCCGGGCAACGTGAAGGACCAGCTCGCGGCGACGCTCGACAAGTCGTTGACCGACTTCGCCGGGTCGTTCCCGCTGGTCGTGGACCGCGTCGCGTTCCGCAACGGCTGCATGGCCGTGATGGGCACGACCCCCTAGCGCCGGCCGGCCGGGCGAGCGTCGTGTGCGCGCGGGTCAATGTTCATTTACCGGCGTGGGTCTTTCGTCCTGACCCCCCTGGCTTCGCGGAGTCATCTATTCGCATGAGCTGCGGGCGCCGACCATCACCGCGATGGATGCACGACCGACCGTTCTGATCGTCGACGACGATCCTGCGACCTGCGCGGCGCTCGCTGCGCGTCTGGCCGAAGACGGCCTCGTCAGCGAGTCGGTCCACGACGGCGTGACCGCCGTGCAGCGCGCGATCGCGCTGCGTCCGCAGCTCGTGGTCCTCGACCTCGCGCTGCCCGAGCTCTCCGGCGATCAAGTCTTCGACCGGCTGCAGGCCGATCACCGGACGCGCTACACGCCGGTCGTCTTCCTCACCGGATCCGCGCAGCGCGACGAGAAGGTCCGTCGCCTCCGCGCCGGCGCGGACGACTACGTCACGAAGCCATTCGACCTCGAGGAGCTTGCGGCGCGCGTGCAGACCGCGCTGCGGCGCTCGCGCACGCTCGGCGGCCTCAACCCGCTCTCGGGTCTTCCGGGGAACACCGCGATCTACGAGGAGATCACCGCCCGCCTCCGCGCGCCGGAGCGGTTCGCGTGCCTGTACCTCGACATCGACAACTTCAAGAGCTTCAACGACCGCTATGGCTTCACGCGCGGCGACACGCTCATCGTCGAGCTCGCGGAGGCGATCTTCGGTGCGGTCGAGGCGTCGGGCCAGGACGCCTTCCTCGGGCATATCGGCGGCGACGACTTCGTGGTCATCTGCGCGGTGGACGAGTCTGAGTCCCTCGCCGAGGAGATCGTGACGCGGTTCGGCGTCCGGTCGCGGCAGCTGCACGACGCCGGAGACATCGCGGCCGGCGGCTACGAGGCTCCCGACCGGCGCGGCCTTCGCAGCCGCTGGCCGTTCGCGTCGGTCTCCGTCGGCATCGCGCTCTCCGACAGCCGCGCGTTCCCGACGGCCGCCGCGCTCGCGCAGGCGGCGGCCGAGATGAAGACCGTCGCGAAACGGCAGAGGGGCGGCCGCGTCGCCGTCGATCGCCGGCAGGCGCGCGCGGCGTCGCGGTCACAGGACGATCTCCACCGGTCCTAGACTCGTTCTCCGTGGACACCCTCGAGCGGCCGGCGACCGTCACGCAGTCGCAGCGGACCGAGATCGAGGCCCAGCGCCAGGCGACCCGCGAGACCCGACGCGCGACGGTGCCGGCGATGGAAGCGCTGCTCTACCAGCCGATCCCGGTCCTCGACCACGGGTTCATCCGCGTGATCGACTACATGGGCGACGACGCCGCGGTCGTCCAGGCCGCGCGTGTGTCGTACGGCGCGGGGACGAAGAAGGTCCGCGAGGACGCCGGGCTGATCAACTACCTCATGCGCCATCGACACACGTCGCCGTTCGAGATGTGTGAGCTCAAGCTGCACGTCAAGCTCCCGATCTTCGTTGCCCGTCAGTGGATCCGGCATCGGACCGCATGCCTCGCTGGAGACACTGAGCTCTGGTTCGATCTTCCCAATGGCCTGAAGCGCGGTGGGCGGGCTCGGAGCTCGATGACCCTAGAGCGGTTCTACCGCGAATGGCATGAAGGTTCGACCCATCCCATCGCGAAGAAGAAACCGACCTACGTCGAGGATGTCGACCAAGGGCGCTGGTACACGGTCCCGGAGCTGGCCCAGATCGTCCATCGGCGTCAGGAGTCCCTTCGGAACTGCATCCGAGATGGGTTCATCGAGGCGATGAAGCGTCCAACGCATGACCCGCGAGAGCCGCAGCTCTGGATCAAGGGATCCGCCTGGCACGACTTCGCGACTCGGACCTACATGGCGAAGGTCGATCTGCAGGACGGGCTCTCGATGCGATATCTCCGACACTGCGACGAGAAGACCGGAGAGATCGACAGCACGCGTGTCGTCGACGTCTGGGAAACCGGCATTCGTCCGGTCTTCAAGGTGACGCTAGCCAACGGTTACGCGGTGAAGATGACCAAGGACCACCGATGCCTCACGTCAGACGGATGGAAGACGTTGGAGCAGGCGACCGGGGTCCACATCGGCATCGGTGGAGGCGCGACGTGGCGTGAGGATTCCCCCAAGTTCGCGGTTAATGGTGTTCCGGCCCACTGGGATCGCGAGTGGCTTGCGGCTCGCCGTGGGGAAGGACTAGACGTGCAGGCGATGGCGGAGCGTGCCGGCGTTTCGTACCACACGATCCGCAAGGCTCTTCGTATCTTCGACCTGCGATTCACCGCCAAAGAAAAGGCGAAGTTCTCCGGCCTCGCGCAGCGTGGCCAGCGCCGGACAGCGGGTCGGCACGAGTTCAGCCCCGAGGGCATGGCCCGGATCCGCGCCGCACGATCCGGCCAGGCCTCCAACTTCTGGAAAGGTGGCATCACCGACGACCGCCAGCTCATCGGTGCGTGGACGACCACTCACGCGGGAAAGGTCCATGAGCGGAATCGGTACAAGTGCATGATCTGTGGTCGTAACGATCGACTGAACGCGCACCACGTCGACCCGGTCTGGCACAACCCAACGCGTTCGCGCGACCTAGAGAATCTGATCACGCTCTGTGGTCGCTGCCACCGCGATGTCCATCGAATGAATCTTGAGCTGGACCTTCTCGCGGAGAGCCAGAACGGCGATCTCGCGACGTTCTGGCAGCGTCATGCGACGTCACAGCCGCGGCACCCGGAAAAGCGCAAGGCTCCGGTCCGGAAGCTCGTACGCGCGTGGTCGGCCATCGAGCGGATCGAGTATGCCGGTGAGGAGATGACCTACGACATCGAGGTCATCGGTCCCGATCACAACTTCGTCGCGAACGGCTTCATCGTCCACAACAGCGTGAACGAATACTCGGCGCGCTATTCGATCCTCGACCGCGAGTTCTACGTCCCGGAGCCAGAGCAGCTCGCCGTGCAGGCGACGTCCAACCGGCAGGGCCGGGGCGACGTCATCACCGGCGCGCGCGCTCAGCAGATCCTCGACGTGTTGCGGCAGGACGCGGACCGGATGTACCGCGACTACGAGCAGCTGCTCAACGAGACGGCGTCAGGAGAGGTTCTCGTCCCCGAGGAGCAAGGCTTGGCGCGAGAGCTCGCTCGGATGAATCTTTCCGTGAACTTCTACACGCAGTGGTATTGGAAGACGAATCTGCACAACCTCCTGAATTTCCTCTCGTTGCGCGCCGATGCCCATGCGCAATACGAGATCCGGGTCTACGCAGAGGCGCTGCTCAGCGTCTTGAAGGACTGGGTCCCGCACACGTACTCCGCCTTCACCGATTACCGGATGGGCGCGTACGAGCTCTCCGCGAAGGGTCTGGCCGCCGTGAAGCGGATGCTGCGAGGAGAACAGGTCGAACGCGAGTCCACGGGGATGTCGCCGGGCGAGTGGCGCGAGCTCATGGAGACGCTCGAGCGCTGAAGACCGAACGTGCCGGGCTCATCTGGGACCCGCGCCTCGCGTCACACGTGTACCGCGCGGATCATCCGCTCAAGCCGCGACGCCTGATCGGCGTGCACGACACCCTCGAACGCATCGGCGCCTTCGACCACCCGAACGCCGTCGTCCTGGAGCCCCGCGAGGCGACGATCGCCGAGATCGAGCGGATCCATTCATCGGAGTACGTCCGCGGCGTGCAACAGGCCTCGACCGATCCGGAGCTCGACCACTCACGCTGGGGTCTCTCGGCGCACGGCGACACCCCGCCCTTCGCGGGCATGCACGAGGCGTCGGTGCTCACGACCGGCGGCACGCTCCGCGGCATGGATGCGGTGCTCGCCGGCGAGCTCCGGGTGTCGTTCAACGGCGCGGGCGGCCTGCACCATGCGATGCGCAGCCGCGCGTCGGGCTTCTGCATCTACAACGACCCCGCGATCGCGTGCGGCCTGCTCGCGGACCGCGGCCTCCGGGTCGCGTACGTCGACATCGACGCGCACCACGGCGACGGCGTGCAGGCCGCGTTCTACGACACGGATCAGGTGCTCACGATCTCGCTGCACGAGACCGGGCGGTCGCTCTTCCCCGGCACCGGCTTCGCCGACGAGCGCGGTACCGGGAAGGGCGCCGGCTACAGCATCAACGTCGCACTCCCGCCGTACACCGACGACCGCGCCTACACGACCGCGTTCGACGCGGTCGTGCCGCCGCTGGTCGAGCGGTTCAAGCCCGACGTGCTCGTGACGCAGCAGGGGATCGACTCGCACTTCACCGACCCGCTGACCCACCTCCAGGTCTCGACGCGCGCGCGCGAGCACGTGGTCCGCGCGTTCCGCGGGTTCGAGCTGCCGTGGGTCGCGATGGGCGGCGGCGGCTACGACCTCGACGCGGTCGCGCGCGGCTGGTCCATCGAGTACCTGCTCATGCTCGGCGCGGCGGTCCCCGAGGAGCTCCACGACACCGACCCGCCGGCCTGGACCGGCGACGAGCGCGACGCGATCGACATCGCGACGGAGGTCGCGGTCGGCGATGCGCTCGCCGCGGCGTTCCGGTGAACGAGCTCATCGCGCTCGCGCGCTCGCCACGGCGCGGCGCCGCGCTCGTCCTCTCGTCCGGCCGTCTGTCGGTCGCGCTCGCGCTCGTCCTCGTCGCCACGGCGGTCGCCGCGGTGAGCGCCGTCCGGTTCGCGGCCGACGTCCCGGTGAGCAGCTTCCTGTACGGCGAGGGCCGCAGCCCCGCGATCGCCGCGCTGATCGACACCCTCGGCCGCGATCGCGCCGCGGTCATCGGCTACCTCATCGAGCAAGCGTGGACCGCGGTCATCGTCGTGACCGCGCTCTCGCCGTTGCTCGTGTGGGTCCTCGGTTCGACGGCGGTGCACGCGGCCGCGCGGCTCGACGGCGCGCGGCGGCCGCTGCGACCGATGTTCGTGTTCTTCGGCTACGCCACGGCGCTCACGCGCATCCCGGCCGACGGCGCGGCAGCGCTCCTCGGGAGCGGCAAGGCGCCTGGCGCGCCGCTCGCCCAGATCATCGGGACCGCCTGCCTCGGCTGGCTCGCGTTCCTCGCGTGGCGCGCGATCGAGGCGCACCACGGTCTCGCCGCCGGGCGCGCGCTCGTCGTGCTCGTGATCGCGATCGTGCTGTTCTACGTGGTGCCGCTCGCGTTGATCGTCGGTGCGTTCGTCGCGATCCTCATCGCGGCGATCGTCCTGGACTACGTGCCGGGACTCTGATCGGCAGCCGCCTGAAGCGCGGCGCGACCTTCGGGCCAGGTCAGCAGCTCGAGCGCCTCGGCGTATGTGCACCACCGCCGCTCGTCGTGCTCGTCGCTCAACGTCGGCTCCCACCCCGGTGGCGCGTCCGCGAGGTAGCTGTCGATGCGCACCTGCTCGAGCCCAGCGGGATAGTCCGCGCGCTCGTCTTCAGGCACCGGGTAGTGCTGCGGGATCACGAGGTCGACGACCGTGGCGGCGAGGCCGGTCTCCTCCGCGAGCTCGCGGCGGGCGGCATCCTCGGCGCGCTCAGCTGCCTCGACCTGTCCGGCCGGATGATTCCAGTTGCCGCCCGGCACGGTGCGCAGGATCAAGAACCGATCGCCACGGCGCACGACGATCGCTGCCTCGCGCGGTCGTCGCGGGCTAGCCATCGTCCGAGCTGACCGCCGCGACGAGCGCGAGGTCGCCGGCGCGCACCGACTTCGGCTCGAACTTGCGGACGCTCGCGGCCATCTTGCCCAGCGCCTCGGCCATGCTCATCGGCGGCGGCGCGCCGCGCTTCTGCGGGATCCAGCGCACCGGGTTGCACCGGGCCACCACGACGGCGCGCAGGTACGGGCTCTTGAAGCCCATCTCCTGCAACGTCTTCACGTGCGCGGCGACGCGGTCGTCGATGTCGAGGAGCCGCCGGCCCCATTGATCGCGCTGCCGCAGCGCCGCCGGCAGCGTCCCGTCGAGGAACACGTCCACCCGCCGGAGCATGGACTGGTACGACGATCCGGCGAAGCGCCCGCGCTCCTCGTAGGCGGTCCCGAGGGTGAGGAAGTACGCGGCCTCGAACGCGACCGCGTGGTCCTTCTCCTTCGAGCGGGGCTGCTCCGTGGCGAGCGACCGGGCCATCCGGATCACCTCCATGCTCCGGTCGCGGAGGTTGTGAGCCTTCTCGGTGTTGAGCGGCAGGATGCGGTACGCGATCCGCGGATCGGCGACGACGAGCGCGCTCACGGTGCGCAGCCCGAGTTTCTTCGCGGCCGCGAGCCGGTGGCGCCCGTTCGGCGAGGTGAAGCCGTCCGTGCCGGCGACGGCGATGACCGGATCGAGGAACACGCCCACGGCACCGATCGCATCCGACAGCCGGTCGGCGTGGACCTTCGAGAGGTCACGCTGGAACTCGGTCGCCTCGATCGAACGCAGCGGGATGCTCGCAAGGAGCAGCGGGGTGCCGCCGTACGGGTCCTTGAACGCCGCGAGCGTCGCCCCGCCGGCCTTCGTGACGCGCTTGGACATCTCGGCGACGCTCTCGTCCGCGAGGTCGATCGCGCTCTCGAGCGCCTCCGGCCCGCGGGGCGCGGCGGGTCCGCGCTTCTTCGTGGTCTTCTTCACAGGGGCTCCGCCCCTTCCACCCCGGGACGTGGACGCGGTCGTCTTCTTCGCGGGCATCGCCGAACGATAGGACCATCGCGAGTGCGTCGCGCGATATGTTCGCGCGCGCCGGCCGACCGTACCGTCCGGGCATGCGAAACTTCCGCCTCCTCGCGCGGCGGAACTTCGGCCTCCTCTGGGCCGGCGGCTTCATCTCGTTCGTCGGCGACTGGGCGCTGTACGTCGGGATGCCGATCTCGATCTACCAGATCACCGGATCCGCGCTCGCGACGACGCTCATGTTCGCGGCCAGCGTGCTGCCGAGCATCGTCCTCGGCAGCGTCGCGGGCGTGTACATCGACCGCTGGGATCGCCGCCGCACCGTGATCGTCGGCAACCTCCTGCTCGCGGTCGTGCTGCTGCCTCTGGCGCTCGTGCGCGGACCGGACACGATCTGGATCGTCTACGTCGTGGTGTTCGTGGAGTCGATCCTCGGGCAGTTCGTCGTCCCGGCGGTCGGCGCGCTCCTCCCGCGGCTCGTCGAGCAAGACGAGCTCGTCGCTGCGAACTCGCTGAACGCGGCCTCCAACAACCTCTCGCGGATCGTCGGCCCGCCGATCGGGGGCCTCGTGGCCGCTGCCGGCGGGATCATGGGCATCGCGATCGTCGACGCGATCACGTTCCTCGCCGCCGCGGCGCTCGTCGCTTCGATGCGCGGCGTGGTCGGTGCGGCCGCGGTCGCCGCAACGATCGAGGACGGGGTCCGGGCCTGGCGGAAGCTCTGGACCGAGTGGCGCAGCGGGCTCGCGCTCGTCTGGGCCGACCGCGTGGTACGTACGCTGTTCCTGCTCGTGGCGCTGTCGGGGATCGGCGAAGGGGTATTCCGCGTGCTGTTCATCCTCTACGCCGTCCAGATCCTGCACGGCGGCGCGACCGAGCTCGGCGTCCTCATGTCCGCGCAGGGCGTGGGCGCGGTCGTCGGCAGCTTCATGCTCGTCGCGATCAGCGCTCGCGTCGGGCCCGCGAAGCTCATCGGCTGGACGACCCTGCTGTTCGGACTCATCGACCTCACCGCGTTCAACGTGCCTGGCTTCGGCGCGCCGTTCGTACTGGTCGTCGGGCTGTTCTTTCTCGTCGGTATCCCGAGCGCCATGAGCTTCCCGACGATGTTCAGCGTCATCCAGACCCGCGTGCCTGACGAATTCCGTGGCCGCGCGATTGGTGCGCTGTTCACGACGTTCTCGATCCTGGCGCTCGTCGGCCTGGCCATCGCCGGTACGCTCACGGTCCCGCTCGGGACACTGCCGATCCTCAACATCCAGGGCCTCGCCTACGTCGCGGCCGGCCTCGCGATGCTCGGGCTGCTCACCCGGGCGATGGCCCACGATCGCGCGCGGGAGCCGGTCGCGCTGTCTGGCTAGAGTCATCCCGTGCCAGCGGTGTGGTCCCCGACGGCGCGCTACCTCGATCGCAGCCGCCTGAAGCGGTTCGCGAACGCGCAGGGCATCAGCAGCTACGACGCGCTCCTGGCCTGGGCGACCGACGACCTCGAGCGGTTCTGGCGCGCGGCGGAGCGCGACCTCGGCCTGGTCTGGACCGCCCCGTACGCGCGCGCGCTGGATACGTCGAACGGCCTGCCGTGGACGACGTGGTGGACCGGCGGCCGGATGAACTACGTCGGGACCGCGCTGCGCGGCGACCGGGACCCGTGGCGCGTCGCGCTCATCGCCGAGCGCGAGGACGGGCGGGTGGATCGGCGGACGTACGGCGAGCTGCGGACCGACGTCGCGCGCTTCGCCGCCGGTCTCCGCGCGATCGGGGTGGGCAAGGGCGACCGCGTCGCGGTGTTCCTGCCGATGGGCATCGAGTGCGTCGTCGCGGTGCTGGCACTCGGCGCGCTCGGCGCGATCTACACACCGATCTTCTCCGGCTACGGGGCCGAGGCGATCGCCGGCCGGCTGCGCGATTGCGAAGCCTCGGTGGTGATCTGCGCCGACGGGTTCCACCGCCGCGGCGCGGTGGTGGCGATGAAGGAGACGGCCGATCTCGCCGCCGATGGCGCGCCGACGGTGCAGACGGTCGTCGTCGCCGAGCGCCTCGGGCGCGACTACCCGAAGCGCGACCGTGACCTGACCTGGGCCGAGGTCGTGCGCCGGGGCTCCACGCCGGTCGAGCGGTGGGCGGACACGAGCGCCGAGGACCCGTTCATGATCATCTACACCTCGGGCACGACCGGACGGCCGAAGGGCGCGGTCCACGTGCACGGCGGCTTTCCGGTGAAGGCCGCCCAGGACATGGCCCACTGCTTCGACGTGCAGGACAACGACGTCGTGTTCTGGTTCACCGACCTCGGCTGGATGATGGGCCCCTGGCTCATCGCGGGCGGGCTCATGCTCGGCGCGACGATCGTCCTGTACGACGGCACGCCGGATTACCCGGACGAGGCGCGGATCTGGTCGCTGGTCGAGCGCCACCAGGTCACGCACCTCGGGATCTCGCCGACCGCGATCCGCGGCCTCATGCGCGCCGGCGAGGAGCCGGTGCGGAGGCACGATCGCTCGAGCCTGCTCGTCCTCGGCAGCACCGGCGAGCCGTGGAACCCCGAGCCGTGGTGGTGGTACTTCCGCGCCGTCGGCGACGCGCGCTGCCCGATCATCAACTACTCGGGCGGCACGGAGATCTCCGGCGGCATCGTCGGCTGCACGACCTGGACCGAGATCACGCCCGGCTCGTTCCGCGGCCCGGTCCCCGGCATGGCGGCCGACGTCGTCGACGAGCAGGGCCGCTCGGTGCGCGGCGCGGTCGGCGAGCTCGTGCTCCGCGCGCCCTGGCCCGGGATGACGCGAGGGTTCTGGAAGGATCGCGAGCGCTATCTGGAGACGTACTGGTCCCGCGTGCCGAACGTGTGGGTGCATGGTGACTGGGCGCGCGTGGACGACGACGGGTTCTGGTACATCGAAGGCCGCAGCGACGACACGCTGAAGGTCGCGGGGAAGCGCGTCGGTCCCGCGGAGGTGGAGTCCGCCGCCGTCGCGAACCCGGCGGTGAGCGAGGCCGCGGCCATCGGTGTCCCCGACGAGCTGAAGGGCGAGGCGATCGTCGTGTTCGCCGTCGCGAAGCCCGGGATCGCGACCGACGGCGCGCTCGAGCGCTCGGTGTCGGACACGATCGCGGAACAGCTCGGGAAGCCGCTCCGCCCGAAGGCGGTGCGGTTCATCCGCCGGCTGCCGAAGACGCGGAACGGCAAGGTCCTCCGCCGGCTCATCCGTGGCGCCTACCTCGGCACGACGGACCTCGGGGACACGTCGTCGCTCGAGGACCCCGGGGCCCTCGCTGAGGTGCGCGCCGCGGGGAACAGCTAGACGGTCCGGTTGCCCGCGATCGCCCGTACCAGCGCGACGACGAGCGCCACGATGAGGAACAGGAAGACGATCGCGAGGAGCGCCGGCAGGTCGAACACGACCGGTGTGTTCGTCTGCGGCCAGATCCCCTGGAACGGCCGGACGAGCGGCTCCGTGATCGCGTAGAGCCCGTTGACGAGCGGCTGCTGCGGATTCGCGCCGAGCAGCTTGAGCGCGAAGCGGATCAGCAGGACGACCTCGAGCACCGTGAACAGGAGCGTGATGACCCGCGTGACGGTCCACACCGGCGCGTACGGGTTCGGGCTGACGTTCAGCCGGCCCGCGGGCGCGACAGCTCCAGGCTCACGGATGCGCTCGACGCGTTCGACGTGATGCTCGACGACGGGACGGTCGATGATCTCGGTCTCGTTGGTGTCGGGTTCGTGTGTCGTACTCATGCCTGCCCACCGAGCAGGCTTCGTGCCACGCCGTTACGTCGCCCTACGGGCAGCGGAACTGGTCCGCGGTCACGAAACTCTGACCGAGGATCAGGAGGACGACGGTTCCGACGATGGCCAGCGGCACGGCGATCAATCCGGCCACCCGCGGCCGGCCGGAGCGCGGGATCCGGAACCCTCCGACGATCGCGACCGGCGCGAACAGGACCGGGATCGAGGCGGTCGCGAGGAAGAGCGCGGCGCCGCTCGCCGAGGCGGCCATGCCGAGCAGCCGGTGCGTGTCGCTCTCGCCGGACGAGGCCCCCAGCAGCAGCACGGCGTCGATCAGGCCGATCGCCAGCAGCGCGATGACGTCCCCGCGCAGGAAGTATTTCGGCGCACAGCCCAGATTCGCCGCGACGATCAGCCCGACGAGGCCGAGGCAGAGCACGCCGGCGATCTGCTGCACGGCCGAGAGCCGAGACATGGCGCCACCCTAGCGGCTAGCCTCGCGCCGATGCCCACCACGACCGGCGACTATCCCTTCGCGCACCGCCAGCGCGTCCGGTTCGGCGAGACGGACATGCAGGGGGTCGTCTACTACGCGAATTACCTGCTGTTCGCCGAGGTCGGCCGGGTGGCGTACCTCCGGGCGCTCGGGGTCGATTACCGGCGCGAGCTCCTGGCGCACGGCGTCGACTTCACGATCGGCGAGGCGAGCGTGCGCTATCAGGCGCCACTGCGGTTCGACGACGAGTACGACATCCGCGTGCGGGTGGGGGAGCTCCGCCGCTCGTCGTGGGCCTTCGAGTACGCGTTCGACCGCGCGGACGGGCAGCGCTGCGCCATCGGGTCCACGATCCAGGTGATCCTCGACCAAAAGACCGGCAAGGCGACGCGGATCCCCGAGCACCTGCGCCTTGTGCTCGAGCGCGCGAAGACCGCCTGATGGACCCGACCCTCCCCGAGGAGCTGGTGCTCCTGCAGCGCAGCGTGCGTGCGTTCGTCGACGAGCAGCTCATGCCGCGGGCCGACGAGATCGAGCGGAGCGATCGCATCCCGCGCGACGTCATCGCCGCGATGGCCGGCATGGGCCTCTTTGGCATCGGCTTCCGCGAAGCGGTCGGTGGCCAGGGCTTCGGCAAGCTCGGCTACTGCGTCGCGGTCGAGCAGCTCGCGCGCGCGAACGCGTCGCTCTGGAACGTGATCGGCGGCTCGGCCGGCCTCTGCGGCACGGCGATCGACATCGGCGGGCCCGCCGAGCTGCGCTCGCGCTATCTCCCCGATCTCCTGCGCGCGAAGCGCATCGGCGCGTACGGCCTGTCGGAGCCGGGCGCCGGCAGCGATGCCGGCGGCCTGAAGACGACCGCCAGGCGCGATGGCGACGCCTACGTGATCGACGGCGCGAAGACGTTCATCACCAACGCGCCGATCGCCGATGTCTTCACCGTGTTCGCGACCCTCGATCGCGCCGCAGGCCCGAAGGGCATCACCGCGTTCGTCGTGGAGCGCGACACCCCCGGGCTCGAGGTCGGGCCGAACGACGAGAAGATGGGCCTGCATGGCTCGACGACCGCCCAGCTCTACTTCCACGAGCTGCGGGTGCCCGCGGCGCAGCGCATCGGCGCCGACGGCGAGGGGTTCAAGATCGCGCTCCGGACCCTCGACCTCGGCCGGCTCGGGCTCGCCGCGCACGCGGTCGGCGCCGCGCAGCGGCTGCTCGAGGCGTCGGTGGAGCAGGCGAAGGCGCGCGTGCAGTTCGGGAAGCCGATCGCGGTCAATCAGGCGATCCAGTGGATGCTGGCCGACGCGGCCATCGGCATCCACGCCGCGCGGCTCATGGTCTACGACACGGCAGCGCGGGCGGACCGCGGCGAGCGCGTCATCGACCGGGCGGCGATGACCAAGCTGTTCGCCACGGAGCACCTCGGCCGGGTGGCCGACGCCGCCGTCCAGATCCACGGCGGGATGGGCTACATGCGCGAGCTGTGGATCGAGCGGGCCTATCGGGATGCGCGTATTTACCGGATCTACGAGGGCACCAGCGAAATCCAGCGCGTCGTGATCGCCGCCGGCTTGCTCGCGGACGCGTGATCGCTGGACGTATCGCGGACAACGGATGCCCTCCGCGGCCTGGCACGCGCGGTCGGCTGCTGTGGATAACCACCTGATTTCCGTGGATAAAGCCCCTCTGGGATGCCAAATGAGCGGTTTCCTGTGGAAAAGCCCAGGATGATCCCTTGACAACAAGTACCGTATCGGATAGCGTACAGACATGGCTCCGAGGCAGCGCACAGCCCGCCCCAAGCAGGCTCGCTACACCCGCAAGGACTTCGACCGGGACTTCCGCGACGATGCCGCCTGCCTCGATTGGCTGGTCTCGGTGAACTACCCGGACGGGATCGTCTGTGCGAGCGCGGAGTGTGGCGGCAAGGTCCGCAAGCACTACAAGGTCGCCGGTAGAGCGGCCTACGCCTGTGACATGTGCGGCCACCATGTCTACCCAATGGCCGGGACGATCTACGAAAAGTCGTCCACCCCGCTCCGGACATGGTTCCTCGCCGTGTACCTGATCTCGACGACCAAGACCGGTGTCTCGTCGCGCTGGCTCCAGCGCGAGATCGGCGTCACATACAAGACCGCGTGGCGGATGTTCAAGCAGATTCGGTCGATGCTCGACGAGGGGAAACCGACGCTCGGTGGGAAGGGTGTCCGTGTTGAGATCGACGAAACCTACGTCGGCGGTCGGGTGCGCGGTCACGTGAACGCGCTCGACAACAAGTCAGTCGTGTTCGGCGTCCATGAGCGCGGCGGTCGGATGTACGCCGAAGTCGTCCCGGACGTGAAGCGTCGGACGCTCACGCCGCTCATCAAGAACTACGTCATCGAGGGAAGCACGATCTACACCGACGAACTGCTGACGTACCGGATGCTCAGGAATGCTGGCTACCCGGAGCATGTCGCGGTCAATCACAAGCGGGATGTGTTCGTGGTCGGTGAGGCGCACGTGAATAACGTGGAGTCCTTCTGGGGGAACTTCAAGCGGGGCGTGGACGGTGCCCATCACCGTCTTTCCCCGAAGTACCTACAGAGCTACGTGGACGAGTGGACGTTCCGCTTCAATCACCGGAAGGACGAGATGCCGATGTTTTGGACGATGCTGCGTCAGGTCTCGGCTTGACGGGCGGAGCGGACGCTTTATCGAGCCGCTTGGACACCTTCTTCAACGTCGCAAGAAACTCCGCTCGGGTCGTCACAGTCGCTGACCTCCGGGCGGCTCTTGGACATCCACGCCCTCAAACGTAATCGTCGTCGTGTTGAAGGTGTAGTAGACCCACAGGATCGGATCGGCGGCGTTCACCCGACGGGTCTTGACGAGCCACGTGTCAGTCGATCCCGATGATGTCGGCGGGATCGCGCGACCCTGAAGGGTCGGGTCTCGCGCCAGCGCCCAACAGACGCCCTCCAAGAGTCGGTCAGCAACGAGGGGATGAAGCCGGCTCGCCTTGAGATCGGCCTCAAAGCGTTTCGACTCGACGATGTCGCGGAGAGGGGTCGTCCTATCCGGCTGCCCAGCCACGCTCTTTCATTCGACGCTGCGCGTAGGCGATGTCGTCCTTCGTGGGCGGAGCGTCCGGGAGGTAGACCGTCCCGTACGGGATGTCCTCATTCTCCTGCGCGAGCAGAACGCCCAACTCCTTGTACGACTCCTCGCTGATCTGCGTGCCGTTCATGTCCTTGTACTTGTTGATTACTTCATCAACGACGAGCAGCTCGTCCTCCTTGAACGCAGACAGGTCGGCCTCTCGGTGAGCCACAAAACGTACCTGGGGCTGGTATTTGCCCCCTATTTTCTCGTGGCGCAACTCCAACACGCCTTCGTCGATCACCTCGTCGCGCACAGGAACAAGTGCCGCCGCCGCCGGACCGTGTTGGATCTTGTGGTACCG
>DASYXA010000121.1:0-22555 GCA_035935465.1 Candidatus Limnocylindria bacterium | reverse complement strand
CGGGATCGGCGCGGGCATCGCGGCGATCGCGATCGCGTCATCGCTCGCCGGGCTCGTGGTCGGCGTGGTCCTGGTCGGGGTCGGCAGCTCGGTGATGGACGTCGCGCTGTTCTCGCTCCGGCAGCGGGTCACCGATCCGGCGTGGTTCGGCCGCGCGTTCGCGGTCTCGATGCACCTGAACTACTCCGGCATCCCCGTGGGCTCCGCGCTCTCCGGCCCGCTGCTGGCGATCTCGACGCCGTTCGCGCTGGCGGCCGCCATCGGCTTCGCGCTCGCCGCGGCCGGGCTCACGTTCGCGATGGTCCCGTCGAGCGAGCCGGGCTAGAGCGATGCCGTGGCCACGGCTTCGCGCGGTGATCCTGGGAGCTCTTGCGATCGTCCTCGTCGCCTCGATCTGGCCTCTCAACCTGTTCGAGGTGCGGGCGCGATCGCCCCTCGCGTCGGTCGCGTCCGCTTTCGGGCCGGCGCCAAGCTATCCGGGGTATCGCTGGTCGCGCGATGGACGCGAGGTGATCGCGTTCGAGCTGGATACGATCGCGGGGCCATCGCACTGCCACTGGGAGACGGCGACGATGCTGTTCATCGGTTGGCCGCCGGGCACCGTTAGCACGTCGAGCGCGGGAGCGCGGACGTACATCCGCGACCCGCAGGGCGTCTACGCACCGGCGTACCGTGACCGGCTCGACCTCCATGCCACCCTGCCCGCGGATGCGACGCCGACCGGGTACCGGCTCGGTCCCATCGAGCTGTATCTCAGCCCGACGGACCAGGACGAGGCGATCTACGTGGTCGCGCCATCCGGGGCGGAGCGGTGGCCGCGAGTGGACCCGCTGCGACTGTGCGCGTGAGCTAGCCGGCGGCCGCCGTTCTCGAGCGCGACGCTCGCGCGCGAAGGCCAGGGAGCACGTCTCTCGCGAACAGGCTGATGAATCGTTCCTGATCCGCACCGGGCCCATGGATCACGAGATGCTCGAAGCCCATGTCGGCGTACGCCCCGACCCGCTCCACGATCTCGGCCGGATCAGTGGAGACGATCCAGCGTGAGGCGGCCTGCCCGGCGGTGAGCGCCGACGCGAGGCGCTCCATCTCGCGCGGATCCTCGACGCCGACCTTCTGGTCGCCCGGGAGCGCCAGCGCCGCCCACTCGCGGGTGTTCTCGAGCGCGCGCGCGCGGTCGGCGTCGTACGACACCTTGACCTCGATCATCAGCTCGATGGACGACGGATCGCGTCCAGCCTTCTTCGCGCCGTCGTGGACGGCCGGGATGAGCGTCGTCGTGTAGAGCTCCTCGCCCTTGCCGCTCGTGCAGATGAAGCCGTCGGCGACCCGACCCGCGAGCCGCGCCGCGGACTCGCCGGTGCCGGCGATGTAGATCGGAACCGGCCCGGATTGCGCCTTCTCGTAGATCGTCGCGTTCTTCGTCTTGTAGAAGTCACCCTCGAACGTGACGAAGTCCTCCTGCCAGAGCCGCCGCATGAGCTCGACGGCCTCTTTCATCCGCGCGAAGCGGACCTTGATCTCGGGCCATTCGATGCCGAGTGGGACCTCGTTCATCGATTCGCCCGTCCCGATGCCGAGGAAGAACCGTCCGCCGGCCAGGGACTGGATCGTCGCGGCCAGCTGCGCGACGAGGGCGGGGTGGTAGCGGAACGTCGGTGTGGCGACGCTGGTCCCGATCTGCACGCGCGCTGACCGCGCTGCGAGCGCGCCGAGCCACACGAACGCGTTCGGCGCCTGGCCGCCGTGGTGGCGCCAGGGCTGGAAGTGATCGCTCACCGCGACGCTGTCGAAGCCCGAGGATTCGGCGAGGAGCGCGAAGTCGAGGAGCTCGCGCGCACCGAACTGTTCCGCCGACGCCTTGTAGCCGATCTTCATGCGCTCCACCCTAGGTCAGCTGCGCCCGCGGACGATCGGCACGTCGTCACGGTTGCCCCATTCCTCCCAGGAGCCGTCGTACGTGCGCACGTCGTCGTGCCCCAGCGCTGTAAGCACCAAATGCGTGAACGCCGCCCGGACGCCCGCCTGGCAGTACGTGACGGTCGAGGTCTCGGGGCCGAACCCCGCGTCGATGTACAGCTGCTCGAGCTCCTCGGGGTCTTTCAGCATCCACTCGGCGCCGAGCGCGTCCTTCCAGAGCACGTTCACCGCCCCCGGGATGTGCCCGCCATGCTTCGCCCGCGTCTCCTCGCCCGTGTACTCGGCGTCGCGGCGGACGTCGAGGAGCCACGGGTCCCCCGTGCGGACCGCGGCCAGCACCTCGTCCTTCGTCGCGATGACCCCCGGGCGCGGGCGCGCCGTGAACGTCGCAGGCGTCACACGCACCTCGCCGGACTCGAGCGGCCGGCCCTCGCGGACCCATTTCTGGATCCCACCTTCGAGCACGGCCATCCGGTCGTGGCCGTACCGGCGGAGCGCGAGCCAGAGCCGAGCCGCATGGTGGCCGCCCTCGGCGTCGTAGCCGATGACGAACGTGTCGTCGCCGATGCCGAACCGGCCCATCGTGGCCGCGAAGTCGGCGGGCTCCTGGAGCATGTATCTCGGATGCCCCGAGGTGGGTGGGGGAGCGGCGATGTCGCGGCTCCAATCGATGTGTACGGCGCCGGGCAGGTGGGCCTTCAGGTACTCGGCCCGTGCCTCCGCGTCGAAGCCGAACCGCGCGTCGACGATGCGGACCCTCGGGTCCGCCAGTCGTGCGGCGACCTGCTCGGTGCTGCAGAAGAGGTCCGGGCGGGCGAAGGGGCTCACCGCGACAATCTAGCCGTGCTCCGCGGGAACCTCCGGCGCGGTCTCGCGCTCGTCCGCCTGCGCACGCATCGCGCGCCGCCGACGGCCGTGACCCTCTACGAGCGCGCCGGATGCCACCTCTGCGAGGAGACGCATCGCGCGCTCCGGCGCATCGGGCTGGACCAGCCGCTTGCGATCGCGCGGGTCGACATCGCGACCGATCCGGCCCTCGAGCGCCGTTATCTCGTGCGCATCCCGGTCCTCGTGGCCGGGGCGGCGGAGCTGGACGCTGCCGGGCTCGCGGACCGGGAGATCGCGTCCTGGCTGCGGAGGCTTGACACCGGCAACTAAATTGTTGACATCGGCAAGCATCCGGTCGTAGCGCGTCCCAGGTCCGCCGGGGCATTCGACCGCCGCGTCGCCGACGTCCGCCGGTTCAACCGGTTCTACACGCGTCAGATCGGCCTCCTCCGGGACGGGTATCTCGAGACGCCGTTCTCGCTCACGGAGGCCCGCGTGCTCTACGAGGTGGCCGATCGGGAGCACGCCGTGGCGGCGGAGCTCACCCGAGCGCTCGGTCTGGATGCGGGCTACCTCAGCCGGATCCTGGGGGCGTTCCGGCGCCGGGGCATCGTCGAGCGCCGCGCCTCGGCCGAGGACGCGCGCCGGAGCGAGGTCCGGCTCACGAAGCGGGGCCGGAGCGTGTTCGGGTCGCTGGATGCCCGATCCCGCGAGGACATCGGGACCCAGCTCGCGCGGCTGGGCGTCGCGGAGCAGGAGCGGCTGGTCGGTGCGATGGCCACGGTCGAGCGGCTTCTGGGAGAGCGCCGGCCGACCGCGGGTGGGTACGTTCTTCGTGATCCGCGCCCGGGCGACTACGGCTGGGTCGTGCAGCGCCACGGCGCGATCTACGCCGAGGAGTACGGCTGGAACGAGCAGTTCGAGGGGCTCGTCGCCGGAATCGTCGGGAAGTTCATCGAGCACCAGGACCCGAAGCGCGAGCGGTGCTGGATCGCCGAGCTCGACGGCGAGAACGTCGGCTGCGTCTTCGCCGTGCGGCAGTCGGCCACGGTGGCGAAGCTGCGGCTCCTGCTCGTCGAGCCGAAGGCCCGCGGGCTCGGGATCGGCAGGCGGCTCGTCGATGAGTGCGTGACCTTCAGCCGGGCGGCAGGCTACAAGCGGGTGCGGCTCTGGACGAACAGCGTGCTCCGTGCGGCGCGCCACCTCTACGAGGAGGCCGGCTTCGAGCTCGTGGGAGAGGAGAGCCACCACAGCTTCGGGAAGGATCTGGTCGGCGAGACCTGGGAGCTCCGGCTCTGACTCCGTAGACTCCGCCGAACGCTTGCTCGCTTGGCAGGCGGCGGTGGAGCGGGAACGTGGCTGACGGCGACGAGAAGGCGAAGACCCCGGACGAGCTTGCGGCCGAAGCGGACCGGGCCGAACAGCGTCTGGCGGACGCCGAGAGGGCCGATCGCGACGATGACACGGCGGCCAGGTTCGCGAAGGAGCACTCCAACGACGACCAGCAGATGGCCGACTCGTTGTACGGGTTTCTGGCCGGCGCCGGCCGTCCGGGTGGGGATCCGACGGCGGTGGGGGACGACGGCGGTTTCGACGATCGCTTCTTGCGCCAGGCATACCGTCAGTCCCAGCGGTCGGACGCTCAGGCGGCGCGCGAACGGGCGAACTGGGCGCGGAAAGCGATCGCCTACGGGCTGACGCTCGCCGGCGCGGGAATGGCGCTCGCCGGGGTGGCCGGTGCGGGGAACGCGCCGGCGGCGGGGCCGCAGTCGAGCGTCCCGCCCGCGGTGACCGCGACCGCAGGCCCGTCGGGCGTCGCGAACAAACCGCCCGTCGTCGGCCCGATCAAGGCGAATCTCATCCCGACGAACACCTTCTACAACGTCGACGCGACTGATCCCGAGGGCGACAAGCTCACGTACACGTGGACGAAGTCGAATCCGTGCGGCACGTTCACCTTCCAGGACGGGACCGCCGTGTGGGGCCATCCGCACCCCCCGTGCCCGAACGAGGAGTTCCACCCCGGAACGATCACGGTGACGGTGAACGATGGGAAGGGGAACACGATCACCCGGACCTATGACGGCGGTTCCCAGAGCGGCACCGGCGCGGCCCCGACCGCGACACCGTTCCCGACCACGACGACGCGCGGCGGCTCGACCGCGAGCGCCGCCCCGACGACCGCCGCGCCGACGTCGAGTCCGGCGACCGGCGGGGGCACCGGCGGACCGAACGTGCCGCTCGTGGCGGGCGGCCTGCTCGTGGCCGGCGCGGGCGGCGCGCTCATCACGCAGGAGCGCAGGAAGAAGCGGACGTGCGACGACGAGAAGGCTGCCGAGGAGCGCACCGCGCGCGACCTCGAGCGCGCGATGGACGCGTACGACGACATCAACCAGACCCGCAACGCGACGACCCACGCGGATCAACGCGCCCGCGACGCGGATCGCGCCGCGGCTGCGGCCGCGCGGGGTGTCGCCACGGGCGGCGTGTCGGGGGAGCCGCTGCACTTCATCGGCAAGGGCGCCCAGGCCGCGCAGGCGGCAGCGGACGCCGCGCAGACCGCGCACGACGAGGCGGGCTGGAAGCACCGTGACTTCGACGCGAAGGGCGGTCAGGCCGCCTGGCAGCGCGCGAAGGACGCGCTCGACGCAGCGACGCGCGCGCACGATGCCGCCGCGCGGGCCCTCGCGGCGTGCCTCGAGGAGATCGCACCGCCTCCGCCACCGCCACCGACGACGACCGATGGCGGCGCCGGCGGCACGACGACGGGCGGGACGGTGGCGGGAACGACGGGCGGCCAGTCGACCCAGACGCGCTGCGTGAAGGGCACGAAGCGGAACGAAGCGTCGCGCACCGAGACGATGGAGATGGACGAGCTCAGCACCGCGAAAGTGCTGCTCGACTCCATGTACCCCGGCACGGAGTGGATCGACACCGAGTCGCTCATGGACTGGGTCGAGTTCTTCAAGCAGGGGTTTTTCAAGGGCAAGAACATCAAGTCGTTCATCGACGGCCCGGTCGAAGGGACCCTCGACGTCGTCGACTTCCCGGATTTCCTCACGTACTACGACAAGATGGGCGACGAGGTCATCAAGGGGCTGCGCCGGATGATCCACGTCTCCGAGGACAAGCACCGGATCGGCACATACCAGCTCGAGTTCCGCAGGCGTTACTACACGATGACCTGCACCACCTGGGAGGAATGCGACGGGAATGACTTCGTGCACCAGCGTTCGTTCACCGTGACGCTCGACCGGGCGGCGTCTCGCAATGGCAGTCAGATCGACGTGCAGGTCGGCAGCGAGGTCGAGGGCGCGCTCACGCGGCTGTTCAACGAGCTGAAGCTCCACAACCAGCGCGAGGAGGCGAAGGCCAAGCGATTCCAGGAGGGCTGCGTTTGACTGGCGAGGACGGCGCAGCGGTCACGTAGCCTGTCGGGGTGGCGACCCTCTTCATCACCTGCGGCGTCCCGGCTGCGGGGAAGACGACTGCCGCTCGCAGGCTCGAGAAAGAACACAACGCCCTGCGGTTCACCCCCGACGAGTGGCTCAGCGAGCTCTTCCCGGACCACCGGACCGGTGTCGGCGAGTCGACGCGCACCGCGATCGAGGCGCTCCACTGGTCGATGGCGCTGCGGGCGCTCCAGATCGGCGCCAACGTCGTCCTCGACTATGGCCTCTGGGGCCAGAGCGAGCGCGACCGGTTCCGGAGCGAGGCCCAGGCGATCGGCGCGCGGGTCGTGCTCTGCCTCCTGGATCCGACGCGTGACGAGCTGATCGGCCGCGTCGCGCGGCGCAACGCCGAGCTGCCGGCCGGTGTGTTCCACATCACCGACGAGGTGCTGGCGGGGGCACTCACGACCTTCCAGCGCCCGACGCCCGCGGAGCTGGCTCTGTTCGACGACGTGATCTGAGCCGGCGGCCGGCGGGAGAGCTGCGCAACGGCGGGGTACGCCTGACCGCGTACTTGTGCCCAAGAGCGATTATCACTTAGATTAGGGCAGTGACGACCACGCTCGGCCAGCTGAAGGATGCCTACCTCCAGCACCTCGTCCTCAAGGGTCGGTCCGATCGGACCCTCGAGGGCTACGGCGCATACCTCGATGAGTTCCTCGAGTTCGCCGAAACGAAAGGCGTTCCGCCGTCTGCGTCGGCGACAACGCTGGATCGCGAGCTGCTCACAGCGTTCCAGGTGCGCATGGCCACCCGGAACGGTCCGAACGGCAAGAAGCTCTCGCTGGCCACACGCAACCTCTTCGGGTCGGCCGTGCGCGGGATGCTCCGGCACGGCGTCACGGTCCTCGACCTCAAGCTCCCGGCGCCGGACACGGTCGTCCTGGCGAAGGTCGGCGATCGCGGGACGCGCCGGATGGACACCGATGAGTTCGACCGCCTCGTCGCAGCGATCCGGAAGGACTCGGAGCACGCCTTGCGCGATCGTGCCCTCCTCGAGGTGCTGTTCGCCACTGGCTGTCGGCTGTCGGAGCTCTGCGGTCTGACCCGGAGACGGGTGAACCTGAAGACCCGTGAGGTCGAGGTCATCGGCAAAGGCAAGAAGGTCCGCGGCACGTTCCTCACGGAGACCGCCGCCGACTGGCTCCAGCGCTACCTCAACACGCGCCGTGACGACAGCCCCTACCTCTTCATCTCACGCCAGACCGTGCGCCACATCCCAGACGCGAAGACCGGCGTCACGAAGCCGGTGAAAGACGTGTACCCACTGCATCCAAATACGGTCGAGCACATCGTGAAGCAGCTGGCGTTGCGCGCCGGACTCCCCGACGAGTTCTCGCCGCACTGGCTCCGACACGGCCGGCTCACGATCGTGGCCCGGCATGCGGGCCTGCTCGCGGCCCAGGAGCTCGCTGGACATGCGAGTCCCGAGACCACGAAGCGCTACACGAAGATCACGGGCAGCGAGCTGAAGAAGCATTTCGACAACGCGGATCGCCAGGAGCGGCGGCCCGGCTAGAGATCATCCTCTCTCCGTGATCCACCGCCCGTGCAGCCGGTAGTGCTCCGGGTCATAGAGGATTGGCGACGGGAGCCGGCCGCGCACCCTTGTTGTGAAGGAGTTCGCGCTCGGTGATCGGCTGAGCATCCACGTTCGAGTCGCGCCGACGGCCTAGGCGGGCGTCGGCTCCCCCGCCGCGGACATCTCATCCACGATCTCGGAGTACGTGCGCGCTTCGAGCTGGCGCGGCCGCAGGCCGAGCTCGTAGGCCATCGCGTCGATGTCGGCGGTCGGCGTGAGCGCCTCGATCTCGCAGAACCAGCCGGCACCGTCGAGGTGGTCGAGCGACACCTCGAACTCGCCGAGCACGTAGACCTCACGGAGCTTCACGAACTTCCGGATCCGGCGGAACCCGAGCTCGGCGATGAGCTCTTCGATCGGCCCGGATACGAGCACCGCGGTGATCTCCTTGCGGACCTTGTCCACGCCCTGCATCTCACGCGGGCTCTTGTAGGTGAGCTCCTGGACGCCGCCCTCGTCGCGGAAGCGCAGGCGCAGGCGGCGGTCCTCCTGCTGGAGGTGGAGGCTCGGGTGGTCGAAGAAGACGTCGCCCTCGGCGCCCGCGCGCACCCACCGGCCCTCGTTCTCGAGCCGTTTGCGCAGGTCGGAAACGGCGAGGTCGGGGACGGCGTACTTGCGCTCGCGCTCGATCATTTCGGTGTCAGGCTAGGTCGTACATCCGGACTACACAATCATGCAGATTGTGTAGACCCGCTGCACTAGCTCGCGGCCGGCGCGATCTCCTCGAGCGACTTTCCGCGGGTTTCCTCGCCGAGCAGGCCGACCGCGACCGCCGTGAGCAGCAGCAGGCCCATGAACAGGCCGAAGGTGCCCGACTGGCCGACCGACGCCGTGAGGGTCGGCGTGAGGAACGGGCCGATGATCCCGCCGATCCGGCCGACCGCCGCCGCGGCGCCCGAGCCGGTCCCGCGGAGCGCGGTCGGGTAGAGCTCGGGTGACAGCGTGTAGACCACGCCCCACGCGCCGAGGTTGAAGAACGACAGCAGCGCGGCGAACACGACCGCGTCGTTGCCGGCGCCGCTGTTCCCGAACAGGTAGGCCGCGATCGCCGAGCCGACCAGGTACGCGACGAGCGTCGGCCGCCGACCGACCCGCTCGACGAGCCAGGCGGCGCTGAAGTAGCCGGGGACCTGCGCGAGCGACGAGATGAAGAAGTACTCGTTGCTCCGCACGACCGAGAGCCCGCGACCCGCCAGCAGCGACGGCAGGAACGTGAACATCCCGTAGTACGTGAGCGTGATGCCGAACCAAAGGATCCAGAGCATCACCGTGCGGCGGGCGAAGCGCGGCGCGAAGAGCGCGCTGATCGGCGCGGCGCCACCGACCGGCCGCTCCGGCGCGGCCGGCTTCGCGACCGTGATGAGCGCTCCCCCGCCCTCGCGCTCGACCCGGCGCACCACAGCGTCCGCCTCGGCCATGCGGCCGTGCTCGGCCAGGAATCGCGGCGACTCGGGGAGCGCGCGGCGGAGGTAGGCGACGTAGAGCGCCGGCAGCGCGCCGACGACGAACGCGCCGCGCCAGCCGAACTGCGGCAGGACGACGAGCGCGACCACGCCCGCGAGGATCGTGCCGTACGCCCAGAACGATTCGAGCAGGACGATGAACCGGCCCCGCGACGCCCGCGGTGCGTACTCGGAGACGAGCGTCGAGGCGACCGGCAGCTCGCCGCCGAGGCCGAGCCCGGCGACGATCCGCGCGAGGAGCAGCGTCTCGAACGTCGGCGCGAGCGCCGAGAGGAGCGCGCCGACCGAGAACACGACCAGGGTCACCTGGAACACGGTCTTGCGGCCGATGCGGTCCGCGAGCCGGCCGGCGAGCGCGGCACCGAGGAACATCCCGACGAACCCGGCGCTCGCGACGAAGCCGGTCCGCGTCGGGTCAAGGCCGAACTCCGCCTTGATCGGCGTGAGCAGGAACGCGATGAGGATCACGTCCATCGCGTCGAACATCCAGCCGACGCCGGACACGATGAGCAGCCGCCAGTGGAAGGGGTTCAGCGGGATGCGATCGAGGCGGGCGAGGAAGGTCTCGGCGGCCATCGTCACACGCAGCGCTCGGCGACGAGGAGCTCGGCGTTCAGCACCGACGCGCCCGCCGCGCCGCGGATCGTGTTGTGGCCCACCACGACGAACTTCAGGCCGAGCACCGGGTCCTCACGGATCCGGCCGACGGTCGAGGCCATGCCGCGCTCGGTATCGCGATCGAGGAGCGGCTGCGGTCGGTCGGGCTCGTCGCGCACGACGATCGGGTGCTTCGGGGCGGACGGGAGGCCGAGCTCCTGGGGCCGGCCCTTGAATGCGCGGAGGCTCTCCCTGACCGCGGCCACGCTCGGCGAGCCCGTCAGGCGCAGGCTCACGGTCTCGGTGTGCCCGTCGCGGACGAGGACCCGGTTGCAGTGGACCGACATCGGGAAACGGGCCGGCGTGAAGGCCCGGCCGTTCCAGCCGCCGAGGTGCTTCTGCGTCTCCTCGACGACCTTGTCCTCCTCGCCGCCGATGTACGGGACGACGTTGTCCAGGACGTCGAGCGACGGCACGCCGGGGTAGCCCGCGCCGGAGATCGACTGCATCGTGGTCACGAGCAGCTGCTCGATCCCAAAGTCGCGGTGCAACGGCGCGATCGCGAGGGTCAGGTGGATCGCGGTGCAGTTGCCGTTCGTGACGATCGACCCCGTCCAGCCGCGCGACTCGCGCTGCTTCGCGAGGGCTTTCACGTGCTCGAAGTTCACCTCGGCCAGGAGGTTCGGGACGTCGGCGTCCATCCGGTGGGTGCTCGCGTTGCTGAACACGTGGTGCCCGGCCTTCGCGAGGGCGGCCTCGTGCTCCTGGGCGGCGTCGGTCGGCAGCGCGCTGAAGCAGAGGTCGGCGCCCAGGTCGGCGCGCGTCGTCTCGAGCGTCATGTTCGCCACCGAGTCGGGCATCGGCTCCGGCAGGTGCCAGTGGACCGCGTCGGCGAAGCGCTTGCCGGCGCTGCGCTCGGAGGTCGTGAGCGCGGTCAGCTTGAACCACGGGTGGTCGGCCAGCAGGCTGATGAACCGTTGCCCGACCGTGCCCGTCGCGCCGAGGACCGCCACCGTCCGTTGCTGGGTCACAGCGAAAGTGTGACAGACGCGCGCCTAGCGCTCGTGGAACTCCTGGTGGACCGCGCGTACGGCCCTCTCGCGGTCCCGCTCGGAGACGACCAGCGAGATGTTGAGCTCCGACGAGCCCTGGGCGATCGCGATGACGTTCACCTTCGCCCGGCCGAGCGCGCCGAACACGCGCGCGGCCACACCGGGCGTGCCACGCATGCCCTCCCCCACCGCCGAGACGATCGCCACCGGCGCTTCGATCGCGACCTTCTCCACGTCGTGGCGGGCGAGCTCTTGCGAGAACATCTTCCGGAGTGCGGTCTCGAGGCGCTTGATCGAGTCGTTCGGCACGACGAGGCAGATCGAGTTCTCGCTCGAGGCCTGGCTGATCATGAGGACCGAGATCTGCTCCGCCGCGGTCGTGTCGAACACCCGTGCCGCGAAGCCGGGGATGCCGCTCATCCCGGCGCCTTGCACCGTGACGAGCCCCAGGCCGCCCAGGGACGTCGTCGCCTTCACGACCGTGTTGTCGCGCGGGGTCGTCGCGGCGATGGTCGTTCCCGGATCGTCGGGCGCGAACGTGTTCAGGATGCGCACCGGGATCCCGGCTTCGATCGCCGGCAGCACGGTGCGTGGATGGATGACCTTTGCGCCGAAGTACGCGAGCTCCGCGGCCTCGGCGTAGCTGATCGCCGGCAGCGGCTTCGCGTCGGTCACGATCCGCGGGTCCGCGCTCATGACGCCGCTCACGTCGGTGAAGATCCGGCACTCCCGGGCACCGAGCGCGGCGGCGAGCACCGCGGCCGAGTAGTCGGAGCCGCCGCGGCCGAGCGTCGTCGTCACGCCGTCGACCGTCGATCCGACGAACCCGGTTACGACCGGCACCGTGCCGTAGCGCATCCGCGGAACGAGCTGCTTGTCGACGCGCTCGCGGGTCAGCTGCGGGAGCGGGTTCGCGTGACCGAACGCGTCGTCGGTGATCAAGAGCCCTTCGGCGGAGAGCGCTTCGGCCTGGACGCCGCGCCCGTTCAGGACGGCCGCGACGATCGGGGCGGAGACGCGTTCGCCGTACGAGAGGATCGCGTCGAGCGAGCGCGCGCTGCACTCGCGGAGCAGTGCGACGCTGCGCAGGAGCGCGATCGTCCGGTCGGCGAGGTCGACGATCTCGCTCAGCGCGGACGCGCCGTTCACGCCGACGAGGTCGGCGATGAGGTTCCGGTGCTGCTCGGACAGGCGCTCGATCGTCTGCTGCGCGCCGGCGGCGTCACCGCTCGCGGCCTGGTCGGCGGCCCTGACCAGCGCGTCGGTCGTGCCGGCGGTCGCGGACACCACGACGACCCGCTCCCCGCTCTCGGCGGCGACGATCTTCGCGACGGCCTCGATCGCCGGCGGCGACGCGACGGACGTCCCGCCGAACTTGAAGACGAGCGGCTTGCTCAGCGCATGGACCTGGCGACGGCGATCACGTCGGCGAGTATCGCGGACGCGGTCGCATCGCCGCCCGCGCCGGGGCCGCTCCAGACGAGCCGGTCGGCCATGTCGGACTCGAGCGTGATGACGTTCGTCGGACCGGATGCCCGGCCCTCGAGCGAATCCGCGGCGACCTCCTCGGGTCCGACCCGGCACTTCGTCGCTTTCGCGCCGAAGTCCGCGACCGCCAGGTACCGGAGGCGCGCGCCCCGGGCCGTGGCCGCGTCGGCGTCCGCCGCGGTCATGGTGCGGAGCGACGTGCGCCGGACCTGGTCCGGCGGGACGTGCCGGCCCTCGAGCAGGCTCACGAGGATCGAGAGCTTGTAGGCCGCGTCGAAGCCGTCGAGGTCGTTCGTCGGGTCAGGCTCGGCGTACCCCTTCGCCTGCGCCTCGGCGAGTGCGTCGGCGAACGCGATGCCGTTCTCCAGGCGCGAGCAGATGTACGTCGTGGTCCCGTTCAGCAGCCCGCGCAGCACCCGCGGGCGGACGGCACCCTGGTCCTTGATGCCCCGGACCACCGGCACCGCACCGCCGACCGCCGCCTCGAACCGCAGCTCGCGCTTCGCCAGGCGCGCGGCCTCATGCAAGGGTTCCCACTCCTTCGCGACGGCCTCTTTGTTCGCCGTCACGACGTGCTTGCCGCGCTCGAACGCCGCGAGCAGCAGGTCGAACGCGGGCTGATGCCCGCCGACGACCTCGATGACGATGTCGATGTCCGGGTCGTCGAGCACCGCGAACGGGTCGCCGGTCAGCGGTACGTCGCCGGCGTCGCGCGTCTTCTTCGGATCCCGGACCGCGGCGCTGATGAGCCGCACCGGGCGGCCGGCCGCCGCGTCGATGCGCTTCTGGCGATCGGCGAACGCGCGGCCGACGGCGCTGCCCACCGTGCCGACGCCGAGCAGCCCGACCCCGATCGGCTTCGCGGTCACGGCGCCACCGGCCGGCCGTACACGATCCGACCCGTGACCGCGCGGTCCACGGTCGTGCGGTCGCCGAGCAGGGCCCGGAGCTCGCGGTCGAATGCGCCTGTCGCAGCGTCACCGATCCGGTGTCGCGCGAGCGAGCTCCGCGCGTGGAATGACGAGATGTACTCGTCCACGGTCTGGCTGAACGGTACCGGCGCCGTCCGGATCTCGGCCTCGCGCACGAACAGGCCGCGCTCGACGAGCGCGTCGATCAGCGTGAACTGGTGGTAGCCGCGCAGGATCGAGTACCGCTGGACGATCGGTAGCAGCTCGGCGGCCCACGGCTGCGGATCCTCGGGGTCGTCGACGATGGCCAGCCGGGCGCCCGGCGCAAGCAGCGTGGCGAAGCGCGGCAGGACCGTGCCCCAGTCCATCCAGTGAAGGCTCTGTCCGGTGGTGATGAGCCCGTACGGGCCGCGGAGGGGTGCGGTCTCGGCCGGACCGTGGATCCAGCGGATCCGCGGGTCGTTCCCGTTCGGGAGCCGCCTGGCCTCCGCGAGCATCGCCGCTGCCGGATCGACCGCATCGACTCGGTCGACGCGCGAGGCGAGGTCTCGGGCGATCGCGCCGGTACCGGTGCCCGCATCCAGCGCGATGCGAGGTCCGACGACGAGACCGGCGAGGACGTCGAACGTCTCGGGTGGGTACACCGGCCGGAACCGGTAGAGCCGCGCGACCTCCGGGTCGTCGAAGGCGAGCGCGTGCGCGCCCGTCCAGAACTCCGGCTTCGCGCTCACCCGATCGCCTCCGCGAGCAGGTCGAGGGCGACGCCGACGCTCGCGAGCCGGTTCCCTGCGCGGTCGAAGGCCCATTGCTTCTTCTTCACCGTCTGGAGCGTCGGCCCGTCGATGGCGATGTACACGAGGCCGACGGGCTTCCCCGGCGTCGCTCCGGTCGGGCCGGCGATGCCCGTGATGCCGAGGCCGATCTTCGCGCCGAGCGTCTTCCGGGCCCCCCGCGCGAGCGCTGCGGCCACGACCGAGGAGACGGCGCCGTGCGCGTGGATGAGCTGCGGCGGCACGTCGGCGAGCACGGTCTTCGCGTCGTCGGAGTAGACCTCCAGGCCGCCGCGGAAGTAGTCGCTCGACCCGGAGTGCTCGGTGAGGATCGCCCCGAGCAGTCCCCCGGTGCACGACTCGGCCACGGCCACGGTGAGCTTCTTGCGGCGCAGCGTCGGATGGACGGTCTTCATCCGCGCCGCGAGCTCCGGATAGGTCGGCGCCTTAGCGGGCACGCGTGCGGGCGCCTTCACGGGGCTTCAGGCGCCAGCGCTCCGGCACGCCACGGCCGGCGATCGCGAACGACGCCTTCCACAGGTAGTCGGCGCCCGAGAACACCGTGAGCGCGACGGCCGCGCTGAGCAACGAATACGCGAGGTCGGCGAGCGGCAGCGACGGCACGGCGAGCAGGAGCAGCAGGCCCGCGGAGGCGCAGGTCTGGAACAGCGTCTTCACCTTGCCCGACACGCTCGCGCCGACGCTGTACCCGCGGGCCGACGCGATCGCCCGGAGGTTCGTCACCGCGAGCTCGCGCGCGACGATGACGACGACGATCCAGGCCGGCACGAGTCCCGCGGCCTGGAGCGGGATGAGCGTCCCGATGACGAGGAGCTTGTCGGCGAGCGGGTCGAGGAACGTTCCGAGCCGGGTGACCTGGCCCCGGCGTCGCGCCAGCCGACCGTCGACGGCGTCCGAGAGCGCCGCGAGGCAGAAGATGAAGAACGCCCAGGTCGCGCTCCGCTCGTCGCCCGCCTGCACGAGCAGCACGATCGGCACCACGGCGAGGATCCGCGCGTAGACGAGGGCGAGCGGGAGATTGAACGTCACGGCGAGCTGAACGAGCGCTCCGTCACCTGCCCCACCTCCCCCATCTTGCCGAGGTCCTGCCCGTTGAATGCGAGGTACGTCGTCCCCGCGTTGCCGGAGCGCACGGTGACGGTCTTCCCGGTGAAGGTGAGCACCTGCCCGCTGGGAACGACCTTGTTCGTCCCCGGCGCCTGCGCGCCGTCGACGGTCGCGGCGATCCAGGCCTCGCCTCCCGTGATGCGCACCGTCACGACCGCTGCGGTGTACGCGACGGCGATCGCGCGGGTCTCCTGCACGTCCGCGCCGGTCGCCGTCTTCGCCACGACGCGGACGGTCTGCGGACCGGCGACGAAGCTCACCGTCAGGGTGAACGTGAGATCGCTCCCGATGGTCGCCGGAGCGCCGTTCACGGTCACGCTCGCCACCGACCGGTCGACGCGGCCGGAGACCGTCACCGGCGCGTTGGTGTACGTGCCGCCGTTCGCCGGCTGCTCGATGATGAGCCGGGGTGCCTGCGGGTCGTTCGACACGGCCGGGCTCAGCTGGATCGTCCGCGACGCCTGGGCCAGCTTTCCGGCGGGATCGAGCACCTGCACCTCGACATGGTTCGGGCCCGGCTTGAGCGGGACGGTGACGCTGAACGTACCGTCCTTCGCCGGGCGCACGTCGTTGATCGTGTCGAGCCCAGGCGACACGCGGACGGTGATCCGGCCCTCGGGGTTCGTCTTGCCCTTCACGGTGTACTCCGCGACCTGCGAGACCGCGTCGCCCGGTGGGTCGGTGATGTCGACGTGCGGCGCCACGGCGAAGTTCGTGAACTGGTAGTAGATGTACCCGAGGAACAGGAGGATGCCGGCGAGGACGACGACCGGCACGAGGACCGTCGGCGTGAAGATGAAGCTCCGCTTCACGAGCGGCTTCATCGGCGCGAACGTGCGGGCAGGGTCCGCGCCGCCGCGCTCGCCGGTGTAGAGGGCGAGCATCTCCTCGGGGTCGAGGTTCAGGTACTGCGCGTAGTTGCGCAGGAAGCCCTTCGTGTAGACCGTGCCCGGGAGCGACTGGTAGTCCCCGCTCTCGATCGCCTGCAGGAACTTCTCGCGGATCCGGGTGTCCTCGGCAGCCTGCTCCATGGTCACGCCCATCTGCTCGCGGTGCAGCCGAAGCGCGTCACCGAGGCGGGCCACTACGCATCGTCCCCGGCCGGCGCGGTCGGCCGCGCGCCGTAAACCGTCCGCATCTTCCCCGGTCCGACCGAAGGTCCGATGACACCCTCCTGCTCCATGATGTCGATGAGCCGGCCGGCGCGGGCGAACCCGATGGTCATCTTCCGCTGGAGCATCGAGACCGAGGCCTGACCGGCGCGGCGGACGATGTCCACGGCCTCGTCGTAACGGTCATCCTCGATGTCGGAGTCGCCGCCGTCTTCGCGCTGCTTGGCGCGGTCCTGGTCCTCGAGGATCTCGAGCCTGTACTTCGGGTCACGCTGCATCTTCCAGTGGCGGGTCACGGTCTCGATCTCCCGGTCGGACACGAAGACGCCCTGGGCCCGGATCGGCTTCGGGACATCCGGCGGCAGGACGAGCATGTCGCCGCGGCCGAGGAGCTTTTCGGCGCCGCTCATGTCGAGGATCGTCCGCGAGTCGACCGCCGACGCGGTCGCGAAGGCGATGCGGGCCGGGATGTTCGCCTTGATGAGGCCGGTGATCACGTCCACCGAGGGTCGCTGCGTCGCGACGACGAGGTGGATGCCGGTGGCGCGCGCGAGCTGCGCCAGCCGGGTGATCGCCTTCTCCACCTGGATCGGTGCGGACATCATGAGATCGGCGAGCTCGTCCACGATGAGCACGATGTAGGGCACGCGGTCCGGCCCGCTGCGCACCGCGTTGTACGCGTCGATGTTCCGCGCGGTCGCGCGCGCGAAGAGCCGGTAGCGCCGGTCCATCTCCCCGACCGCCCAGTAGAGGGCGTTGAGGATCTTGTCGTGATCCGTGACGACGGGCACGACCAGGTGCGGGATGTTGTTGAAGCCGGCGAGCTCGACGCGCTTCGGATCGGCCAGGATCAGCCTGACATCATCGGGCGTCGCGGTCAGCAGCAGGCTGCAGATGATCGAATTGATCGAGACGCTCTTCCCCGAGCCGGTCTGGCCGGCGATGAGCAGGTGCGGGAGCTTCGCGAGGTCGGCGACGATCGGCGAGCCGGAGACGTCGCGGCCGAGCGCGACCGTGAGCTTCGAGCTCGCGTCCTTGAACATCGCGGTCTCGGCGACGTCCCTGAGGGTCACCATGCCGATCGCGAGGTTCGGGACCTCGATGCCGACGACGCTCTTGCCCGGCACCGGCGCCTCGATCCGCAGCGTGCGGGCCGCGAGCGCGAGCGACAGATCGCTGTCGAGGGCCTCGATCCGCGAGAGCTTCACCCCCGCGGCCGGCTTGAGCTCGTAGCGCGTCACGACGGGACCGACGCTCACCTCGACGACCTTGGCCACGATGTTGAAGTGCGCGAGGGTCTCCTCGATGACGCGCGTGTTGCGCATCACCTCATCCTTCCCCGAGCGCGCCGCGGAGCCTTCCTCGAGCAGGTCGAGCGACGGCAGCTGCCAGGGAACGTCCGGCGGGTCGGCGTGCATGACGCCCTCGGCGACGAGCATCGCCGAGGGCAGTCCGGCGAGCGCGCCCGCCGGCGGGGCGATCTGCTCCGGCAGCGGCAGCACTTCCTGCTGCGCGACCGGCTTCACCGGCTTTCGCACCGGACGCTCTTGATCCATGTTGATCTTGACCTCTGAAGGGGGCTCGGGCGGGGCCGGCACAGCCGGGCCCGCCCGCACGGCCGCGGTGCTCCACTCGCTGCTCCGCGTGGTGCCTCCGGGCAGGCTCTGACCGGGCCGGAACGCGAATTGCGGGCGGCGGTCGAGGGCCGGCCGGGCGAGCTCCTGGAGCGTGCGGTTCGCGGCGATCACCACGCCGATCGCGAACACCGCGAGCAAGACGATGATCCCGCCGGCGTTGCCGAGCGTGCTGGTCGAAGCCGAGCCGAGGGCCCGGCCGAGCCAGCCGCCATTGCCGGTCGCGACGTCGGCCAGCGCCAGCAGCGCGAGGACCACGAGTACGACCCCGATGCCCGGCAGGAGAAGCCGCTGCGCGAGCGCGCGGCGCCACACGACCGCGGCCGCGATGAAGAACGCGAGTGGGACGAGGATCGCGCCCCAGCCGAGGACGCCGGTCATGACGGAGCGCCACCACGCGAGGACCGAGCCGCCCCCCGCGACGAGCGCGACCACCGAGAGGAGGCCGAACAGCCCGAGCGCGACGCCGATGATGTGGTCCCTGACTTCGGCCCGCAGCCGCGCCCCGGGGGTGGCGTCGCGGCGGCTCGAGGTCTTGCGAACGGCGGTCTTCCTCGCCATCAGACCTGCATGATGACCGGCAGCACCATCGGCCGGCGCTTCGTGCGGTCGTAGAGGAACGAGCTCAGGCTCTCGTGGATCGCGTCCTTCAATGCCGACGCCTCCGCGAAGTGCGGGCCGGTCTGCGCCTGGGCGAGACCCTCGAGGACCTTCTGCTTCGCCTCGTCGAGGAGCCCGGTCGCGTCGCTCTCGGGCACGAAGCCGCGGGTCGTGATGTCCGGCCCAGCGACGACGGCGCCGGTCTGCTGGTCGATGGTGACGACGACGAGAAGCACACCCTCGTTACCGATGGAGACGCGGTCGCGCATGACGGACTGGCTCACGTCCCCGACGCCGAGGCCGTCGACGTACACCTGCCCCGAGTTGACGTGCTCCCCCACCTTGGCACCGCGGTCATTGATCTCGAGCACGTCGCCGTTCGTGATGATGAACGACTTGTCCGCGTCCACGCCGACGTCGATCGCCATCCGCGCGTGGCGGACGAGCATCCGGTACTCGCCGTGGATCGGCACGAAGTGCGTGGGCTGGAGGATGTTGAGGAGCAGCTTCAGCTCCTCCTGGCTCGCGTGGCCGGACACGTGCGGCCGCGAGGCCGTGTCGTACACGACCTCCGCCCCGAGCTTGAACAGGTTGTCCACCGTGCGGCTCACGAGCTCCTCGTTGCCGGGGATCGGGTTGGACGACATGACGACGGTGTCGCCCTCCTTCACGGCGACGTGGCGGTGGTCGCCGAGGGCCATGCGCGACAGCGCGCTCGTCGGCTCGCCCTGGCTGCCGGTGGTGATGATGCAGAGCTCGTTGTCGGGGAATTTCCCGATCTCGGCCGGGTGCACGATGGCGCCTTCCGGATACTCGAGGTACCCGAGCTCGCGCGCGGTCTTCGTGTAGTTCTCCATCGAGCGGCCGATGATCGCCGTGCGCCGGCCCCAGCCGTGCGCGATGTCGACGATCTGCTTGATCCGCGAGATGTTGGAGGCGAATGTCGTGGTGATCACGCGCCCCTGGGCGCGCGACATGATGCCGTCGAAGATCTCGCCGACGTGCTGCTCGGATGGCGTGTAGCCCGGGACCTCCGCGCGCGTCGAGTCCGACAGCAGCAGGAGCACGCCCTTCGCGGCGATCGTCGCGAGGCGCGCGAAGTCCGTCTGGCGGCCGTCGACCGGGGTGTGATCGAACTTCCAGTCGCCCGAGTGGACGATGGTCCCCTGCGCGGTCTCGATGGTCACGCCGACGGCGTCGGGGATGCTGTGGCAGACGTAGTAGGAGTCGCAGCGGAACGCGCCGATGCTGAACGGCGTGCCCGGCTCGATCTCGCGGAAGAGGGTGCGCTCGGCGAGCTTGTGCTCGCGCAGCTTCGTCTTGATGAGGCCGAGCGAGAGCTTCGTGCCGTGGATCGGCACGCTCGGGAAGTCGCGCAGGACGTACGGAAGCGCGCCGATGTGGTCCTCGTGCGCGTGCGTGATGAGGATGCCCTTCACCTTGTCCTTGCGCTCGCGCAGGTAGCGGATGTCGGGGATGACGATGTCGATGCCGAGCATCTGCTCGTCCGGGAACATGAGGCCGGCATCGACCAGGACGATGTCGTTGCCCTGCTCGATGACCATCATGTTCTTGCCGATCTCGCCGACGCCGCCGAGCGGGATGACCCGCACCGGGCTAGCCAAGGAGGGTCATCTGCTCGGCCGGCTTCTTCGGAGCCTCCGGCGCGGGCGGCGCGGGGCGCGGGGTGCTCTGGAGGAACGCCGCGAGCGCCTGGAAGTCCTTCTCGAGATCGGAGCGCAGGGCTGGCTGATGGAGCGCGGCCGCGGGGTGGAAGACCGGGAAGATGGTGATGCCGTCCTTCTTTCGTGCGCGTCCGTGGACGCGCGAGATGGATTCGCCGGGAAAGAACTTGTACATGGCGTGCCGACCCAACGTCACGACGACCTTCGGCTTGAGCGCCGCGAGGTGCCGCTCGAACCAGACGTGGCACGCGGCCACCTCCTCGGGGAGCGGATCGCGGTTCTCGGGCGGGCGATGGCGCACGACGTTGGTGATGAAGACCTTGCCGCGGTCGAGCCCGATGCCGGCGAGCAGCTGGTCGAGCAGCTGGCCCGCGGCGCCGACGAACGGCCGGCCCTGGACGTCCTCGTTGTAGCCGGGCGCCTCGCCGAGGAAGAGGATGCCCGACTCCGCGCTGCCCTCGCCGGGCACGGCCTGCTTGGCGCTCCGGTGGAGCGGGCAGGCGGTGCAGGCTCGGATCTCATCAGCCAGCGCGACCAGCGTGTCGTCCACGGCGTTGATTATCGGCTCGCCGAGGCTTTCCGGGCGAGGTAGACGACGTCGGTGTACGCCCGGGTGGGCATGTCGATCACGTCGACGAGGAATCCCGCCCGTTCGAACATCGCGATGGCCTCGCCGCGGGCCAGGAAGTGGAACCGCCGGGCCCTGCTCCGGGTCAGGCCAAGGGCGGTCGCCACGAGCTCCTGGGCGTAGGTGAGGGCATAGCGCGGGCTCGGCGAGCGTTCCTGGGACTTCACGACGAGCGGCGCGTTCTCGGCGAGCGCGCCCGCGGCCTTGCGCAGCACCGCCTCCTGGTCCGCCGGCGGCAGGAGATAGAGGACGTCGACGATCGTGATCGCATCGCACTTCGGCAGGGCCTCGTGGACGATGTCCCCCACCTCGAACCGGAGCTCCTCGCGCCCCTGGACCGTCGCGCGGGCGATCGCGATCTTCCGCTCGTCGCTGTCGATCCCGAGGACCCGGCGGCCCGGCGCCGCCTCGACGAGCAGGTTGGCGAACAGGCCGTGCCCGGAGCCGAGGTCGACGACGAACCCGTGGCGCGGCACGTAGCGGTCGATGAACGCGAGGTCCGCCAGGAACGCACGCCCGTGCACCAGGGTCCGGGCGAGCAGCGGCGCGGCGCGGTAGCGGTGCACCGCGCGCTCGAGCGCCGCGGTGGTCCTGCCTCCGCGCATCGCCGTCACTCCACCCGCCAGCGGATCGTGTCGCCGAACGCGCTTCGCAGGAGCGGGTCGGTGAGGACCGCGAGGTCGTCGAAGCGGCGCAGCGTGAGCGCGTCGCCGGTCGCCGTCAGCGCCTCGTCCGGATGGCCGGGATGCGCGACGATCTCGCCGAGCCCCGGATACGCCGCGTAGAGCGCGACCGACGCCGGATCGGGCCGCTTCGGCAGCGCCGTGAGGTCGACGAACCAGTCGTTGCCGGGGACGCCGCGCTGCGCGAGCGTCGAGACGACGGTCGCGGCTCCCAGGAGCTGCGCCTTCACGGTCGCCGCGAGGCGCGGCGGGCGGGCGCGGCGCAGGTACCGGACACCCTCCTCGCGGGCGATCGCGGCCACGACGATGCTCACCGGTGGCATCAGATGGGTGTGGCGGTGCGAGTCCCAGGCCCGCGGCTCGATCCCCCACTCGCGCGCCCGCGCGGCCTGCGCGCGGATCTCGGCGGCGATCTCGGCGAGCCGGATCCGGCCGCTCACCAGCCGCCCGGTGAACTGCGCGAGCCGGTGGAAGCGCCCGTCGGCATCGACCAGGGACCGGATCTCCGCCGGATCGCTGGCCGGCGTGCCGCCGACGAGATCGAGGTGCAGGCCGACCTCGAGGCCGGGCTCGGCTCGCGCGAAGTTCGCGGCCTCCTGCCCGGCGGCGAACGTCACGAGGAGCGACGCTGAGCGGACCACGCCGTCGCGGTGCGCGTCGAGGATGCCCCGGGTGACGCCTGGCGAGAGGCCGAGGTCGTCGGCCCCGACGATGAGGCCGTTCATCGGTAGCGCCCGCGGAGGCTGTTCCAGCGGATCCGCACGAGGTCGCGGAGCATCGCGGGCGTGTCGCGGAGGAACGAGACGCTGGTGCGGGCGCGCTGGTGGATCTCGACCGGCGTCTCGACGACCCGGTAGCCCCGCTGTCGGGCGATGAACAGGACCTCGGCGTCGAAGGCGAAGCCGTCCAGCCTCGAGCGCCGGAAGAGATCCTTCGCCGCCTCCGCGGTGTACATCTTGCCCCCGCACTGGGTGTCGCTCACGTCGATGGGCACGATCGCGTGAACGGCGATCCGGAAGACCGTA
>DASYXA010000120.1:0-39883 GCA_035935465.1 Candidatus Limnocylindria bacterium | reverse complement strand
AGAGCCGAGAGCATCGGAGGATTAGTCCCGCGGTCAAATAAGGTTTCGACCCCCGTTCGGGCTAGCCCGGTCGGTGTCGGCTTCCGCTGAACGGCGCGACCTTTCGTCATTGAGGAGGGGCCGCCCCGGAGCACCGGAGTTTGACAGACCCGTAGTCACGGGGCAGCCCCTCGGTGAGCCAGGAGGGATTCGAACCCACGACCAAGGGATTAAGAGTCCCCTGCTCTACCGCTGAGCTACTGGCCCACACATAAGGTTAGCGAAGACAACATCGCCGCGGTTATCCACCGCGGCGATGTTGCGTTTCGTCAGCCCGCAGGCTCGTGTACCGAGCGGCTCAGGACGCGCCGATCTTGAAGATCTTCGTTCCGCAGACCGGGCAGATGCCCTGGGTCGCGGGCCGGCCGTTCTTCATCGTGATGGCCTTCGCGTCCTTGATCTCCCGCGAGGCCTTGCACTTCACGCAGTATCCGGTAGCCACCGGTCACCTCCACGCGCGGATCTCGACGCGACGGCACGAGCGCGCTGCGGGCCCATGCGAAGCGGCGGGTATCGTACCCCCACCCTATTCGACCCGAGACCCACAAAACCCCGCCACAGGGGCGGGGCTTCGTGGTGAGGAAGGGAAGGGTTGGGAAGTCGTGTTCAGTCGGTCGCTTGGGATGCAAGCGCCGTGCCATGCCGGTCAGGGAGGTGACGGACCTGCGCGCTGAGCTGCTGTCCATCGGCACGGAGCTCCTGCTCGGCCAGATCGTCGACACGAATTCGGCCTATTTGGCCGGTCGCCTGGCAGGCTTGGGGATCGACCTCCTGCACCTGTCCACGGTCGGGGACAACCTCGTCCGGGCGACCGGTGCCGTCCGCCAGGCGGTCGAGCGGAGCGACCTGGTCGTCTGCACCGGGGGCCTCGGGCCGACCGAAGACGACCTCACGCGCGAGGCCATCGCGGCGGCCCTGGGCGAGACGCCGGCGGTCGATCGGGCGCTCGAGCGCGACCTCGAGGCATGGTTCGCCGGCCGCGGCGCGCCGATGCCCGAGCGGAACCGCAAGCAGGCCTGGCTCATCCCGTCGGCCCGCGCGCTCGCGAATCCGCTCGGAACGGCGCCGGGCTGGGACGTCCGCCGCGACGGGAAGCGGATCGTGGCGATGCCCGGCGTCCCGCGCGAGATGACCCGCATGTGGGAGGTCGAGGTCGAGCCGTCCCTCGGCGACGGGAGCGTGCTGCGCTCGCGGACGCTGAAGCTGCTGGGGATCGGCGAGTCGAGCGTCGAGGAAGCGCTCGATGAGCTCGTGCGGTCGACCGCCCCGACGGTCGCGACGTACGCGAAGAACGACGGCGTGCACGTGCGGATCACGGACAAGGGCGGCGACGGGGCGGCCGTGGCTGCCCGCATCGCGGCGATGGAGCGACTGATCCGCGAGCGGATCGGTCAGCACGTCTGGGGCGCCGACGACGACACGCTCGGGAGCGTCGTCGGCCGCGCGCTCGCGGCACGTGGCTGGCGGCTCGCGGTCGCGGAGGCGCTCACCGGCGGCGAGATCGCGCGCGCGCTCACCGAGACCGAGGGCAGCGCGGCCTGGCTCGCGGGTGCAGTCGTGCTGCCGGGCGCCGACGAGCGGGTGCTCGAGGCCGCGGCCGCGCAGCTTGGGGCGGACGTCGTGTGCGTCGCCCCGGCCGGCGACACCGAGACGGCGCTGCTCGTCCGCATACCCGCGCGCGAGGCGCGGCGGGCGACGGTGCGCTACCGGTCGGCGCCCGAGGGCCGCCGGCGCGCGGCGCTCGCCGCGCTCGATCTCATCCGCCGCGCGCTGAACGGACCCTAGGCAACACGATCGCGACATCGGACGCCCGCGACCGGGACGAGCCCGACGCCGGCCGCGGGCAGGTCAGCGATCAGTCACCGGAGTCGCCGTGGTCATCCCCGTGCGATGCGGCCTCGCGGGCGCGCAGGGCGGCCTCGTGCGCCCGCCGCGCCGCTTCCCGGGCCTTCTCGGCGGCCCGCCGCACCGCGCTCGCGTTCGCCGGGGGTGTCCGCTCAGCGCGCGCGGTCGGCCTCGCGGTGGCGGTGTTCGTCGACGTCGCCACCCTGGCGGGACGCAGCGATGCGCTCGCCGCCGGACGCGCGGTTCGCGTCGTCGTCGGCGCGGCAGCCGTCGCGTCGGTCGCGGTCGGCGGATCGGTGCGCGGCGTGACGCTCGCGCCTGGCACAGCGATCCGCTTCGGATCGGCCAGTCGCGCGCGATCATCGGCCACCGTCGCGAGCCGCGCGGTGATCGCCGCGGCCTGATCCGCGATCTTCGTCGCGGGGGAGTCCCTGCTCGGGGCCGAGGTCGCGGACACCGCGGCCAGGACCTGCGCGGTCCCCGCTGTGCGCGGATCCGCCGCGAGCTTCGTCGCGGTCGCGGCGACGCGCTCCCGGCTCGCGGTGAGCGACTGCTGGAGCTGGGTGACCAGCGCGGCCGTCCCCGGGTCGGTCGACTCCACCGTCGCGAGATCCGCGGCGGCATCCGCGAGCGAGCTGCCGTAGCTCGCCGTCGCGATGATCGCGTCGTCCTCGCGCCCGCTCGTCGCGAGGCGCTCGGCCTCGAGGAGCCGGTGCTCGGCGATCGAGAGCTCGACCGCTGCGCGGTCCTCGGCGCTGATCGCGATCGCGAGTCGCAGCTGCTCGCCGGCGAGCTTGAACCCGTACAGGGGGTCGTCGGGGAGCGAGTCCGCGCTTGCGACGGCCGCGCCGCCGACCACCCCCGCGAGGAGGAGCATGACGACGAGCGCGCTGACGAGCAAAGGCGCGGGCGCGCCGATGAGGGCGAACGCGCCGTACACGCGATCACCGAGGGTCGGCTTCGCCGGAGCGAGGGCCGCGAGGACGGTGTTGCGCATCCGGACGCGGCTGGCCGGGTCGAGGCGCAGCTCGCGCTCGCGCAGGCGGAGGGCCGCGGCGACCGCCTGCCGCAGGATCGGGTCCTGGATCTGCTCCAGGCGCCGGACCCCGCGGGCGACCGCCTCCAGGTTCTCGGTGAAGTCATTCCGCGGGCGCCGTCCGCTCACCAGGGGAACTAACGGCCCGGCTGGCCGCTCTGCTACGCCGCCTCACGACGCCCCAAAAGGGCCGGAAATCAGGGCGGCTAGCGCGCGGGGCCACCCCAGACCGGCACGTAGTGGCTGCTGAACGTCTGCTGGTGGACCACGGTGTCCCCTTGCCAGACGGTCCAGGTCCGGGCGACGTCCCGGCCCGGAGTGACCCCGCCCGGCAGATAGGCCGGGTCGGCCGGCTGATCGGGCGCGGGGTAGCGGAGGTTCCACTGCACCGGGTCGCCGATCACGACCCGCCGGCCGGTGGGCACGCTGATGAGGTCGAACCGGAGGGCCGCGGCTGCGGCGTAGGCCTTGATGAGCACCGGGTACGGGGTGTCGTTCTTCCACTTGAAGTCGACGCCCGGCTCGAACACCGCGGCGTCGAAGCCGAGCGGGTAGCGGTCGATGTAGTAGCCGTGCGCGTGCCGCTCGACGATCTCGTAGCCCGCCCGGGCGACCGCGTTGAACAGGGTCGTCGACACCTGGCAGAGACCGCCGCCGATCACGTTCTCGTCCGACGTGTTGTTGATGATCGCGCCGGCGAACGCGTACCCGCGCTCGACCGTGACCGGGCCGAGCCGGTCCCAGAAGCTGAACGACGCGCCGGGTACCAGCACCAGGTCGTTGAACTGCATCGCGCCGGTGGTGATGTTCGCGTGACGCGCCGCGTTCGCGGGATAGGTCGTGGTGAAGGTCGCGACCTGGGTCATCCGCGGCGCGTACTCTCGCGCCTGCTCGGTCGTGAACGCCGCGGGGTCTGCGGCGAAGGCCGGCGCGATCTCGCGCGGCGCCGCCGCCTCCGTGAAGAGCCGGGCCCTTACGTCGATCGCGAGCTGCTGCTGATCGATCGTGATGCCATCGACCGAGGGCACGACGGCGAGCGACCCGTCCGGCCGCACCGCGTAGGTGGCGCTCTTCGCGGGGTGGTCGAGGAGCGCGGCGAGCCGGCTCACCCACCGCGTGATCGCCGCTTCGTCGAACCGGGCTCGGTAGATGTACCGCGTCGCGGACGCGGAGGCACCCGCGGGGATCGGGTCGAGCTCGTCCGGCCCGGCGATGCCCTTCTCGATCACGAGGAGCGTCGCGAGCCCGGCCGGGTCCTCGGTCACGGTGCGATCCCCGGCGGAGATCCGCAGCGCGGTCGTCGCCGCGCGCGCCTTCGCCGCGGCGTCGCGGATGCCGCTCGGGTCCACCGACGGGTACGTCTCGCGGACCGGCAGCGCGACGGCCCGATCCGCGAGTGCCGCGGGCGTCAGGAGCGCGTGACGGAGGGCCGCCCGATCGGTCCGGCGACCGATGACCGCGGGCGTCACGTCGATGCCGTGGACCGTCTCGACGATCGCCCCGTCGACCGCGGGCCGGTCGAGGCTCGCGGCGATCGTGCCGATCCAGGCGTCGACCGCGGCGCCATCGCTCCGCATCGCGAACGGGATCGCGGCGTGGCCGCGGAGCGCGTTCGCCCACGCGACGAGCCGCTGGGCCAGCGAGCCGGTGTGGCCATACGCGAGCACCTCCGCGATCGCCCGGTCCACATCGGGCGCGATCGCGAGGTCCGCATTCGTCGTGGTCCAGCTCAGGCCGTCCGGGCCGCGCACCGTGACGCTGGACGCGGCCCACGGCCGCGCGGCCTCCTGCCCGAGGCGCTCCCGCAGCTCGGCGGCGCCAAGGGCGCCGACCTCGACGCCGCCGACGCTCAGGCGCGGCAGCGCGCGATCGGCGAAGGCCGCAGCGGTACCGACCCCGAGCGCGCAGAGCGCGGCCGCGGCGATGAATGGGAGGAGCAGGCGTCCCCAGCGGGGCCGCGTCGCGTAGCGCTCCGCCGCTTTCGCGATGACGGCCATCTGGACCTCCCCGTGCGCGCCGCCGCTCGTTCGCCGAGCGCACGCCTCGCCCTATCGACGCGGCGATGGTGCCGGTGGTTCCCGGATCGCGCGTCCGACTTCGCACGCATACCTCGTACCGCCGACCATTCGACCGACCGGCCGCTGTGCCCGTTACCGGCGCGTTACAACGGGCGCGCGCGAAGCGGCAGAAGGTCGATCGGCTACGGGTTGACGTCGTGATCGTCCTGGGGCGTCGCGCCGTTCCTGGACCGCACGACGAACGACCGGCGGAGAGAGAACGGCCCGGCGGTCCAGGGGAGCAGGAACCGCCGGGCCGAAAGGCGTACTGGCCGACGGGCGGGCCGGCCAGGGCCTGACTCAGTGAGGGGGTGCTAGCTGCACCCCGTGGTCTCGCCGCAGTTCTCGCACTTGTGGCAGGTGCCGTTGCGAACGGTCAGCCAGCCGCAGCGCGGGCAGGGCGGTGCGTCGGGAGTCGAATTCAGGCGACGGGCGGCCAGGTGGGCCGGCTCGGACCAGACGGTCTCCTGCGCCGCCGTTGCGGGCGCGGCCATCGAGATGGCCTTGCCGAGGAGCTCGAGCTGCGGCGCCGGGTCGACGATCTCGCTCGTGTGCACGAGCCCGATCGCGAGCTTGTCGTCGTTGGAGAGGAAGCGGTAGCCGAGCCAGCGGAACACGTAGTCGACGATCGACTTCGCGAACCCGAGCTCGGAGTTGCCGGTCCAGCCCGAGGGCTCGAACCGCATGTGGGCGAACTTCTCGACGAGGTGGGCCAGCGGGACCCCGTACTGGAGCGAGAGCGAGATGCTGGTCGCGAACGCGTCCATCATCCCGGAGAGCGTCGACCCCTCCTTGGCCATGGTGACGAAGATCTCGCCCGGGGTGTTGTCCTCGAACAGGCCGACCGTGATGTAACCCTCGTGCCCCTCGATCGTGAACTTGTGGGTGAGCGAAGCGCGCGTGTCGGCGAGGCGGCGGCGCGGCCGAGCGACGAGGATCGTCTCGGTGACCGCCGCGGCCCCCTTCTTCGCGTTGGAGGTCTCCTTGCCCGTGGAGAGCGGCTGGACCTTCTTGCTGCCGTCGCGGTAGATCGCGATCGCCTTGACGCCGTGCTTCCACGCCTCGACGTACGCGTCCATCACGTCATCGACGGACGCCGTCTCGGGGAGGTTCACGGTCTTGCTGATGGCGCCGGAGATGAACGGCTGGACCGAGCCCATCATCTTGATATGGCCCAGGTGCGAGATGGACCGCGTGCCGTTCTGCGGCTTGAATGCGCAGTCGAAGATCGAGAGGTGGCGGTCGGCGAGGTCGGGCGCGCCCTCGATCGTCCCGCTGGCCTCGATGTGGGCGGTGATCGCGCTGACCTGGCTCTCGGTGTAGCCGAGCTTCGAGAGCGCCGACGGGACGGTCTGGTTGACCAGCTTGAGCACGCCGCCGCCGACGAGCTTCTTGTACTTCACGAGCGCGATGTCCGGCTCCACGCCGGTGGTGTCGCAATCCATCATGAAACTTATGGTGCCGGTCGGCGCGAGGACGCTGGCCTGGGCGTTGCGGAACCCGTTCACCTTGCCGATCGCGACGGCGTCGTCCCACGCCTGGCGCGCCGCGCCGAGCAGGTCCGACGGGACGATCTCTTCGCGGATCCGGTACGCGTGCAGCCGGTGCATCTCCATGACCCGGTCGTGCCCGGTCTGGTTCTTCGCGTAGTTCTCGTACGCGCCGACGACGCCGGCCATCCGCGCGGATTGCGCGTAGGACTCGCCGGTCATGAGCGCGGTGATCGCCGCGGCGTAGCCACGGCCCTCGTCGGAGTCGTACGCGAGGCCGCGGTCCATGAGCAGCGCGCCGAGGTTCGCGTAGCCGATGCCGAGCTCGCGGTTCGCGTGCGCGTTCGCGGTGATCTTCGCGGTCGGGTACTCGGTCGAGCCGACGAGGATCTCCTGCGCCGTGAACACGAGGTCGACGGCGCGGGTGAACCGCTCGGGGTCGAACTCGCCGTCCGCGCGGCGGAACTTCATGAGGTTGAGGCTCGCGAGGTTGCAAGCGGTGTCGTCGAGGCTCATGTACTCGGAACACGGATTACTGCCGTTGATCCGGCCGCTGACCGGCCGCGTGTGCCAGTCGTTGATCGTCGTGTCGAACTGCATGCCCGGGTCACCGCAGGCCCACGCGGCCTCGGAGATCTCACGCAGCAGCTGGTGGGCCTTGACGGTCTCGAGGGTCTCGCCGTTGCCGACGGCCTTGAGGTGCCAGTCCTCGTCGGAGAGGGCCGCGCGCATGAAGTCGTCGCTCGCGCGCACGGAGTTGTTCGCGTTCTGGAACTGGATCGACTGCCAGGCCTCGCCGTTCAGACCCATGTCGTAGCCCTGCTCGCCGAGCGCCCAGGCCTTCTGCTCTTCCTTGGCCTTGCACCAGATGAACTCGCGCACGTCGGGATGGTCGGTGTTGAGGACGACCATCTTCGCCGCGCGCCGCGTCGTGCCGCCCGACTTGATCGAGCCCGCGACGGAGTCGGCGCCGCGCATGAACGACACCGGCCCGGACGCGAGCCCGCCGCCGGAAAGGTGCTCCTTGCTCGAGCGGATGGTCGAGACGTTGATCCCCGAGCCCGAGCCGCCCTTGAAGATCACGCCTTCGGTCTTGAACCAGTCGAGGATCGAGTCCATCGAGTCCTCGACCGACAGGATGAAGCACGCCGCGGCCTGCGCGCGCGCGCCGGGCACGCCGATGTTGAACCACACCGGCGAGTTGAACGACGCGTGCTGGTGGACCATCAGGTACTTCAGCTCGTCGGAGAAGATCGCGGCGTCCTCGCCACCGGCGAAGTAGCCCTTCTCGGTGCCCCACCGGGCGATCGTGTCGACGACCCGGTCGACCATCTGGCGCACGCTCGTCTCGCGGGCCGGGGTCCCGAGCTTACCGCGGAAGTACTTCGACGCGACGACGTTCGTCGCGGTCATGGACCAGAACGCCGGGACCTCCACGCCTTTCTGCTCGAAGACATTCCCCCCGTCGCCCGGGATGACCGCGTCGCGGAGCTCCCACTCGACCGCGTCGTACGGGTGCTCGCCGTCACGCGTGAAGTAGCGCTCGAAGCGGAGCCCCGAGGACTCGCGGTCGTGCCGGGCGGACTGCGGCGGTAGTTCGGCAATAGCCATTTCTGGGCTCCTAGTGGGTTGTTGGTGTGGTGATCACGGCGACGGACGGACGGAGGAGGAGCAATAGAAGGAGGGGGTCCCGCTGGCTGGTGGCATGCGCGGAAGCGTGCGACATGTCCGTTCTCCTCCTCAAAGCCTCCGCGCCACAAGATATCGGACCGGCCGCTGAAGGAGGCACAACATCTAGTGGCGCAGGGGGGGAACGATGCTCCCGCCACGGACCCTTGTCAAGAGCGGAACGGACCCGAATCCCGCCGGTCGACCTGGCACCGAGCAGGCTGCCGAGGACAGCGCTCGGCCGGTGCTCCACCGACGCGATCCGGACCGGTCCAAGGAGCACGACGGGCCGCGCCGAGTGCGACGAGCGTCGCACCGCACGATGCCCGGCCACAGCGGGCCGGGCATCGTGCTGGTGGGGTGGGAGCGGCTACTCGTTGCCGTCGAACTGGTGGTCCGCGGTCGAGTCGGAGGGGCTGTCAGCGTGACCGGTATCACCGGCCGGTTCGGCCGGGTCGGTCGTGGTCCCGCTCTCGACGGCCTCGACCGGCTCGGCAGCCGATCCGGTGTCGGCCGACTCGGCCGGCTCGGGGGCCGTGCCGTCGCTCGGTCCGGTCGGACCCTGCGGCTGCGGCCCGGTCGTGGCCTGGGGCGGCGCCGAGGGCTGCTCGACGATCACGCCCGCGGGGCTCGGGGAGACGCTCGCGGCGCGCGCGGTCACGGAGGCATAGGCCGCCACGGCCAGCAGCGCGCTCAGCGTGGCGACAGTGAGGAGTCGTTTCATGATCGGTGTCCTTTCAATGGTCTTTTCTGGTCCGCCGTTCGCGGACGCCTTCCCATGGTGCTCGGGGCACCTGAACCCCACCTAAAGCGGGGCCCGGCGGGTGTCGGCCGGCGTGGCCGGACACCCGCCGACCGTACTACTGCTCGCCGTTGAAGTCGCCGTTCGTGTCCGACGTGCTCTGGAGGCCGCTCTGGAGGTCGGGACCGGTGTCGCCCGGGGCCTCGACCGCCTCGGTGCCCGAGCCGGTCTCCGCGGCGATCGGGGCTCCGGTGGTCGCGGGAGTCGCCGCGTAGGCGGCGATCGCGCCGAACGACCCCATCGCGAGGATCGCGCCGAGGATGGTGGCGGGAAGGATGCGCTTCATGTCCGTGCTCCATTCGTTATTCGCTGCGCCGATCCTGGGCCGCGTGTCTGGCGGGGCGATAAAGCCCAAGCCCGAGTCGCGTTTAGATATCGTTCATCCATCCGACAGAAGATGGAGCGGTGAGGATCCTGATCGTCGAGGACGACCGGCGACTCGCCGTCAGCCTGCGGCGCGGATTGGAAGAAGCCGGTCTGGCGGTCGACGCGGTCCACGACGGCGACGAAGGGCTGGCCGGAGCGCTGGCGACACCCTACGACGTCGTCGTGCTCGACGTGATGCTCCCCAAGCTCGACGGCTTCGAGGTCTGCCGGCGGCTCCGCGACCGGCGGATCAAGACCCCGGTCCTCATGCTCACCGGGCGCGACGCGGTGGACGACCGTGTACGCGGCCTCGAGGCGGGCGCCGACGACTATCTGGTGAAGCCGTTCGCGCTGCGCGAGCTGATCGCGCGGATCCGCGCCCTCGCGCGACGGCACCTGCCCGATCGGTCGGCCTCGCTGTCCGCCGGCCCGGTCGACCTCGACACGGGCGCGCACGTCCTCCGCGTAGCCGGGAAGCCCGTCGAGCTGACGGCGAAGGAGTTCGCGATCCTGGAGCACCTGCTCCTGAACCGCGGCCGCGTGGTCACGCGGTCGCAGATCCTGGAGAGCGTCTGGGACTACGAATTCGACGGCGGCCGCAATCTCATCGAGGTCTACATCGGGCGGATCCGCCGCAAGATCGGCGACGCCGGGGGCGGCGATCCGATCGTCACCGTGCGCGGCTCGGGCTACCGCTACGCCGACGAGTAGGTGAACCGCGGACTCCGCAGCACCCGCGCGCGGCTCACCCTGGTGTCGCTCGGCGTGCTCGCGGCGGCGCTGCTCATCGCCGGCGCCGCCCTCGTCGGGTCGCTCGCGTACGCCCAGCGCAGCGACGTCGACGCCGGGCTCACCGCCCAGGCGCTCGCGGTGGCCTCGAGCATCGAGGACCTCAACGGCACCCTCGCCCTCCCGACCGCCGAGGCCTCCGGCGAGTCGGCGGGCGGGGTCACCGTCGAGAGCGCGATCGTCGGACCGGACGGCGTGCTGACCCAGACCGCGGCTCAGCCGCTGGCCGCGGACACGCTCATCGGCCTGGCCGCGACCGCGCGGACAAGCGGGCGCGCCTGGGCCGACGTGACCGACACGCGCGGGAATGCCCGGCGCGCGATCGCCGACCCGCTGAGCGGCGGCCCGCGGGCGGCGGTGCTCGTGATCAGCCGGCCCGTCGGCGAGCTCGATGCGACCCTGCGCCGCACCGCGCTCTTGCTCGCGGGCGTTTCGCTCGCGCTGCTGGTCACCGGCGGCGCGCTGTCGTACTGGCTCGCTGGCCGGATCCTGCGCCCGGTCCGGACCATCGCCGCAGTCGCCCGGTCCCTCGGCGAGCGTGATCTCCACCGGCGGGTGACGGTGCCGGTGCCCGATGACGAGCTCGGCGAGCTCGTCGACACGTTCAACGAGATGCTCGCGCGGCTCGAGGCGAGCTTCGAGAGCCTCCGGCGTTTCACGGCCGACGCCTCACATGAGCTCCGCGCGCCGCTCGCGCTGATGCGCACCGATCTCGACGTCGCGCTCACCCGCGATCGCACCGGACCCGAGTATCGGGAGACCCTCGGTGCCCTCCGCGGGGAGGTCGTCCACCTCACCCGCCTGGCCGACCAGCTCCTCGTGCTCGCGCGCGCCGATGCCGGCAGCCTCAGGCCGCGGGCCGAGCCCGTCGACGTGGCGGACCTGCTCCATGAGGCCGCGGCGCGGTGGCGCCCGGCGGCCGTGGACCGCGGCGTGCGGCTCGACGTGGAGGCGCCGGACTGGGGGACGGTGCGGGCCGAGCCGGCACTGATCCGGCGGGTCCTCGACAACTTGATCGACAACGCGATCCGCTACGCACCGCCGGAGACCGCGGTCACGCTGATGGCGACGGGCGAGGGCGGCGGGTGGTGGATCGCGGTGTCGGACCGCGGGCCGGGCATCGCGCCCGAGCACCGGGCGCTCCTGTTCCGGCGCTTCGCGCGGCCGGACAGCGCGCGGACGCGCGAGCGCGGCGGCGCGGGGCTCGGCCTCGCGCTCAGCGCGGGAGTCATCGCCGCGCACGGCGGACGGATCGAGCTGGTGGCGAGCCATCAGCCGGGCGCGCGGTTCCGGTTCTTCCTTCCCGGCTGACCACTGCCCGGCGCGGTTTAGCCGCGCTTCAGATACGGCCGCCAGAGTGGCCGCATGCGAGCCCCGATCAACACCGTCCTCCTCGTCGTCGCAGTGGCCGCGACCGCCTGCGGCGGCACGGCGGTGCCCGCCGCCCGGACCGCCGGGCGGGCACCGGCCGCGGCACCGGCAGGTGAGGCGAACAACGGTGAGGCGCCGGCGATCTCCTACACCGACGCGCGGGCTGGGTACCGGGTCGACGCGCCGGGACAGATGACCGCGAACGCCGACGGCAGCGCCTCGTTCGTCGGACCACAGGAGCGGCTCGAGGTCGCCGTGCGCACCGGGACCAGTCTTGATCCTGCGGCCCTCGCGGCCGCGGATCTCGCCGTGCTGCGTTCTAGCCTGGCCGGATTCCAGCTCGTCGGCGGTCCGGCGGCGATCCAGTTGGGCAGCCGCCGAGCGACGAAGCTCGTCTACACCTGGACCGCGGGCACGAGCGCGGTGACCGGCAAGCCGGTGCAGCTCATGACCGCCCGGTACTACATCGCCAAGGACCCCACGAAGGTCGCGGTCCTGACCTACGGGATCACCGCCAGCCAGTACGACCCGCAGGGCGCCGACGATGTCGCGCTCACCTTCCGCTGGATGTGAGCGACGCGGCCGCGGTGCCACTCGTGCGGGTGCGCGACGTGTTCAAGATCTACCGCGAGGGCGAGGTCGAGACCGTCGCCCTCCGGGGCACCGACCTCGATCTCGCGCGCGGCAGCGTGACCAGCCTGATCGGGCCTTCCGGCAGCGGCAAGTCGACGCTGCTCGCGCTCATCGCCGGACTCGCGGTCCCGTCCGCCGGTCAGGTCATTCTCGACGGCCAGGACATCGGCCGGCTCGACGAGGCGGCGCGAAGCCGGATCCGCGGGCGGCGGATCGGGATCGTGTTCCAGAGCGGCAACCTCATCCCGTTCCTCACCGCGCGCGAGAACGTGCGCGCGGCGATGGCCTTCGGCGGCGCGCCGTCCAGCGCGTCGCGGGCCGCCGCGCTCCTGGAGGCGGTCGGGGTGAGCGACCGGACCGAGCACTATCCCCGTCAGCTCTCGGGCGGCGAGGCCCAGCGCGTCGCGCTGGCCGTAGCCCTTGCCAACGAGCCGGACGTCCTCCTCGCCGACGAGCTCACCGGCGAGCTCGACAGCGCGACCGCGGGCCGCGTCCTCGACGTGCTCGAGCGGCTCTGGACCAGAAGGAGCCTCACGGTCCTGCTGGTGACCCACGACCCGCTCGTGGCGGCGCGCGCCGACACGCGTCTCGCGGTCATCGACGGCGTGGTCGCGGCGGCATGACGGCCGTCCGGATCAGCGGCATCGTGAAGCACTACCGCGCCGGGTTCGGCCTGGTCGAGGCACTCCGCGGCATCGACCTGGACGTCGCCTCGGGCGAGTCGGTCGCGGTCATGGGACCGAGCGGTTGTGGCAAGTCGACCCTGCTCGGCCTGATCGCCGGGCTCGAGCCGCCCACCGCGGGCACGATCGTGGTCGGGGACACCGAGATCACCGCGCTCGACGACGCGGCGCGGACCGCGTTCCGGCGCGAGGCCGTGGGCCTCATCTTCCAATCCGCGGACCTCATCCCGTTCCTCACGGCGGTCGAGAACGTCGACCTGCCGCTCGCCCTGCTCGGCCGCAGTGACCCGGACCGGGCGCGCGAGATCCTCGCCGCCCTCGGCCTTGGGAGCCACATCGACAAGCTTCCGGACCAGCTCTCGGGCGGGCAGCGCCAGCGCGTCGGTATCGCCCGGGCGCTCGTGCACGAGCCACGGCTGATCCTCGCCGACGAGCCGACCGGCGAGCTCGACAGCGCCGCCTCGGCCGCGGCGATGGACCTGCTCCAGCAGATCCACCGCGACCGCGGGGCGACGCTCATCGTCGTGACCCACGATCGCGCCGTCGCCGGCCGGCTCGATCGGATCGTCCGCCTGAGCGACGGCCTCGTGCGCGCCGAAGGCGCGCCGATCGCGGCCGTCCGGACAGCCAATGCGTTCGTATAGCCTCCGCTCGCTGCTGCGCCAGCCGCTGCGGACGCTCGCCTCCTCGGTCGGCGTGGCCCTGGCCGTCGCGCTGTTCGCGAGCGTCGCGGCGTTCGTCGACGGTTCGGCCGGCCTGATGACCGCGCGGGCACTCGCCCCGGTGCCGATCGACCTCCAGGTCGGGCTGACCGCCCCGATCGGGACGACCGGCCCGTCGCTCGCGACCCTGCGGGCGGCGATCCTCGGGGTGCCAGGGGTGACCGCCGCCGACCCGTTCGCCTCGGTCGACCTCGGCGCCGGCGCGCTCGCATCCGGCGGCACGTCGTCGACCGGCCCGACCGCCCTGTTCGCGCTCGATCCCTCCTACCTCCGTGACTTCAGCCTCGTTCGCCTGGTGTCCGGTGGCTTCAACCCCGGCGGTGCCGTGCTCAGCGCCGACGCCGCGCGCGCGCTCGGGGTCGGGCCGGGCGGGCACGTCGCGGTGCGGATCCCCGGGCGCACGACGCCGGTCGATCTCGCGGTGAGCGGGATCGCCGATCTCGCGGCCGCTGGCCCGCTGTTCGCCAGCCGGTCGCCCGACACGCGCGGTGAGTTCGCGCCGGTCGCGAACGTCGTGATCGTCGATCAGGCCACCTTCGCCGGCGTCGTCCGGCCGGCGCTGCGGCTCGACGCCGCCGCGGCGGCGCCGTCGCTGCGGACCGCGCCGGTCGTCGAGCTGCACGTCCGCACCGATCGCGACCGCTACACCTCGGTCGATCCGGCGGCTGCGCTCACCCGCGCGACGGCCCTCCGGCGCACGGTCGAGCGATTCGCGCCGGGCGACACGACCGTGATCGACAACGTCTCGGACACGCTGACCGCGGCCGGCAGCGACATCACGCTGGCCAAGATCCTGTTCCTGTTCCTCGGCATCCCGGGCGTCCTGCTCGCCGCGTACCTGGCCCACTACGCCGCCGGCCTGCTCGCCGAAGCGGAGCGTCGCGAGCTCGCGACGCTCCGCGCGCGCGGCGCCGGTCCAGCCGATCTCATCCGCGGCCTCGCGGTCGAAGCCGCGCTCGTCGGTGTCCTGGGTGCCGCCGCCGGCCTGATCCTCGCGGCGGTGGTGCACCGGCTGCTGTTCGGAACGTTCGTCCCGGCGGGCGCGGGCGCGGCGACGGTCGCCGGCTCCGCGGCGCTCGCGGTCGTCGTCGGCTTCCTCACCACCGCCGTCGCCCTGTACCTGCCGCGCCGGATCGCGCTCCTGCGCGATGCCACCGCCGAGCGGCGCGAGCTCGCGCCGGCCGGCGCTCCGCCGCTCTGGGCTCGGGCGCGCCTCGACGTCCTGTTCCTAGTCCTGGCCGCCGCCATCCAGCTCATCACCAGCCTGGCCGGCGGATTCAAGCCCACCGCCGCGGAAGGCCAGTCGGTGTCGCTGTCCTTCTACACCCTGCTCGCGCCGTTGTTCCTCTGGGCAGGGCTCACCCTGCTGCTCGTGCGGGCGATCCTCGCCGTGGCGCGACGGCGCCCGGGCCTGGACCGGCGGTTCGGCCCGGTCGTGGGTGGACTGACCCGGCGGGCGCTCGCGCGCCGGGCGCGCCCGTTCGCCGCGGGCCTGATCGCGCTCTCACTGGCGGTCGCCTTCGGGGTGAGCCTGGCGCTGTTCGTCGCCACATACGAGCAGCATCAGCGCACCGACGCCCGCTACGTAGTCGGCGGCGACCTCCGGGTCACTCCGAGCCTGCGGGCCGCGCGGGCCGTCGGCGACACCGCGACGCTCGCGGTGCCCGGGGTCACCGCCGTCACGGGCGTACTCCAGCTCGACGCGCGGGTCGGCGCTGACACCCGGTCGCTCGCGGCCATCGATCCGACCGCGTTCGCGGCCATCGCGCGGCCGGCGGATTCGTTCTTCACGCCGCCGAGCGCCGGCGGCGCGATGAACGCGCTCGCCGCCGACCCGACAGCGATCCTCATCTCCGACGAGCTCGCCAAGACGTTCAACATCCTGCCGGGCGATCGCGTCGCGATCCGGCTTCCGCGCGCGGACGGCTCGCTCGTGCCGCTGACATTCCACGCGGTTGGGCTGTTCACGAACGTGCCGGGCTTCCCGCAGGGCGTCGATCTCATCGCCGCGCGCGGCGCGGTGCTCGCGGCGACCGGCCGGACCGACGCGTCGTTCTTCCTTCTAGCGGCCGCCAGCGCCGACGCCTCGCAGGTCGGCGCGGCGGCGGCGCGGCTTCGCGCGCTCCCCGGCGCGGGCGCGCTCCTCGTTCTGACGACCGCCGAGGCGTTCAATCAGGACCAGTCGTCGCTGGCCGCGCTGGACCTGCGAGGCCTCGGCACGATCGAGCTCACCGTCACCGCGCTGATGAGCGCGGCGGCTGCCGCCATCTTCGTCACCGCCACGGTCGCCGGCCGGCGCAAGGAGTACGTCACCCTGCGCGCGATCGGCCTGAGCGCGGCCGAGCTCCGGCGGCTGCTCGCGAGCGAGGCCGCGCTCGTGGCGGCCATCGGCCTGGCCGTCGGGGCGGTGGTCGGGACCGGCATGGCGACCCTATTCGTGCAGATTCTCGCCCCGCTGTTCGTGATCCCCCCGACCTTGCCCGAGATCGCCGGCCCCGGGCTGCTCACCATCGCGGCGCTCGTGCTCGCGGGGACGGCCGGCGCGGTCGTTGCTGGGAGTGCGGCGCTCGGGCGGCTCCGCCCGGTCGAGCTCCTTCGCGAGGAGTGAGCGGGACTCAGCCCACCGCCTTCTTCACGAGCGCGGCGATCTTCTTCTCTTCGGCGGCCCCGAGTCCCTTCAGCGCGAAGGAGGTCGGCCACATGACCCCCGCGTCGAGCTTCGCGTCGTCGTTGAACCCGAACGTCGCGTACCGCGCCTTGAACTTGTCCGCGGCCTGGAAGAAGCAGACGACCTTGTCGTTCCTGGCATAGGCGGGCATCCCATACCAGGTCTTCGGCGACAGCGACGGCGCGTTGGACCGGACGATCGCGTGGATCTTCCTGGCGATGGCGCGGTCGGCCGGCGGCATCTCGGCGATCTTCGCGAGCAGAGCCTGCTCGTCGTTCTCGCCGCGCTCGGCCGCCTTCCGCTCCCGGACGGTCTCCTTCAGCGCCGCTCGCTCCTCGGCCGTGAGGCCCGTGGCCTTCGTCGCGGCTCTCTTCCCGGGCATCGTTAGGCCATCATGGTCTGGGGGACGTTCCCCTGCTCCGGGATCCGGATCGCATTGCCGAAGGGGTCGCGGATGCTGACGTCGGTACCGCAGACGTGCTCGATCGGCTCCAGCGTGACGTCGCTGACGCCGCGCGCCTGGAGCGCCTCGGGCAGGCCTCGGACGTCCTGGCCCTCCTCAAGCCCGACCGTGTTGACGTAGATGTCGAGCGTCTCGCATCGAGATCCGGTCAGGCCGGCGCGCCGACGGCGTGGACCTGGGCGGCCTTGACGAACGCCCGGATGCCGCCGCGGAGGTCCTCCTCGGCGATGTTGAGCGGCGGGATGAACCGCACGACCTGATCGTGCGCGCCGCAGGTGATGAGCAGCACGTCGCGCTCGAGCGCGCCGTGGATCGCGGCCTTGGATGCGGTCTTGTCGGCGAACTCGATCGCCGCCATCGCACCGGTCGCGCGGATCTCGCGGACCCGCGGATCGCGCTTCAGCGGTGCCAGCTCCTCGACGATGATCGCGCCGACCAGGTCCGCACGCTCGACGAGCCGCTCGCTCTTCAGGACCTCGAGGGTCGCGAGGCCGGACGCGCACGACACCGGGTTCCCGCCGAACGTCGAGCCATGGGTCGACGTCGTCCAGCGCTCGTGGATCGCGCGCGGCGCGACGACCGCGCCGAGCGGCAGTCCGCCGCCCAGAGCCTTCGCGAGGGTCATGACGTCGGGGGTCACGCCGAACCGCTGCGCGGCGAACCACGCGCCGGTCCGGCCGAAGCCGCTCTGGACCTCGTCGAACACGAGCAGCGCGCCGATCCGCGTCGCGAGCTCGCGGAGACCCTGGAGGAACGAGGCCGGCGCGGCCACGTAGCCGCCCTCGCCGAGCACCGGCTCGATGAGGATCGCCGCGACCTGCTCGGCCGGGACGTCGTGGTCGAGCATCTGCTCGATGAGCGCGAGCGAGTGCCGGCCGCAGGTCTCGGCGTCATGGGCCGGCGTGATCGGGCAGTCCAGCGGGTACGGGTACGGGGCGACGTGCACCTCGGGAAGGAGCGCGCCGTACCCCTTGCGATACAGCGACTTCGACGTCGTGACCGACGCCGCGCCGACGGAGCGTCCGTGGAAGCCGCCGCGGAAGACGATGATCGCCTCGCGTCCGGTGACCTGGCGCGAGAGCTTGATCGATGCCTCGATCGCCTCGGCGCCGGAGTTGCCGAAGAACACCATGTCCAGGCCGCGCGGCGTGATGCCGGACAACGCCTCGGCGAGGGCGATGTTCGGTTCGTAGGCGGCGACGCCGGCGCAGATGTGCGCCAGCTTTGCGGCCTGCGCCTGGACCGCTGCGACCACTTTTGGATGCGAATGGCCGACCGGCGTCACGGCGATGCCGGAGGTGAGGTCGAGGACCCGCCGTCCGTCACGGGTGACGAGCCAGCTCCCCTCGCCGCGGTCGACCTCGAGCCAGGTGTAGTGGCCGAGGACCGGCGACAGGACGCGCCCGGCGCGCTGTTCGAGGGTCCCGGATGGCTGCTGCATGAGGCGAGTCTAGACGGTCCGGTCACGCCGCCGGACCTGCATCCGGCGCGGCTAGGAGCGCTCCGGCACCGCGGCCGGGACGATGCCCGCCGTGACGAGCGGGAGCTGGACCTCGACCAGCGTTCCCCGCCCGACCGCACTCGTCACCCTGATGCTTCCGCCGTGCGCGTCGACGACGCGCTTGACGATCGCGAGCCCGAGCCCGCTTCCGGGCGCGAGCGTCCGCGCGTTCGACCCGCGGACGAACCGGTCGAACACCCGGTCGAGGTCCTCGCCCGGGATCCCGACACCGGTGTCCCACACCGTGAGCCAGGCCGCGCCGGCGCGGGCCTCGACCTTCACATCGATCGCGCCGCGCTCGGTGTACGCGATCGCGTTCGCGAGCAGGTCGCCCACGACGACCGCCAGCAGCTCGGACGACATACGGACAGCGACGTGCTCAGCCGAATCGAGGCGGAGCGCGACGTCCGGCCGGGGCGTCGCCCGGCCGACGACATCGCGCGTGACGTCCGCAAGATCCCCCTGCGCCCCGCCACTCGGCACGCCGGAGCGGGCGAGGCTCAGCAACCGGTCGGTGAGGCCGCGGAGCGCGTCGGCGGTGCGCTGGGCGTCGCCGATCGCGGCCGCCTCCGCCGGCGCGAGGTGGGCGCGATCGACGAACGCGAGATCGCCGATGAGCGCGGTGAGCGGCGTGCGGAGCTCGTGCGCGGCGTCCTCGGCGAATCGCCGCTGGGCCTCGTGCGCCTCGCGTAGCGCGGCCAGCGCCGCACGCTCGCGGGCCGCGTGGCGCAGACCGGCCTCGACGGCGACGAGCGGGATCACGAGCAGCAGGATCGCGAGCACGTCACGCTGCCACAGGATGCCGCCGATCGCCCCGAGGCAGATCAGCGTCGCCGTCGGCACGGCCTCGCGGCGGAGGAACGCGAGCGCGGCGGCGGGCCCGCCGGATGCCCCGACCATCAGACCGATCGTCGCGAGGGTGAACGCCCAGAACGCGGCCCCGGAGAGGGTCGTCACCGCGATCCGGGGGAGCGCGGCGATCGACACGACGAGCGCGGCGGCAGCCGTGGCCCCGGCGAGGGAGCTGACGTTCACGATGGTGCTGATGGCCGAACGCCCCTGGTACAGGCGCGTCATGAGCGCCGCTGCGGCGATGACGGCGACGGCGTCCGCGGCGGGCAGGACCTGCGCGGCGAAGAACGCGACGGCGGCGCCCAGGCTGAACTTCTCGCCCGGCGCCGGCTCGAACGGACGGGCGAGCGCGATGATCGCGAACAGCCCGATCGGCACGCTGATCGGGAGCCAGGACAGCGAGGCGGGCTCGCGGAGCCCGGCGGCCACCTCGAGCGGGGCGGCGGCCAGCGCGACGGCCGCCGCGGCGAGGGCGATCCGCGGATCGAACCGCCGCGTGACCGCGCCCGCCGCCCGGATGCTCCGGGTCACGGGTCCTTGATGCCGGCATGGACGATCGCCGTGGCCATGCCGTAGGCGACGCCGCCGACCAGGGTATTGATCCCGGCCTTGAGGTCGATCGTCCCGCCGGTCGTGCTCCTGAGCCAGCTGGTGCTCGAGACAACGCTCCCTGCGCCCGTCATCCGGAACCGGAAGTCGTTCGGCGGCGGGCTGCCGTCGTCGCACCACTCCGGACCGGCAAGCGCGACGCCTGGCGCGAGGACGAGCAAGCCGAGCGCGAGGACGAAGGCCGATGCGATGCGTCTGGTCACTGATCCACCATCCCTTCAGATCGCGCTGGTCGCGGACGAACGATGCGGAACACGTAACCGGCGCGGCGCACCGAGTGGATCTCGATGCCGCCGCCCGCGGCCACGAGCTTCTTGCGGATCCGCCCCACCACCACCTCGATGACGTTGTCCGATGACGTGCCGGACCTGCGCCACGGTGCGCGCCGGAGCGCATCGTGCGGCGTGGCGCCGGGGTAGCTCGCCGCGAGCCGTCCGACCACGTCGCGCTCGGCGGCGGTGAGGGGGAGCGCCGTGCCGTTGAGGACCGCATCTCCACCGTCGCTCACCTCGAGCGGACCGACTCGGCGCCATTCGGTCCGCGCGTCGGTCCGACGTGCGGTCGCTTCGATCCGCGCGAGCAGCTCGAGCGGCTCGAACGGCTTCGTGAGGTAGTCGTCGGCGCCCGCGGCGAACAGCCGGAGCTTCGTCTCGAGATCGTCGCGCGCGGTGAGCACGACCAGCGGCATGGTCGAGGTCGCGCGCCGCGCGCGGATCCCTTCGCAGACCGCCGCGCCGGTGCCCTGCGCGAGACCGAGATCGACGATCGCGACGTCGGCGCCGTCGGCGAGCCGGAGCGCATCGCGTTCGCCCGCCGCGGCCCGCACGACGAACCCCGCGCGCTCGAGATGGCGCTCGAGCATCCGCCGCACGCCCTCGTCGTCCTCCACGAGCAGCGCGGTGCGCTGCGGCGCCCTGAACGCGGACTGAACCGACAGCGAACCGTTCATGAAAGTCCGTGCCGAGCCTACGTCACCCGAAGCTCATCCGAAGTCTCAACCGCATACCGTTCAGGTCTCGTTCAGTTCCGAACGAAGAGCGGTCGGAACGTACCGCTTTGCGACGCGCTCGCGCTCATAGCATCCCGCCATGTCGCGCCGTTCTGCAGCCATGAGGCGTGATGATGGGCAGAGCCTGGTCGAATTCGCGTTGATCCTCCCGGTCCTCCTGATGCTCATCACGGGCCTCGTCGAATTCGCGCTCGCGTTCAACTCGCGGGACAGCGTGTTCTTCGCCGCGCGCGACGCATCGATGCTCGCGGCGGAGGGCGGCAGCATCGCGGGCACGGATTGCGTCGTGCTGGACCGGATCGAGCGGGACATCGTCTCCCCCGCCCGGCCGGTGCGCGTGCAGACCGTGAAGATCTTCTGGTCCGACAAGAACGGCGTCGAACAGAGCGGCACCGAGAATCTGTACACCCGGACCGGCACCACGACCTGCAGCTACGGGAATGGCAGCTCGCTGACCGTGCCGTACACGCTGAGCACCGGCCTCTACCTCGAGGCCGACCGGTGCGATGTCCTGGCCGGATGCGGCGGCGGACACGTCGGGCCGGACAACATCGGGGTCACGATCACGTACACCCACAGCTGGGTCACGTCGGTGGCGCAGATCTCGCTCGGCTCGCTGACGTTCAATCTCACCTCGGCGACCCGCGTCGAGCCGCAGCAGTGACCGCCTGGCGTGGCCAGCGCGGCCAGGCGACCATCGAGGTCGCGCTGCTGCTGTCGCTGCTGGTCATGCCGCTCGTCTTCGGGCTCGTCGAGATGGGCTTCCTGTTCAGCAGCCACATCACGATCAGCGCCGCGACACGCGAGGGCGCCCGGATGGGCTCGAATCTCGCGAACGGCGGCAACCCGCTCGGCTGCGGTGCGGGGCAGTCGCCGAACGCCGCCGGCGTGGACCCGCAGATCATCGCGTCGGTCGAGCGATCGCTGACCGGCGCCGGGACCGAGATCGACCTCGCGAATGTCAGCGAGATCGACATCTTCAAAGCCACCGGCGCGGGCGGCGTGTCGGGGACGTCGATCAACGTCTGGACCTACGCGCTGAACGGCGGGCCGGTGATCGACGGCGCGGCGCTCGACTTCCGGCCATCCGGCAGCCCCGGCTGGCAGGCCTGCAGCCGGAGCAACGTGATCCCGGCCGACGCGCTCGGGGTCACGATCAAGTACGCCTACCAGGCGAAGAGCCCGCTCCGCTACTTCCTCCCGGGCTTCGCGTCATGGAACCTCACGGACACGACGGTCATGGTGCTCAATGCGACCCAGTAGGCTCGCGGCCGCGTTGCGGCGGGGGGACGAGCGCGGTCAGGCGATCGTGCTCGTCGCGCTGCTGCTCAGTGTGCTCATGGGGTTCGTCGGGCTGGTGGTCGATGTCGCATGGTTCCAGCTGAATCTCGTTCGCGTCCAGCGCGCGGCCGACGCCGGCGCCCTGGCCGGTTCGGTGTACCTGCCGTCCAATGTCCCGGGGGCCCGCACCGCGGCGAAGGCCGCGACAGCCCAGAACGGGTACGCCGACGGGGTCGGCGGCGTAACCGTCACAGCCGCGCAGGATGCGGTGAACACCCAGATGCTGGACGTGGTGGTCAGCGCGCCGGTCCGGACCTGGTTCATGCGGGTGTTCGGCGTGAATCAGATCACCAGCACGAGGAACGCCCGCGCGGAGTTCATCCTCCCGGTCCCGATGGGCAGTCCGCAGAACTACTACGGCATCTCGCAGCTCTGCAGCAACGCCACCTGCGCCCAGGTCGACGGCGCGGGCGGCGGAGGGCCGCTCGCATCGCAGGGCTTCTGGGGCGCGGAGATCACGAAGGGCGGCAACCGGGGCAACGGCGACCTCTACTCCACCTATTACAACGGGAATCCGACGCTCAACACCCAGTACGACCCGCTCGGCTACAGCTACGAGGTCGACGTCCCCGCCGGCGCGACGAATGGCACGGTGTACATCTACGACGCGACGTTCTGCGCCACCGGCGTCGGCACCGCCGGACCGGCGAACGGCATCCAGCTCGGCACCGGCGATCACTGGATCGGCAACGGCGGCAACGACCCGGTCACGACCGAGTTCAAGCTCTGGGACATGAACGGGACTCCCTATTCGACGTCGGACGACATCCTGCTCGCGACCGACGGGGGTCGCTTCACGAGCATCAATCAGGTGGACAAGAGCGCCGGGTACAAGGGCAATGGGAACTACGGGGCCGGCTACAACGGAAGCGGCTCAGCGGACTGCAGCGCCGATCCGTATCACAACGCGTGGTGGCAGATGGCGACAGGGCTCGCCGCCGGTGCCTATCGGCTCCAGGTCACCACGAGCAGCTCGAACAACAACGGGACCAATGCCGAGAACATGTTCGGCATCATGGCCACGGCGACGGGCGGCACGCCCCAGGTCTACGGGCAGAGCCGGATGTGCACCTACAACAACCTGCCCGTGAACACGAGCCAGATCTTCTACCTCGCCCAGATCGCCGCAGTCCACGCGGGGAAGACGCTGGAGATCAAGGTCCACGATCTTGGCGATGTCGGTGGGAACGCGTCCATCAAGATCCTCATGCCGACGACGACCGGATACACGCCGGCGACGTTCAACTGGATCGCGTCCGGGGGTGGCCCGCCCACGAGCGGGATCGCTGCGACCCAGATCCAGGTCGCGAGCGGCGGGACGAATCGCTACGACAACCAGCTCCTCACCATCGATGTCGTGCTCCCGGTGGGCTACATCGCGCCGACGCCTCCCGGCGAGCCAGGGCCGGGATGGTGGAAGGTCGAGTACGACCTCAGCGGTGGCGGCGGAGGGAACGACACGGCGACCTGGTCGGTGAACATCCGCGGGAACCCGGTGCATCTGGTCACGCCATAGGCGTGGGCAGCACGGTCTAGTGGCGGGCGACGCGGATCTGGACGGTGCTGCGATCCTCGCCGAGGATCCCGACCCGGTAGCCCGGGACGCTCGCGACGGCGTACGCGAAGCGCTCCGGGCCGGACCACTGGAGCCGGAGCTTCAGGATCCCGGCGCGGTAGTACTCGATCCGGAGCGGGCCGACCCCCGGCACACGCCGAAGCGCGAGCTCGAAGTGATGCCAGTCATCGGGCGTCGCGAGGGGCGTGACCACCAGGTCCATCTCGCCGGGCGCCGGGGCTTCGCGGACCGTGACCAGCGGCGGCTGCGCGGCCAGGTCATCGGCGACCGGCTCGGGCGCCGCCGGCGGCGCCGTGGCGACGACGAGAGCCTCCTCGAGGCCGATCAGCATCGGCCCGGCGGCCGCGGCCAGCTGCTCCTGCGGACGGGCGTCGATCGGCCCGCTGGCCGGCGCCTCGTTCGCGCCGATCATCAGCACCGGGCGCTCGCGGACGGCGCGGGCGGACTCGATCGGCCCGTCGACCCGGCGGACGGTCTCCGGAGCGGCCGGGACCGGCCCGGCAGGGGCCGCTCCGCCGATGCGGGACGCCAGGTCGACCGGGGAATCGAGGACCTCCGGGGCTCGCGAGCGCTTCCTTCCCACCACGGAACGGACGCTAGCCGCCGCGCGGGCCGCCCACCTCACCCGAAGCGGGTAGTGCGGTCGTTCCGCCCCTCCCCCGAAAGAACGAGCCGGACCGCCGGACCGCCGGGTACGCTCGCCGCTACGGGTCCGCTACGGCGGTCCGGGTCCACCCTGGGAACGGAGTGTGTCCATGCGTGAGTCCCTCGTGATGCGCTCGGCGCGCTTCGGCCTCGCGGGTCTCCTGCTCGCCGGAGCGGTCGCCGTATCCTGCAACTCCGGCAGCGCCGATCCCGCCGGTGACGCGCTGGCGCGGGGCGTGGCGGCCCAGAACGCGGGCAAGCCCGAGGACGCCAAGAAGGCGTATTACGAGACGCTCGCCGCGGACCCCCACAACCTCCTGGCGTTCTACAACCTGGGTCAGATCGCGCGGGTCGCCAACAAGCCGGCGATCGCCGAGGGCTACTACCGCCAGGCGCTGGAGATCAATGGCAGCCATGTCCCGTCGATGTTCGGCCTCGCGTACGTCCGGGCCCAGCAGGATGCGGTCGCCGACGCGATCGCGCTCTACCGCAGGGTCATCGGGCTCGACCCGAACAACGCCGCGGCGCACTACAACATGGGCCTCTTGCTCAGGATCAGTGGCTCGGTCGCCGAAGGCGATGCGGAGGTCGCCCGCGGCAGGCAGCTCGATCCATCCCTGGCTGCCCCGGGACCCGCGCCGACCGCGGCGCCACCGTCCTCGCCTTCGCCGACGGCCTCTCCGAAACGGTGATCGCGGCCGCCTGACCGCGCGCCCGTGATCGGTTCGTTCCGCGCCCGGCTGACCCGCGACGACCGGTCGGTCGCGATCGTCCTCGGTGTTGCGGCGCTCGCGATCTACCTCGCGCTCATCGTCGGGCACCGCACGCCGTTCGACTACTTCGGCCGCCTCGCGGACGCGATCTGGCACGGGCGGCTCTGGCTCGACGGTACGCCGTTGTCGGAGATCGAGGTCGGCCGGGACGGGCACTTCTACAACGTCCAGCCACCGCTTCCAGCGATCCTCGCGCTCCCGGTCGTGCCCTTCGGCGCCCACGACCAGATCGAGGTCTTCGTGTCGGCGGTGTTCGGCGCCCTGAGCATCGTGCCGCTGTTCCTCGCGTTGCGGGCGTTGTCCGTTCCACGCGGTCTCGCCGTGTGGTGCGCGATCCTGTCCAGCTTCGGCACGACACTGCTCTTCACGTCCACCGACGGCCGCTCGTGGTTCGCCGCACACGCGACCGCGATGTTCTTCCTCTCGCTCGCCCTCTCCCTCGCCGCGACGCGCCGCTCGGCATTCCTCATCGGCGCGTGCGTCGGAGCGGCCGCTCTCGCCCGGACGCCGGCGGGCCTGGCCGCACCGGGACTGCTCCTGCTGGCGCGGCGCGAGGGAACGCCGGTCCGCGGAGTGCTGCGTTCGGCGTTGCTCATCGGCGCCGGCGCCGCACCGTTCGCCCTGATCCAGGCCGGGTACGACCTGTTGCGCTGGGGGAATCCGTTCGACATCTACGGTCCGCAGCTACACCAGGCGACCGACCCGGCCTTCGCCCACGGGTTCATGAGCCTCTCGTACATCCCACGCAAGCTCTATGCGATCTTCATCCAGCCTCCGGTGTTCGTCGACAACGAACCGTTCTTCTTCCTGCGTCCGCGCGGCTACGGCACGAGCCTGCTGATCACGACCCCGGCCGTCCTCTGGCTCGTTCCGGGGATCGGCAGGATCTGGCGGGGTGCCCGCTGGCGGGCGGTCGGGCTGTCCGCGGCGCTCGTGTCGATCCCCGGCTGGCTGTTCGCCACCGTCGGGTACGAGCAGTACGGCTATCGGTACAGCCTCGACCTTCAGCCATTCCTGATCGTCCTGGTGGCGGTCGGCGCCGCCTGGACCCCCGCGGGCTGGCAGCCGCCCTCGCGGCTGTTCCGCGGGGCGGTCGTCCTCTCGGTGCTGATCACCTGGTATTTCCTGGTGACCATCCGGCGATACGGTCTTGCGCCATGACCGGTCGCAGCCGCCGTCGATGACCGCCCGCCGAGAGGTAGGCGCGTTGGCGGCGCTCGCGGCGGGCTGGCTGACCATCGCCTGGGTGATCCAGGATGTCACGGACCACTATTTCGAGGGTCACTGGTTCGGCTTGCCGGTCATCATCGCCGCGGCGTCGGGCCTGCTGCTGTCGCTGCGGAGCGACCGCCGCGGCGCCTGGCTCATCCTCCTGGCCGCGGCCGGCGCCGGCATCGTCGAGCACCTGTGGCGTCCCGCGGTGAGCCAGAGCAACGTCCTGGCCGAGATCGCCCAAGCGTCGGACCTGCTGCGGGGCGGGCACGACCCGTACCGGGCCCTCGGCAGCCAGATGGTGGATGGCGTGTACCTCTATCCGCCGGGACCGCTCGTTCTGTACGGCTCGCTCGCGAGCATCGGCGTCGCGCCGATCACCGTGGAGCGAGCGACGAGCATCCTCACGGTCGTGCTCCTCGCCGCGACGGCACGGTGGATCGGGCCGGGACGCGCCGCACTGGTGACGGCGATGTACGGGACGTATCTCTTCGGGACGTTCCGCGCACTCGATGGTGACAACAACTCGACCCTCGCCCTCCTCTTCCTCGGCGCGAGCCTGCTGCTCATGCGGGCCGAGACACCCGATCGCGCCGGCCGGATCGCGTTCTGGGCGAGCGTGCCGGTCCTGGCGCTGGGCATCCTGATGAAGCAGCTGGCGTGGCCGGTGTACGCGTTCATCGCGCTCTATCTGGCCGGCACGCGGCGCGGGCGATGGCACGTCGCCGCGACGCTCGCGGTCGTGGGGCTCGCGATCCTCCCCTTCGCCATCGACGATCCCGGCATGCTGCCGCGCATGCTCGCCGTCGTCGGCAACAAGCCCACCGTCTACGGCCTCAACCTCCTCGGGATCCTCCAGATGTTCGACCCGGCGCTCGCGGCCCGGCTCATTCCCGCGACGCTCGTCGTGCAGGTCGGAGTGGCAGCCCTCGCCGCGGTCGCGCTGACCCGCACCGGCAGCCGCGACATCCCGGATGCGCTGACCCGCTCGCTCGGCGTGATGCTCGCGCTCATGCTGCTGTCGAGCTGGACGTCGCCCGCGTACTACATGTTCATGGGGTCGATCCTCTTACTGGTCGTCGCGGTGGCCGGCGTTCGATCGCCCAGGCCCTCACGGGGGCTCGGCTGGTCGGACCTCCGGCGGGGCGGGGCGACGGCGGCGGTGCCCTGAGCTAGCGACCGGCGCGCTCGATCTGGCGGCGGAACACGACAAGCCCTCCCGCGATGAGCGCGCCGAAGATCACGAGGGGTACCCGCGACGACGATCCGCGGTACTCGGCGACGACGACGTGGCGGCCCGCCGGAAGGCCCACCGCCAGGTAGGACGGCGACACCATGAACGGCACCTGCGGCGCGCCGTCGACGGTCACCCGCCAGTTCGGATGGAACGTCGTCTTCAGCACGAGGGTCGCGTCCTCGGGGCAGGAGACCGCCACCTCGATCCTCCCCGGCGCGATCCGTTCGTCCTCGTAGGCCGGGCGGCTGCAGCCGCCGGCCGGCGCGGCGACATCGATCGGCGCCGGGAAGTCGAACCGGATGTACCGGGCCGCGGAAGGATCGGCGCTCGCGAGCCAGAGGCGCTGGCCGGTGAGCAGATCGGCCTGGCTCGCCGGGCGCTCGCGGGCGACGATCGCCGCGTAGGCCGCGTAGCCGGTCGTCGGGGCCTCATAGAGGACATAGCGGGAGGTCTGGAGGATCGTCCGGAGCTCGCTTGGGAGCTGGACGCCAGGCGGAGCGACGACATAGCGCGCGTCGAAGACCTGGTAGTCGGCGAGGCGACGGTCGTTGAAGTCGAACTCGAGGTCCGAGTTGAGCGAGAACGAGAACGCCGGCGGCCGGACCATGTCGAAGCCCCGGGCTGCGAGCACGTCCCAGAGGTGCAGCCCGCGGAACGAGGAGCCGAGATCCAGCGACTGCCCCCAGTTCGTCCGCAGTCCGGCGTACAGGCGGCCCGGTGGAAGGTGCGCGAGGCTGTCGGCGACGCGCGCGGCGTCCGCGTCGGCGGCGACGAGCGCGGCGCTCTCCTCGATCCAGGCCCGGTTCACGGCCGCGTACGACCAGCGCTCGGCGAGGACCGGGGCGAGCAGCAGGACCGCCACGGCCGCGGCCGCGAGCCCGCGGCGCCGTCGTGGGATGAGCGCCCACATCCGGCCGTAGACCCAGTCCGCAGCGACGCCGATCAGCATCACCGCGGCGATCTGCACGCTCCCGATGAACCGATGGACCGGCAGACCGTTGGCGAACGGGAGCAGGTCCGCGAGCGGCCCGTACGTCGCCCGGCCGAAGTAGAGCGTGAGCCAGACCGCGAACAGCGCCACCGCGGTGAGCCCAAGCCGGTCGCGCCGCACGATCGCGACGGCGATGCCGACGGCGGTCAGGGCGGTGAGCACCGGCAGGCGGCCGTGGTCGAACAGCTCGCCGGTCACGAGCCAGCCGAGGATCGCCGGTGCGCCGAACGAGTCCCAGCGGTACCGCGGCAGGTACGGGCTCACATCGAGGAAGGCTTGGGCGCCGCCGACATACGGCGGCACGAGGTACACGGCGATCGCCGCGACGAGGACGCCGGTCAGGGCGAGGAGCAGCAGCCGGCGGCGGGCGTTCGAGCGGCCGAGACCGACGAGGGCGAGCACGATGGCGCTGATCGCGAGCATGTAGCCGTACACCAGGTGCACGAGCACGACACCGGCCGCCGCCAGCGCGGCCGGCACGATCCGACCAGACACGTGGAGGAGGCGGTACAGCGCGGCGATCGCGATGAACGAGAGATGCACGGCCCAGAGCTGCGTGTAGAGGCCGTAACCGCGCCACAGATAGCTGTCGTACTCGAGGCCGAACCGGTGATCCGACGAGAACAACGCCGCGGCGGCTCCGGCGGCCGCTGCTCCGGTCCGCGAAAAGCCCATCCAGCGAAGGGACACGAAGACGGTCAGCGGAAGCATGACCAGGAGCGAGTAGCGGATCAGGTCGAACATCGACCGCAGGTCGATCGCACCGAAGGTCAGGCTGCTGAGGGCCACGACCGCGAGGTGCGGGAGCTGCTGGTAGTACAGGAAGACCGGGAAGCCGAGCTCGAGCGTCGGCAGCCAGTTGTCGAACGGGTTCTGGCCGCGTGAGATCGCGTCGGCGGCCCGTGCCACGAGCTGCAGGTGATACGCGTCGTCGTTCAGATTCGGCACGGAGGTGAGCTCCGGCCAAAGCGCGATCGCGTTGAACACGATCACCACGACCACGAGCGGGTGGACGGCGGCAACCCTGGCGGCGAGCCGCTTGAGCGCCGCCGCGCCGCGGACCGGTCCGCCCACGCCCGGTGCCGGCACGGTCGTGCACTCGCCACGCGCGAGCAGCCAGAGCAACACCCCCGAGGCGCCGGCGAGCACGATGCCGGTCGCGTACACGCCGGCCCGCGCGAACACGATCGCATCGAGCCCCCCGGGCAGGAGGCGATGTCCAGAGGGCCCATTCCACAGGCTGTACAGCAGGGTCACCGCGAACGCGAGGCTCATCAGGATGTACGGCACGCGCAGTCGAGGGCGCGCCGCGGCAAGCGGCGCGAACAGCACGATCGCCGGATAGAGGTAGCGGTCGTGGACACGCGTCGGCAGGAAGTAGAACGCGAGGACGACGGCGCCGGCGACCGCCAGCAGCGCGGCGGTATCGCGGCGCCACCAGAGCGGCACCACCGTGGCGGCCAGACCCACGAGCAGCAGGCCGACCCCGATGCGTACGTACGCGTCGTCGGGCTCGAAGAAGCCGGCGACGAGTGCCCAGACGTTGAATGCGTTCAACGACGTGTAGGCGAAACGGAGGGCACCTTCGCGAACGAGGTCAAGGTACGCCCAGGGCGTGAGCCGCAGCCCGAGTCCAACCAGCGCGTAGGCGATGAGGCCGCCGGCGATCGCCTTGACCGGCGGGCGTGGATCGCCCGACCGGTACGCCTCGACGAGCGACGCGACGCCGATGACGAGGGCGACCGCTCCGAAGGTCGCTTTGACCATCCCGCCGACCACGGCGGCCATCCCCGCGAGCACGAAGCGCCGCTCGCCGAGCGCCACGACCGCGAGGAGCATGCAGAGCGCGCCGATGACATCGAGCTGGCCCCACAGGGCTCCCCCGACGATGGCCGCGGGGTTCAGCACGAACAGGCCGGCGGCGATCACGCCAACGCGCGGACCCGAATGGTGACGACCGATGAGGTACAGCACGACGCCGGTGACCAGATCGAACGGGATGGCGAGGCCCTTGACGGCCGTGTACAGCGCGTCGCCGGAGAGCAGGCCGGCGAGCGGCCAGAGCAGATACAGGACCGCGGGGTAGTAGCCGCCGGCGATGTGGCTGTAGAAGTCGAGTGGCCCGTACTGCCGCATGCCGAGCGCCCAGCGGGTGACCTCCACGGGATCGCTCGGGTAGCCGGTAGCGCCGAGGGCCCAGAGGCGGAGCGCGAGGCCGACGACGAGGACCCCGGCGAGGGCCGCACGTTCGCCGCGCAGCCAGGCGGTCACGGGATCTCGCGTCGGAAGATCAGGTTGCCGGCGATCGAGCCGACGGCGATGAAGCCCTCCTTCTGGTAAAAGGCAGCCGCGCGGAGGTTCTCCGAGGTCGTGTCCACGTAGAAGCGCCGCACCCCCTGGGCCACGAATCCGCCCACCGCCTCGTCGGCGAGGCGGTGGGCGAATCCGGTGCCCCACATCGACTGGGAGATCCCGAGCGTCAGGATCGTCGGGTACGGCCTGCCGAACCGGACGCGCGTGTAGATCAGCAGGGCCTGGTGAGCGAGGAACGACCGCAGGTCATGGGGATTCGCGAGCACGTGCACTCCGGCGATCAACCGTTCGCGAAGCGGGACGCCGGCGGTGACGCGGCCCTGGCTGCGGTGCAGGTCGAGCGTCGCGGAGAGGAATGCCACGTGCCGCCCCTGGCTCAGGCCCACCCAGCAGCGCGAAGCCGGATCGGCGAGCACGCCCGCGTACAGCCGCGAGAGAAAGTGGATCCCGAGGCGGGAGTTGAGCGTGTCGAACAGCAGGCGGTGGTGGAGACCGGCCACGAATGGGATGTCCGCCGCCGTCATCGGCCGGATCTCGAAGTCGGTCGACACCCCTGCCGGCTGCGCGGCGGGAGTGACCCGTACCGCGCGGTCGCGGCCGGCCAGCGCCGCGATCCGAAGACCGAACGCGGTCGACAGGTAGCCGCGACCCCGCCGGAGGTACTGCCCGAGGTTCGTCCCCGTCTTCGAGGTCCCGTGCAGCCGGGGGAGGCACACGTACGGGATCTCGAGCACGAGGTAGCCGGCCCGCAGCGCGCGGAAGAGCAGGTCGATGAAGTATTCGCCGTAGTCCCCGCGAAGCCCGAGGTCCACGACGATCGCGCGCTTCAGCGCGATGAAACCGCTCGTGTAGTCCTTGAACCGGTGATCGAGGAGGAATTGCACGCCGTAGTTCATGAGCCGAGACAGCGCGACGGCGAGCGCGGAGTCCTCGGTCCCCGCGGTGTCCCGCTTGAACGAGCCGCCGCTCACGAAGCGCGACCCGACGACGATGTCGTAGCCCTCCTCGAGGCCGTGGAGGAGGCTCGGGACCAGCTCCGGCGGCATCGACAGATCGCAGTCCATCCACACGACGACCTCACCGGTCGCCGTCCGCACGCCGTGCGCGATGCTCTTGGTGAGACCGTGGTCGGTGGTGCGGACCTCGAGCCGGACGCGCCGGTCGGGGTGCGCCGCGGCGTATCCCCTGACGGCGTCGCCGGTGCCATCGCTGGAGTCGTCGTCGACGACCACGACCTCGTGCAGCGCGGGGACCGCGGCATACAGCCCGTCGATGAGGGGCACGATGTTGGCGACCTCGTTCAAGGTCGGAAGGACGACCGAGACGGTGCTCAGGACAGCTCCTTCGCGATCCGCTCGCACACCCGATCGATGTCGGCGTCGGCGAGGTCACTTCCGCTCGGCAGGTACAGGCCGCGCGCCGCGAGGCGCTCCGCGACGGGATACGAGCCGGTGGCCCTGACCCCGTAGCGAATGAGGGCCGGCTGCTCGTGCATCGGCTGGAAGAACGGTCGCGTCTCGATGCCGTCCGCGGTCAGGTGCGCGGCGAGCTCGTCCCGCCCGACGCGGGCGTCGTCACGCAGGACGACGCCGTACATCCAGTACGAGTTGCGGGCCCACGAGCGCTCGACCGGGAGCTGCAGGCCACCGCTGCTCGCGAGCCGCTCGCTGTAGCGCGCCGCATGCGAACGGCGGGCGGCAACGTACGTGTCGATGCGCTCGAGCTGCGCGAGCCCGAGCGCGCCCTGTAGGTTGGACATCCGGTAGTTGAAGCCGATCCGGTCGTGGCGGTACACGCGGCCACCGGTACGCGGGAACGCGAGGTTGCGCAGCGAACGGCACTCGTCGGCGAGGCGGGCATCGCTGGTGACGACCATGCCGCCCTCGCCCGTCGTGATCGCCTTGTTCGCGTAGAACGAGAAGGCCGCAAGGTCGCCGAGCGAGCCGCAGCGCCGTCCCTTGTACTCGGCGCCGTGCGCTTCTGCCGCGTCCTCGAGGACCGCGAGGCCGTGGTCCTTCGCGAGCGCGACCAGCGGGTCCATGTCGGTGGGGTGGCCGTAGATGTGCACCGCCATGATCGCCTTGGTCCGGGGCCCGATCCGCGCCGCGATCTGGGCAACGTCCATGTTCCAGGTCTCGGGATCGGCGTCGACGAGGACCGGCATCGCGCCGCAGTAGCAGACCGCGAACGCGCTCGAGATCATCGTGAAGTCCGGCATGATCACCTCGTCGCCCGGTCCGACGCCGAGGGCGGCGAGCGCGAGATGGAGCGCCGTCGTGCCGTTTGTCGTTCCGATCCCGTGCTCCACCCCGACGTACTCCGCGAAGCCGTCCTCGAAGCGCTTGAGATAATCGCCGCCCGAGGAGATCCAACCGGAACGGACGGCATCGGCGACGTACGCGAGCTCGTTGCCGTCGAGGGCCGGCTCGCAGACGGGGATGCGCGCCGCGGTCACCCGAACTTCACCTTGTCGTCCATCCCGAGATAGGGCCCCTGCTTCACTTCGATCAGCTGACAGGTTTCGAGGACCTCGAACCCGTGGCCGCCGCCGGTGAGCAGGAGGCTGTCGCCGGCCGAGAGCTCGAGCTTCGTCACGGGCGACCGGTCCTTGGTGTACAGGGTGAGCCGCACCCGGCCGCTCTTCACGTAGATGTATTCGTTCACGAGCTCGACCTGCCGCGGCTGGGGAATGTGGACGTGGGCCTGGATGCGCTCGCCGGCGGGATAGAAGGAGGTGCCCAGCTGCAGCGGGAAGTCGTCCGGGGTGAAGAAGTTGTACTTGCCGCCGGAGAAGTCGGCGCGGACGACCATCGCCAGCAGGTCCCCGGAAACGGGATCGCGGTAGTGCTCCAGGCCCCCTCCGGGCTGCGGCTGGCTCATTGCACGACCTCCCACGGGACACGTCGATGCTGGGCGAACTCTAGCGTTCAGGACCGGGCGTTCATGGGCCTTTCGGGGGAGCGCCGAGGGCCCGCGACGTGCGGAACGCCATCACCAGGCCGTGGACCGGCGCCCGGTCGGCCTCAGGGAGCGCTAGCCCCGCCCACCGCTCGCGGACCGGCTCTCGGTGCCGCCGCTGTTCTTCCCGCCATCACCCTTGCCGTCCTTCCCGCCATCACCGTTGCCGTCCGTTCCGCGATCGCCCTTGCCGTCCTTGTCGCGGTCGTCGTCATCGCCCGCTTTGGCGACGACGACCAGCACGGCTTTCGCGGTGGAGGCAAGGTACGCACCGTCCCCGGCGAACGTGGCGGTCAGGATGTACCTGCCCTTCTTGAGCGTCAGGGTCGCGGTCGCGACGCCGCTCGCATTCGTGACCCCCGTCGCCGTGACGGTGCCGGCGGCGAACTGCACGGTCCGTCCGACGACCGGGACGCCGCCCGGAGCGAGCAGCTTCGCGGTGACGATCGTCGCACCTCGCGGCAGCCGCGGCAGGGACGTGATGGTGAGGGTGGTCGGCTGCGTCGCGAGGATCGTGAACGGCCCGAACGATGCCGTGGCGATGTTGCCCGCCGCATCGGTCGCCGTCGCGGTCGCGGTGTACGTGCCCGGCAGCGTGTACGTGACCGCCGCGGGACAGGTGACCGGCGCGCCGTCGGTGCCGCAGGTGTACGCCACGACCACCGGCCCGCTCGTCGCGCTGGTGCCGCTGTAGGCGACACCGCCCACCGTCGCGGCGGCGGTGATCGTCGGCGGGGTGCGATCGATGTTGATCGGGCCCACCGCGGCGGTGGCGATGTTCCCGGCACGGTCGGTCACCGTCGCCGTGAACGCCGCCTGGGTGGCACTGACCGTCGTGTCGGTGGGACACGTAGCGACACCCGACGGGCCGATCCCCGCCGCATCGGCGCAGGCGAAGGTCAGCCGCACGTTCTGGGTCGTCCAGGCGCCATACCCGTACGGCGAACCGTCCGCGAGCGTCGCGACGACCGTGATGGTCGGGGCGGTGAGGTCAATCGAGAACGGACCGAACGACGCGGTCGCGCTGTTGCCGGCGGCGTCCGTCGCCGTTCCGCTCGCGGTGAAGGTCCCCTCGCCGGCGTAGGTCTGCGCCGGCGGGCAGGTCACCGGCGCGCCATCCGTGCCACAGGCGAAGGTCACGACGACCGTCTGGTTCGTCGGGCTCGCGCCGCTGTACGGGCTCGCGCCCGCGGTCGCGGTCGCCACGATCGTCGGCACGGTCTTGTCGATATTGATCGCACCGACCTGGATCGTGACCACGTTGCCGGCGTTGTCGGTCACGGAGGCCGGAGTGATCCCCCGCGTCGAGGTGATCGTTTGCGTGGGCGGGCACGACGCAACGCCGGACGAGACCGTTCCCGGATCCGCGCACGTGAAGGTCAGCGTCACGTCCTGGCTCGTCCACTGACCGAAGGTGTACGCCGTGTTGTCGGCCAGCTTCGCCGCGACCGAGATGGTCGGCGGCGTCTTGTCGATCTTGATCGGGCCGTACGTCGTGCTGGCCGTCGTGCCCGCGATGTCGAGCACGGTACCGGACACGAGGGTCGTCGTGCCCTCGGCCGACACGGTCACCGGCGGGGTGCAGCTGACGATCGGGCTGGCCGGACCGAAGGTCGGGTCGCTCGCGCAGGCGAACGACACCGTGACGTTCTGGTTCGTCCAGCCACCGGTGTACGGCCCGTTCGGCGTCGTGGCGCTGGCCGTGATCGTCGGCGGCGTGGTCAGCGCCTGGAGGTACACGGTCAGCGACGTCGAGCCCTTGCCGTCGCCGTTGTTCGCGAAGCAGGTCGTCGGGGTGCCGGTCGACGGGCTGTTCCCGAGCAGGACGTAGTCGGGACAGTTCCAGACGGCGCCCGACGGCCCGGTCGTCGTGACATTCCAGTGAACGACCGGCTGCGAGGTGTACCAGCCGCAGTACTCGACGACGCCCGGCGTGCCGATCCCGGCCTGCGGGCAGGCGAAGGCCGGGCCGGTGTTGTGCGCGCCGGTCACGGTGTACGTGATCGTGGGAACGATGAAGTCGAGCGCACGGGTGTAGGTGATGCTGACGGCGTTCGAGGTGATGAGGGTGCTGTTGATCACCGCCGATGCCGTGATCGTGTCGGTCCCGATCGCGGTGGCGGCGTAGCTGAACGAGGCGACACCGGTCGGACCGGCGAGCGCGGGATAGACCGTCGACGTGGTGCCGCGCGTCACGGTGAAGTTCACCGCGGTTCCGTCGGGGGCAGGCACATTGGTCAGCGTCGCGGTGAACGTCTGGTCGCCGTTGCCGATGTACGGCGCGTTGGTGGAGGTCCGCGCCAGCACGAGCGTCGGCGCCGGCGGGGGTGGCGCGGCGTTGCCCAGGTTGCACAGGCCATTCGCGTCGGCGAGGCGCACGACCGTGTTGCCCTGGCTCGCGTAGAAGCAGCCGTCGGTGCCGATCGCGCCGAGGTCGCCGACGAGGCCACCGGTCAGCGCGAGCGCGTCGGCGCCGCTCCCGACCCCGGGGACGATGAGCTTCGTGATCGAGCCGTCGGTGTTGTTGACGAGGACGTATCCCGGGATGATGCCGACGCCGCGCGCGCCCGAAACGGGAGCGCCGATCGATCCGGTCGACGTGCGCGCGCCGATCGGGCCCTTGATCTGCCAGATGCCGTTGGCCGCACCCGTCGTGACCGACACGTAGAGGGTCCCGGCCGAGTCGACGGCGATCCCGTACACCGCCGGGTTGCCGGTGAGCTGGGTATCGATCGAGGGTGTGCCGATGGTGGGCGCGGTCGGCACCGTCCAGATGTAGCCGGCAGCCGTCGCGACGAAGAGGTTGCCGGCGGCGTCAGCCGCGACCCCGATCATGACCGTGTCCGCGACGGCCGCGCTGAGCACCACCGTCGTGAACGCGCCGGTCGCCGGATCGACCTTCACGATGTCGTTCGGCGTGCGCCTCGTGACGTAGAGGGAACCCCCGCTGGCGGCCATGCCCGCCGGCGCGCCGCCGATCGGCGTCCCGACGGCGACGGTCGTCCCGGCCGATGCCGTCGCGTACAGCTGACCGCTGGCCGAGTCCAGCGAGTACATGACCGTACCGATGAAGGCGACGCCGGTGGATGTGCCTCCGGCCGGGAGCGTCGCGTAATTCGTCGCGCTGAAGCCGGGTTGCGGCGCGAACGCCGCGACCGCGACGCTTGCCGAGAGGAGGGTGAACAGGAGGCCGAGGAGCGAGCCGGAGAGGACGCGACGCCGGGCTGAGACCACCCCCGCAGCTCCCTCCATCGCCATTCGCGCGCGCACGTGCGGTCACGTGGACCGGTGTGAATCGCACTAAGGCTAGCCGGAGGTACCGGTCGGGTACTAGTACTGAAAGGCACTGATCGCGAGTTGCGACCGGCACATCCACCGTTTGCGCTACACGACCTACCTCATCTGGTCGGGCTGGGCGTGGGGGTCGGCCGCGCGCTGGGCGTCGGTGCCGGCGACGCGGCCTGGGTCAGGTCCGCGACCGCTTGATCGGTGAGCTGCGTCGCCAGCTGATTGAATCGGGACACGATCGCGTAGAACCGCGGCGCGAGCAGCACGGGATCGGCCGATGGCTGCGGCTGGGCCGCCTTGGCATCGAGCGCCTGCTCCGTGGACTTGGCGTAGGACTCGGCCGCATCCGCCGAGCCGCCGATCGATTGCGAGATCGTGATCAGCGCGCTGTGCCGGAGCGTGAACAGATCCGCGAGCGCCTTGTTCGCGATGGTGTCGGCCTGCTGCGCGCTGATGGCGAGATTCAGGCCGCGCGCCTTGCGCACCTGCCCGGTGGCCTGCTCGTAGCCGCGCTCGAGGTCGCGCTCGGCCACCGACCGCTGAGCGGCGACGGTCGCGGGATCGGCGACGACGGCACCGCCGGCGAGCCGCGCGATCGTGCCGGTGGCGATGACGCCGATCAGCGCGAACGCCGCGAGCACGACGACGACGGTGCGCACGACGAGTCCGACCGGCAGGACGAACATGCTCCTGCGGCGCCCGGCACGCTGGCTCATCGCGCGGCGCCCCGGTCGATCGCACGCTGCGTCTCGATGGCTCGCGCGACCGGCGAGTCGGGGCCGACACGCTCGATCGCGAGGATCTTGTCGCGCCGGATCCGCATGCCGTCGGCCGGCTGGTGCAGCTCACCACCGCGCTTCAGCAGACCCACCGGGAGCTCCGTCGTCGTCTTGCGCGCATCCTCGAAGTAGTAGGAGTCGGTCAGGGTCACCGAGTCGGACCAGGGCACGTCCTCGAGGTGACCGAAGTACGCCTGCCCGTCGAGCAGGAAGACCGCGTAGATCTTCTCGGCGCCGCTGAACGGCAGTGCCGCGGGGTCGACGGTTGCGCCAAGCACCACGGCTGCCACCGGCACGACGAGCCAGCGCGCGATCCGCCAGACCGACGAGCGTGTGGTCACTTTCCGCCACCGTCTTTGATGATGAATTGCGCGACCGCGGAGTCGGGCCGCAGGTCCTCGACGAAGAGGATCGCGGTCTTGGGGATGAGCACGAACGGGAGCGGCTGGTGCAGCAGCTCCGTGCCGCGCCGGGTGAGCTTCGACTCGGGCGGCGAGTTCGGATGGTCCTCGGTCGCGGTCGGCGTCTGCTGGATGTAGTAGGCGCCGTCGATCTTCACGTAGGGGCCGATGCGGTCGATGTAGCGGCCGAAGTAGGTCTGGCCGTTGCTCAGGAACACCGCCTGATATCTCGCCGCGCCGAAGCTCGGAAGCGCGAAGTCCCACCAGCGAACGAGCGCAAAGAGCAGCGCGAACACGACGATGCCGGCCGCCAGGCGCGCGGCGCGAACGGCGAGAGATCGCACCGTCAGCGCGTCGCTGACGGCCGAGCGGTCGCGGTGGCGACGGGCGCCGTCGCCGGCGCGGTGGTCGGCGCACTGCCACCCTGACCGGACTTGATCGCCTTGATGCCGACGACGATGTCGGAATCGTCGCGGAGATTCTCGAAGTACAGCACTTGACGCCCGGAGATGACCATCGGGTCCCGCGGGCCGAACACTTCGGTCCCGCGCTTCAGGAGCCGCAGGCCGGTGTCGTTCGTCACCGGGTAGTAGACGTCGCTCAGGAGATACGTGTCCGTATCCGGTATCGAGAGCCTCCCGTAGAACGCCTGCCCCGTCGTCAGGAACACGACCTGGTACGCAGCACGGTCGATCTGGTCGGCGGCGGTCGGCGGCCGACCGATGAGACCGCGGCCGAAGTAGACCGCCGCGCCGATCACAGCGATCGCAAGGAGCAGGAAGACCACTCGCCGAACAGTGGCGGTCGAAATAACGAAGACGCTGGCGGGGGGCACGCTGCGCAGGCTAGTGCCTCCAGACGTCGGCGCGCCAGGTCTCGGCACCCGGGTTGATCGCGGCGCCCTGGGTCTCGCACGCGCGGATCGTGACCGTGTTGTTGGCCGAGACCCAGGCGATCCAGTACGTGGTGCCGCTGATGATGCTCGGCGCGCCGTTGCCCTGCGGGGTCGCGATGGTCGTGTCACCGGCACGCGCGCCGGTGACCGTCATCGTGAGGTTGGAGCACGAACCGTTGATGCTCGGGAAGTTGAGGCTCGCAGTGTTCGAGTAGTGGGCGGTGATCGGCGTGGAGGCGGTACCGTTCGTGCCGGCGAGGGTGAGCGTCAAGCCCTGGGCCAGGGTGGTGTTGCCGTTGATCGCGACCGCACCGGTGCCGGTCGAGAAGGTGTTCGCGCCGGTCTGGCTGAAGGTGCTGCTGAGCGTCGTCGCGCCATTGAGGCTGATCGCACCGGTGCCGGTGGAGAAGGTGTTCGCGCCGGTCTGGCTGAACGAGCTGCTGAGCGTCGTCGCGCCATTGAGGCTGACGGCGCCGGTACCGGTCGAGAACGCCACGGCGCCGGTCTGGGCAAAGGCCACGGTCGTGTTGATCGTCGTCGGCGTGATATTGAACTTCGACGTGCCGGCGAGCTGGAGGTCGATGAACCGACCGGTGTACGCACCGGAGGTATTCACGACGACGCCACTGCCCGTCGGCGCTCCGGTGGCCGTCGTGAGGTCGACATAGACCACGCCACTTCCGGCGTAGGTCCCCGAAACGAGGAGGTTCAGCAGGTTGCCCTTGGTGAGTGGACCCGAGAGGCTCACGAGCGAGCTCGTCGCGTTCACCGCGTCCGCGGTCGACGAAACGTTCAGCAGGCTGCCGGTGAACTGGCCACCGTGGATGGCGACCGCGCCGGTACCGGTGTAATTCGCCGCGAGCGCGACGTC